>NC_010794.1:1800000-2100000 GCF_000019665.1 Methylacidiphilum infernorum V4 | reverse complement strand
CAGTTGGGCGGCATTGGGGAAGGTCACAATTCCGGTAAATGAGACCAGATGGCCTTGGTCAAAAATTCTTTTTGCCTCTTCGCTATCGCCCACAAAGCAATGGAATACCCCCTTGATCTTGTCCCTGTAAGGAGCCAACACAACGAGGGTTTCTTCAAAGGCGTCCCGTTGGTGGATAATCACGTTGAGATGGACTTGGGCAGCCAGGGAAAGTTGAAGTTCAAAAACCTCCCGTTGCCTTTTTTTTCTCGCTTCGATTTCCTCTTGGCCCAGGGAAGGATCAAATTTGTGAAAATCAAGTCCCATTTCCCCAAGGGCGACCACCTTGGGATGTTCGAGAAGCTCGAGAAGTTCTTTTTCGAAATCCTTGGAGGCTTCATGGGCTTCCAAGGGGTGGATGCCGACCGCCGCCCACACAGCGGGAATCTTTTCGGCTATCCCGATGGCCTTTCTTGAACTCTTAAGGTTGGTCCCGATGGTAATGATTTTGTCGATACCGCTAGCCATGGCCCGTTCGACGACCTCTTCGAGGTCCTTGGCAAATTGAGGAAAATCCAAGTGAGCATGGGTTTCAATGAACATAGGGTAAAGCCAGGTTGAGGTTATGCCCTAAAGGGCGGGTTGTAAAACTTAATAAAAACATTTCAAAAGGCAATTTCAAGCCCATCGTAGCCCACATGCACATTTTTAGGCAAAGAGGCTTCTCTTTCTTTGTGAGATTTATGATGGGTAATGTGGGTGAGGAAAGTCTTCTTTGCCCCGATTTGCCGGGCAATGGCGACAGCCTCGGAGGTGCTGAGGTGGGTGGGATGGGGCTCATCCCTAAGCCCGTCGATGAAAAGATAGTCGACGGCCGACAATCTTTCGATCGTCTTTTGGGGAACGCTCTTGCAATCAACCAAGTAGGCAAGAATTTTTTCTCCTTCCTTCTCGAAAAGGTAACCGAAGGTGGTCGTCTGCCCATGGGGCAGGGGGAAAGCCGTAATGGTAAAAGACCCGATAGAAAAGGATTCGTATGGTGCGATAACATGGGGAAGGACCCTCAGATAGCCCTTCTTTTCCGAGGAGGGATCGAAAGCGTAGGGAAAAATCCTGGCCAGGCTTTCCATGACTTCTTGCGAACCATAAATGGGCAGTTTTTGGCCCGAAAGATCACAAAATCTTCTCAGGTCGTCAAATCCCATGATGTGATCGGCATGGGAATGCGTAAACAATACCGCGGTAAGCATGCTTATGTTTTCTCTTAGGCATTGGATACGCAACTCGGGAGGGGTATCGATGAGAATGGCGCTCTGCCCATCTGTAATATAGAGAGAACAACGCGTTCGGTTATCACGGGGATCCTGGGAATGGCAGGTGGCACAGGGACAACCGATCATGGGGACTCCCTGTGATGTTCCCGAGCCGAGGACGACGATCTTGGATTGTTTAGAGGGTATGTCCATAAAAAAAAGGTATTTAAAAAGGAAACCAGTAGCCTTGAGGGCGGGTAAAAGATAAAACAACCACTCCCTTGCCCATTTATGACTACGGCAGGCTGAAATTTAGCTTATAAAGAAAAAGGGGGATGAAACAAATAAAAAAAAGAAAAGGATGTTGCATAAGTTTATTAGGAATGATAAACAATTTAACTTATATTATTTCAAAACATTAGGAACTTTTATAACTTTTGCTTTTAAATTCGATATGATTCCTCACGTGGGAAATGGCACTCTTTATTATGCCTTGACTAAAGATTGTGGTTATCTTAAAGTCGTCGGCTGGGGGTCTTTTGATAAGTGTAGCTCCTTAAGATTGTTTTACAACCAGTTATTAAGTAGCGGCATCCGAAGACTCGTCATCGATCTCCAACAATGTACCTACATGGATAGCACCTTTCTGGGCACGCTGGCGGGTATCCAGATTAAGTATAACGAAATTAAAGGAGAGTTGAAAATTGTTAACGTGAGTAAAAAAAATCAAGAATCGATTGCAACCTTGGGCTTGGACAAGATTTTTAATATTTCTGAGCAGTGGGACGTCTCCCGTTTTATCGACCATTTTGCCCCCCTGGACAAACAGTCTTTGAAAAAGGCCGACACTTCCCTGACGATGTTGGAAGCCCACGAACTTTTAATCGATCTTGATCCGCGAAACAAGGCGAAATTTCAGGACCTCGTCGATTATTTAAAAGAGGAGATTGGACATTCTTCTACTAATGACGGTAGTCATTAATGTTACCCTGTTTTTCCTTTTTGCTCTTGCCCTAGGGTTGTGGGTTGTTTTGACGGCACAAGCCAACTCCTTGCGGTTGCGTTTGAAAAAGGCTGAAGAGCAGAACCAGCTTTTTATCGAATACTTGGGCAATTTTTCCTTCAACAACACTCTTTTGCAGAACATCCAAGGCCTGTTGAGGTTGCTCATGGGATGGATTCCTGCCCGGGGCGCTGTTTTTCTGCAAAAACCCCCATCGGGGGAAGGATTGGGGGAGCCGGTTTTGCAACTGGGAAACATTCCCAAGGAGAAATGGATGGAGAAGCTCCACGGCGAGCCCGCGGAAACGAAAGAAAGGGATGCGGTTTTTATGACCCTTCAAAAAGAGGGCAAAGAGATCGGCTCCCTTTTTGTCGATTTCGAAAAAGCCCTGGAGGAGGAGCAGCTCAAAAAAATAAAGGAGGTGATGACCAAGCAGGCTCTTTTTTTCATCGAAACGGATTGCGTATTGAGCCATTTTCGACAGGACTTCAAGGAGGAAACCCTAAGGCTTCTGGGAGAGTTTCAAAAGGGATGGGTCCCCAAGCTAGAAGATTCCCTGCAGGGCTTTCGGATCGCCGCTAAAACGGTTCCCTGTTCACGCTTCAGCGGAGATTTTTATGATTCGATAAGGGTCGGGGAAAACAGTTGGGCTTTTGTTTTAAGCGATGTATCCGCCAAGGGGTTGGCTTCCTTTTTTATCAGTGCGATGTGCAGGACGGCTATCCGGAGCCTGGTCAAGCAGTGGCAATCCCCAACGGATATCCTCTGCAGGCTTAATGAACTGCTCTATCCTGAAATTTGTGGGCGAACCATTATTTCCTTGATTTACATGGTGGTTGATGAAAAGCAGGACCGGGTGACTTTTGCCCGGGCGGGGCATGAATTGCCTATTTTTTGCCGCAACGGGAAAATTGAAAAGATCGACTTTCCCGGGATATGTTTGGGCGTTGACGAAGGCCGAATATTCAACAAAATGGTAAAAGAGTACGAGTTGAAGATCCAAAAGGGTGATTTTTTGCTGTTGTTTACCGATGGGTTAATTGAAGCCGTAAACAATGAGGGGATCTTTTTTGGCAGGCAGAGGGCGGAAAACATCGTCCGGGAACTAGCGGATAAAGATCCCCAATACGTTGTTGATGCAATGATCGAGAGGCTCAACTCCTTTTGTCAAGACAATGTTCCTTTTGACGATATAACCCTGCTGGCCATGGTTAAAAAATAACGGGAGAACACCGGGAGGAAAATTTTATGACGGAATTGAAAAATAAAGAAGAAAAGGCCGTAGAAGAGCCCGGTAAAGGCTCTAATGAGAAGCCTGCTTTTGTCGTGATCAGTTCGAAACTTCTCTCCGAGCTCGAGCAAAAAGCCCAACTCTGCGATGAAACACGGGATAAACTGCTCAGAACCCTTGCTGATTGGGACAATGCAAGAAAAAGGATGACAAAAGAAAAAGAAGAAGCCATCAAGTTGGCCAACGCGAAAATACTCGAAGCGCTTCTGCCCGTGATCGATAATTTCGAAATAGGCGTTCAATCTTCTCAAAAGGCTACAGATGTGCAATCGGTCATTGCCGGGGTGAAGATGGTCTTGTCTCAACTTGTGCAAATATTAAAAGAAGAAGGGTTGGAACCCCTGGAAGCTGTGGGGAAACCTTTTGATCCGAATTTTCATGAATCCCTTGGGTTCGTGGAAACCGACAAGGTCGAGGAGGGCCATGTTGCATCGCAACTCAGGAAAGGCTATATGTATAAAGGAAAACTCTTGAGAGCAGCTGCCGTTTACCTTGCCAAGAAGCCGGAACAGAAAAATGATCTTCCTCCGGAAGGAAGCAACAACGGTAATAAAGAGTAATTTTGCCGGGGAGCTACCCCGGACTATACTTTTTAATAAAAAGATAATGCAAAACCAAAGAAGAGCATGGCTAGGATAAAAAAAGATTACTATGAACTGTTGGGCGTCGACAGGGGAGCGTCGGCGGAAGAAATAAAGAAAGCTTATCGGAAATTAGCCCTTAAGTACCATCCGGACAAGAATCCCGGCGATAAGCAGGCCGAGGAAATGTTCAAGGACATTGGAGAAGCCTACGAGGTCTTGAGCGACCCGGAAAAAAGGGCTGCTTATGACCAATACGGGCATGCTGCATTTGATCAAAGGGCGGCCGCTGGGCCTTCCGGATTCCATGATCCTTTCGAGATTTTCAAGGAGGTTTTTGGCTCGGGGACTTTCTTTGGAGATAGTCTTTTTGGCAGTCTCTTTGAGGAAGCTTTTGGTGTAGGAGTAGGCAAAAAAAGGAGGCAGCAAAAGGGGGCCGATCTGAGATGCGATTTAAAAATAAGTTTTGAAGAGGCCGCCTTGGGTTGTGAAAAAGAAATTACCTTTACGAAGCTGGATAGTTGTCCGGCTTGCGAAGGAAAAGGTTATGCCGCCGGCTCCGGGATGATCAGCTGCCCGGTCTGTTCCGGGGTGGGACAGATCCGCACCTCCAAGGGCTTTTTTACTCTTGCTCAAACCTGTCCCCGCTGCCATGGCAGCGGAGTGGTGATAGAAAAACCCTGCCCGCGATGCCATGGGGAAGGCCGCATTAAACAAAATGCTCAAATAAAGGTCAAGATCCCTCCCGGGATCGATGAAGGTTACCGCTTAAGGTTATCGGGTCATGGAGAATCAGGCATTGCGGGAGCTCCTCCGGGAGATCTCTACGTGGTCATTCATGTTAGCCCTCATGAACTCTTCAGCCGCCAGGGCAACGACATCATGTGCGAGATGCCGATTAGTTTTGCCCAGGCCGCGTTAGGTGGAGAAATCCGGGTCCCGACCTTGACGGGACACGAGGTTCTTAAAATTCCGCCTGGGACGCAAAGCGGGAAAATCTTTAGGCTTCGGAACAAGGGCATAGCCGATGTTCACGGTCATGGCATAGGGGATCTTCTCGTCAAGGTCCATGTAGAGGTGCCTACCCATCTCACTCCAACGCAGCGTTCCCTACTGGAGGCTTTTGCTGCAGCCTGCGATCAAAAGACTCATCCTCAGCAGGAAAGCTTTTTTGAAAAAGCAAAGAGATTTTTTAGATCCTCTTGAGCTTGGGATAACCTTATAAAGAGTGATCCATTTTAAACGGGTTTTGGGCTTGAGCTAGGGGTTGAAGAGTTTGGGCCAAGGCCCTTAGGACTTATTCCTATGGTGGTGGTTCCTAGCTGGAACAAACAGGGTGGTTTTTATTACGGGGAAAAACCTCTCTTTGCTGTCCAGGGAGACGTCCATTGCTGGACCAAGGTTAAATCCCTTCTTAGGGAGCTGCCTCAAGATGCCGAGCATAACCCGGGGCTTGTTGGTCATGTTGATTTTGATGGAAATTTTTGGTTTGGCTTCTATCCCGAGCTCCAAAGCTTTAAGAAAAAAAAGGAGTTGCTGGGCTTTGTACAGAAAAAGATAAACTCCAAAAACCTTTGTTCTGCGCCTCCCGTTTTCGTTTCCGATACCGACAGGGAGAGGTATGCCTCGATGGTTCTTCAAGCCAAAGACTACATAGCTTCGGGGGATATCTACGTGATCAACCTGGCAAGAGAAATGACTTGCCCATGGGAAGGCGACCCTTTGGCCTTGCTTGGGTTTTTCCTTGAAGGGGGAAGAGGTTTAGAAGGGATCTGTTACATAGACGATGGGCCAAAGACCCTTGTTTGTGCAAGTCCGGAGATGTTTTTGAGGATCGAGGGCAACAAACTGGAAAGCAAGCCGATCAAGGGGACAAGGCCTCGTTCCGACAGAAGGCCTGAGAACAGGAGAAACCTGCTAGATCTTGTTCAAAGCGAAAAAGAAAAAGCCGAACTTTTAATGATAACGGACCTGGTAAGAAACGATTTTGGCAAGGTTTGTGCTTATGGTTCGGTTAGAGTGCCTCATTTAAGGCGGCTGAGCTCCCACCCCCATCTTTATCACATGCACAGCAAGGTCGAAGGGATAATAGCTTTTCGGTATGATAAAGTGGATGCCTTTTTGGCCAATTTTCCCGGGGGATCCGTTACGGGTACTCCTAAAAAAAGGGCGATCGAACTGATACGGGAGCTCGAGATCCATCCCCGGGGAAGTTATTCAGGGGCGATCGGCTATTTTCAACCAGCCGGGGCGGCTTTTACCATGTCCATCAGGCTGGTAGAGATCGAGGAAAAAAAGGCGCGTTTTTGGGTGGGTAGCGGCATTACTTTTGATTCCGATCCTTATGCCGAATACGAGGAGACCGAACAAAAAGCAATTTTTATAAAAACCGCTCTTGAGAATTGCGCAAAAAAATGATTTTTTAAGATAATTTTGATACTTATTAGAAGTGAAGTTTGCCTAGATTCTTGATGAATGTTCAAAATAGCAGTCTATCGGCCAAGTATGTTCCTAAAATCACAATCGGAGAGTTTTACAGGCAGCATGGCGAACTGCTTCAATTGGCGTTGGTGGCGGGAAAAAAAGGCTTCAATCGGCTGATCCGGGAAGGCTCGATTAACCGGCCGGGATTGCAACTTTCAGGCTATTTGCGCTATTTTCCCAAGCAAAGGGTCCAGATCGTGGGGTGGGGAGAGATGTCCTACCTCCGGAGCCTCCCCGCCGAGGAGTCCGAGCAACGGGTCAGGCAACTGTTCCTAAAAAAAATTCCCTGCTTGATTATTTCTCGGGGGATGACTCCCCCTGCTTTTATCGTTAAGCAGGCTGAACTATTGGGAGTGCCCCTGTTTGTTTCCCAGTTGCATACGATGAGGTTGATCAATACGGTAACCATATGCCTGGAAATGGATTTTGCTCCGCGTACCAATGAACAGGGAAGCATGGTGGATATCCAGGGCATTGGAGTGCTGATTAAAGGACCGAGCGGTATTGGGAAAAGTGAATGTGTTCTTTCCCTGGTAGAAAGGGGATATTCCCTGGTTGCTGATGATATTACCACTATTTATTGCTTGGAAGGGAGGGAGTTGGTCGGGAGGGCCCCTGACCTGGGACGTTTCCACATGGAGGTCAGGGGGATAGGAATCATCGATGTCACCACTCTTTTTGGATTACGGGCCATTCGTCCCGAGAAAAAATTGGACATGGTGGCCACGCTTAAAGAGGTGGAAAAAGGAGATGAGATAGAACGGGTCAATTTGAGTCAAAATTATTACGAGATCTTTAACATCAAGGTTCCTCATGTCACTATCCCGATTAGGCCGGGAAGGGACTTGGCTACGCTTGTGGAAGTAGCCGCGTTGGATCAGAAACTCAGGTCGATGGGATACAATGCCGCCGCTGAATTCAACGAAAAATTGCTCAAGATAACGGGAAAAAACAGCAGGAAAATTTAAATGAATGCAGAAGAACGTAGTGCAGGGGAGTCCACCTCGAAGCCTTCTTTAGTGGTATCGGAAGTGCTCGTCCAGAACAAGTTGGGAATTCATGCTCGGCCCGCGGCCATGTTCGTGAAGATAGCCAATCGGTATGAATCGGATATCCGGGTAGAGAAGGATGGAGAAGAGGTCAATGGGAAGAGCATCATGGGGGTCATGCTTTTGGCTGCCAGCAAAGGCTCAAAGCTCAAGATCACCGCGGTGGGCAGGGATGCCAAGGAAGCGGTGGAGGCTCTCGTAAAGCTGGTCAATACGAAGTTCGGCGAAGATTCTTGAGGGAGGGCATCGGTCAGAAAAAAAAACAACTTAAGGATCGAGGAGTTTTTAAAAACGGCTTGGATATGACAGGGCTTAAAGAAACGGCGATGGAGGGTTATCCGGCTTCTCCTGGATTTGCCATCGGTTCTGCTTTAATTTTGCAGTTGGAACATGAAATTGTCAGGCAGAAAACGATTTTGCCTGCAGAACTTCCCGGCGAACTCGAGAGATTCGAAAAGGCCATCCTGCAAACCAAAGAGGAACTCCTTAGGGCAAAGGCTTCGCTGAGCTCCCTGGGATTAACCGTGGAAGAAAGCCTTTTTGATGTCCAGATCCTTGCCCTGGAAGATGAAATGATTTTACAGGCTGTTAAAGAAAAACTCCAGCGGGATCTTATCTGTGTCGAAGCGGTTTACCAAGATATAATCCGCTCCTTTATCGCTGGCTTAAACAAGATCGGAGAAGATGAATACCTGAGGGAAAGGGCGATTGAAATCCGGGACGTGGCCAAGAGAGTCCTGAAAAAACTCAAAGGGGAAGAAGGTTATAACCTGGTCCTTGAAGCCCCCAAGATATTAATAGCCGACGTGCTTTTGCTGTCCGATCTTGTCAGCCTTGATCTTAGGCATGTAGCGGGTATAGTGACCGAGGATGGGAGTAGAACTTCCCATGCGGTCATTTTAGCCCGCTCCCAAGGCATTCCGGCTATCGTTGGGGTGCAGGGCCTCTTGGAAAACGTCGTCAACGGGCAGACCGTTCTTGTCGATGGATCCAAGGGGATCCTCGTCGTGAATCCCACCGAAGAAAAAAGGGAAGCGATGAGAAAACAGGCTTTATCCTACCTCTATTTTGAAGGGAACGAAGAGAAAGTTTTTTCCCACCCGGTGGAGTCTTTGGATGGCAAAAGGGTGACTGTGTCGGCCAACATTGAGTTTCCCCAAGACATACCGGTCATGCTCAAGAACGGGGCCGATGGGATCGGGTTATACCGGACGGAGTTCCTTTTTTTAAAATCCAACCGTCCTCCTACCGAAGAAGAGCAGTACCAACAATACAAAACCGTTGCGGAGCATGCCAAGCCTAACCAGGTGATTATTAGGACCCTTGATTTGGGAGCGGACAAGGTCGTAGCCTATCTTCCCTGGAGGTGGATGGAAGAGAACCCGGTCCTGGGAGCAAGGGGAATTCGGATTTCCTTGAAAGAAAAGGGGATGTTTAAGACGCAGCTCAGGGCGATTTTAAGGGCAGCGGTGGAGGGCAACCTTGCCGTGATGTTCCCGATGATAACGGATCTTTCCGAGGTGTTTGCTGCAAAAGAGATGATCGAGAAAGCAAAGGCGGAGCTTTCTGCCCAAGGCCTTCCCTTTGGGGAACTGCCCTGCGGGATCATGATTGAAACCCCTTCTTCTTGCCTCATTGCCGAGCACCTTGCCCAGGAAGTGGATTTTTTCAGCATTGGCAGCAACGACCTCGTTCAATACACTTTGGCCGTTGACCGGATGAACAATAATGTTGATTATCTCTACCAACCTTTTCATCCTTCCATCCTTCTCTTGATCCGGATGGCGGCCGAAGCGGCAGCGAAAAAAAACATTCCTATCGGTATATGTGGAGAAATGTCCAGCGATCTTTTGCTTTTACCTTTTTTTCTTGCTTTGGGCATAGACAGGTTGAGCATGGGTTCGGTCTTCATTCAAAGGACTAAAAGGGCTATCCAATTTTTAGACGTCGGCAAAATAAAAAATAGCCTGGAGACCCTGTGGAGGGCCAAGACGGCCCAAGAAACTTTTGAAATCTTAAACCAGGTTGCCCGGTCTTTTCTGCCCACTTGCTTTTTCGATAGGTAAGAGGCTATATAATAGCTTTAAAAATTTTTCAAAGTTGATTGAAAAATTACCCAAGAGGAAAAAACATGCGAGCTTTACTGCTTTCCGCCGGTTATGCAACGAGGCTTTATCCTTTGACGTTGAACCAACCTAAAGCCCTTTTGCCGGTTGCCGGCAAACCGATCATGGACTACATCACGGACAAGCTCCTGGAACTGCCTGCCTTGGAAGCCATCTACGTGGTGACCAATCACAAGTTCTATACCCATTTCTTGGAATGGAAGAACCGCTACCAGCAGGGGGCGGTAAAAAAGCTTCCCCTGGAAGTCCTGGACGATGGCTCGACAACGGAAAATAATCGGCTGGGAGCGATCGGCGACATGGATTTTGCCATAGAGACAAAAAAGATCGGGGATGATTTGGTGGTTGTCGCCAGCGACAACCTTTTCAACGCTTCCCTTCTTTCTTTCGTAGAAGAGGGCAAGGCAAAAAATAAACCGGTTGTAGGGATATACAATCTCAAGGATAAAAGCTTGGCTTCCAAGTATGGGGTCGTGGATTTCGATCGGAACAAGAAACTGACTTTTTTTGAAGAAAAGCCGCAAACCCCTCCTACGACATGGGTAGCCATGGCCCTCTATTTTTTTCCCAAGCCGTCGTTAACCTTTCTCAAGGCTTACCTCAAGGAAGAAAAGAATGCCGATCAGCCCGGTCGGTTTATCCAGTGGCTTTATAGAAGAGAAGATGTCTACGTCTGGCAGCTACCGGGTCTATGGTTTGATATCGGGAGCAAAGAAGTTCTTGAAGCCGCAAACCTTGCCTTTCGTTGAAAGGCTTTTCTTTTTGCAATAAGAATTGACCATGGAATATGTCGCCTCGGGGATAGGGAAAAAAGATTTTTTGCTGCTCAGGAAATGTTACCCGCGGTTTGTTTTCAGCCGTATTTCAAGGGAAAAGAGGGCGGATCATCTTTTTGTTGAGTATGAATTTTGGACGGGAAACGGCAGGCAAAGCGGCCTTTTTTTCCATCCTTCCTTGAAGGTGTACGCAAAGGCGGTCGAAAAAGCCCCGGTAGAATTTCTGGACCCATTCCTTTTTCACATCGGGTTAATCGAACTGGTTAGCTACTGGAAAGCAACCTGCTCTCCCTTAATCCTTATTGAACCTGCCTCCCTTTCTCCAGGACAGTTGGCGTGGTGGAGAAAGCTTTATTTAAAGGGGATGGGAGAATTTTTTTTCCGCAACGGGATCGAGCAGGACATGCCAGATCTATTCCAGCTGGAATGTCTTTCCTCCAAGGCGTTTCTCCCTGTCGAAATTCCCTCTTTATCGGGCAACTTGATCCCTGTCGGAGGGGGCAAAGATTCTTTTTTGACCTTGCAGTGGATGAAAGGGGAGAAAAGAGATAACCTCTGTTTTTTGTTGAATCCCGTTAAAGCCCAATGGGACACGGTAAGGTTTTTCGATTATCCTTTAGAGCAGGTTGTAGTGATCGAAAGGCAGATTGACGGTCGTCTTCTCGAACTCAACAACAAAGGCTTCCTTAACGGTCATACTCCCTTTTCGGCCCTGTTGGCCTTTATGGGAGTCCTGCTCATGGCCCTGTACAAGAAAGAAAATTTCGTTGCCAGTCACGAATCCAGCGCCAATTACCCGACGATCCCCTCTAGGGGCATTAACCATCAGTATTCGAAGTCCTACGAGTTTGAAAAAGACTTTCAAAGTTACTTGTCGAATTCTCTTTGCCCCTCTTTTAGCTATTTTAGTCTTTTAAGGCCATTAAGTGAAATCCAGATCGCCAGGTTTGTCTCCGCGATTCCCGGTTCGTTGTCCGTCTTTCAAAGTTGCAATAAAAATAGGCTTTGCGGGGGCTGGTGCGGCCAATGTGCAAAATGCTTGTTTAGCTTTTTGATCTTAAGGCCGTTTGTAGAAGCAAAAAGGATCGTAGCTGTTTTCGGATCGGACCTCCTGGAAAGAGAATCGCTCTTTGCCCTCCTTTTGTCTCTATGTGGAGAAGGAGAAGAAAAACCCTTTGAATGCCTGGGGACAGAAGAAGAATGCCGGGCTGCGGCAAGCCTGATCTGGCACAAGGCAAAAGCCGCGGGCAATCCTCCCCCCCTGTTGATTGCAAAGCTCTTTAAGCAGTTTCCCCACCTGCTTATGGCAAGAAGCTCTATTCAAGCCCTGTATGACCGGATTAATCCCCAACATGGTCTTTCTCAAAAATTTTTGTCGCTTTTTAGGAAGAATGTTATAGAAAATGCTCTTTTCGATGATTGATTCTTTGCGCCATTTTTTTTCGGGGAAAAAGACCGTTCTATGGGGATTGGGAGCAGAAGGGAAGGCTACAGTTGAATTTCTCTTGAATTCCATTCCTGGAACTCTTTTCACCGTCAGCGATAGAGACCCCCAAGCTTTGCAGTCCTTGGACGATCCCCGGATCATAAAAATCGAGGAGAAAGAACTATTAAGGCAGATCGATCGGTTTGAACTGATCGTTAAAAGTCCGGGTGTTCGAACGGCCCATCTTGGTTTTGATCCTTCCATAAAGGAAAAAATCGTTTCCCAGGCGGATATTTTCCTCTCGTTTTGGCCGGGGAAAACGGTCGGGGTGACGGGCTCCAAGGGGAAGAGCACGACAAGCTCTTTAATTTATCACCTCTTAAAAGAGGGAGGCTTTAAGGCTTACCTGGGTGGCAATATCGGGATCCCCCCCTTTCATCTTCTTCCCTTTGCCGATGAAAAGGCGATCGCCGTCTTGGAGCTTTCTTCTTACCAGTTGGAATATTGCAAGCATTCTCCTGCAATCGCCCTTTGGCTTAACCTTTTTCACGAACATCTCAACTACCATGGGAGTTTCGAAGCCTATGCCCAGGCCAAAAGCCACATCGGCCGGTTCCAATCTCCAAAAGATTATTTTATCTACGATCCTGGCGATCAAGCCTTGGAGCTGTTCCTCCTGTCGCAGGAAAAAATGCCGGGTATCCCTCTGCCCGTAGAGGGGAAGGGAAGGAGCCAAGTTGATCTCTCCCGGCTCGGTATTCCCGGCAGGCATAATAAAAAGAATGCCCTTTTTGCCGCAAGGGTCGCCTTGCTCCTGGGCATGCCTGCGGAGGCGATATCCGAAGCCCTAAGTTCTTTTCGAGGACTTCCCCATAGGCTTGAATACGTGGCGACCGTTGGGGGCATCTCTTACTACAACGATTCGATCTCGACCGTCCCCGAAGCGACCCTTGCCGGCATCGAGGCGATTCCTTCCGTTCGCACCCTCATCGTGGGGGGACAGGATAGGGGAGTTGATCTAGGGCTTTTCTGTGCCAGGCTTTGCACGGTCCAAGAACTGGAAACCCTCATCCTCCTTCCCGAGACCGGTTGGCGGATCGGTTTTCTCTTGAAAGAAATGGGGTTCAAAAAAAACCTCTTCTTGGTCAAAAGTCTCGAAGAAGCCGTGGAACTGGCTGGCCGATATACTCCCAAGGGTTACAGCTGTCTTTTTTCTCCCGCCGCTCCCAGCTACCATCTTTACCTTAATTTTGAAAAGCGTGGAGAACATTTCAAAAGCCTTGTCTTGCAGCTCAAGCAATCTTAAGCCCAAAAGTAGATCTAATCTTAAGGAATATTCCAGCTTAGCCTTGGAATAAACAAGGATTCAAAAAATTTTTTAAATATCCGGGAATTTTTTTCTCAGTCCTTCTCTCTGTGCATATAAGGAGGAAGAAGAACTGTTTTCCCATGGCTTCTTCTGCCGTTTCAATTGGTTTTAAAAGAAAGGCGGTTTCGAGGAAAAGGGCCGTTTGCTTGAGAAAAGTTTATGAAAGCTGCTGAAAATGAGGGATAGGCGGATGAAAAGATGTTTTTTCTTTAAGTTTTTTTGCGGGGTTGTGCTCGCTTTGAATTATTTTTTATTGCCTTCTTTTTCCCATACCTGGCTGAGAACCAAGGGCTCCTTGGATATTGCTGTACCGCCAGGTCCTATAATAAAGAAAAGTAATAATGAATCGGGCACCATTTCTATGCAAAAGGGACCGGAGCTGAAGAGCCCAGCTCACGATACCGATCTTTTTCCCCCATAACGGCCATATTCAGGTTTCATGTTCATGCCCCACAACCTACTTCACAACAGGTTGAGGCCGCTCCTCCGATAAATTCGGAAGGCTTTAGGAAGCCGATAGATTGGCTAGGTTACCATTGGAAAGTCATTCCGGCAAACAAAAATAGCTTAGGCATAAAATATATTAATAACAGCGTAAAATGACCATTCAAAAAAAATTTGCCTCATGTCAACTTTGCTTAAGCGAAAAAGGGAGAATCCTTCCCCGGATTCACTTTCTTCAATTCCTACTTGTTCTTTTAGTACTTGGAGAAAGCCCGGCCTTTCCGGGTGGGGTTCCAAGCACTACCCAAGAAATTTCATCTCCGGGAAAGGGATCCGGCCAATCGGGCCAAGATAGTTCTTTAAAGAAGCCTGGAAGTATCCAGGACCCGAGTGAACCTTCTGTGGCACAGGATAACCAAAGTGTCGGCAGTTCCGCTCCTTCCTCGGACGTTCCTCTAGACACTACCCAGATCGCAGAAATCACGGTCGAGGCTACCCACGAAACTTCGCTTGTCGTTCCTTCGGAAGCCAAGGCCAAGGAGGAGATGGAAGAGGTGCCGGGGCCTACCAATTTCATTCCCGCAAGCAGTTACCGCAAGGGCCGGGTCCAAGGGATGCGGGATGCCCTCCTCAACCAGCCGGGTCTCTACATCCAGGAAGCATGGGGAGAACCCAACGATTACCGCCTTTCGATCCGGGGAACCGGGCTCAATTCGCCGACTTGGACCCTGCCTGGGATCCTCGTCCTTCAAGATGGCCTACCCTGGACCATGGCTGACGGCCAGATGCTCGCTTTCTCGAACATCGACCCGCTGGCGATGCAATATGTCCAGGTGTGGCGTGGAGCCGACGCCCTCAGGTTCGGGGCTGTTGATCGCGGGGGAGCCATCAACTTTACCTCCTACACGGGCTATACCGCTCCGAAGGCCCTCGCCCTCTTTGAGATTGGCAGTTACGGTTTTTGGCAGGGCCAGCTTGCCTCGGGACAGGTGATGGGGAAGGCCGATGTTTACGCTTCTCTTTCCGATGTTGCCGTCGAGGGTTTCCGGGCCCACTCCGCGATGAACGACCTTCGGCTGAACGTCAACTTGGGCTACCGGATCAGTCCAAGCGTGGAAAACCGGGTTTATTTTGCTTACGTGAACCAGCGCGAGAAGCTGACCAGTACCCTTACCCTGGACCAGATGTTTGCCAACCCCACCTTCTGCTCGCCCTCCTTCTCCCTCATGGACCTTCGCCGCTACTTTGACCTGGTCCGCGTCGCCGACCGGGCGGCCGTCCAGGTCGATCCCGATACGACGCTTATCCTGGGAGCCGTCTGGGATAATACACAGCTTTGGCACCCGATCTTTCAATTCCTTCATGCAAGCTACAACGACTTTGCCTTGCCCATCCAGTTGACCGGCAAATCGACCCTTTTCGGCCTCCCCGAGACGCATATCATCGGGATTCTCCCGCAGGGGCTGTTTGCTGCAGAAACTGTATATGCCATGCATTTTCCTTCACCGGCCCAAGGGGCTTTCCTGGGAAGCTCCAACTTTATCGCCACCAACGTTCCCCTCTACATGCAGGAAAGCCTCGAGCTGACGAAAAAGCTTTGGCTTATAGCCGGGATGCAGCTCGACTACTCCCTGCGCAGTGCCGAAACATACAACCAGGTCCCCCTCGGTCCACACGGTCCCCAAGCTTTCCAAAACAACTCCTCGAGCCGCGACTACTACGGGATCAATCCCAAGCTTGGCCTGCTTTACCAGCCGATTAAGGAAGTGCAGTTCTATACCAACTTTACCCGAGTCTTTGAGCCCCCGAACTTTTACGAGTTGATCCCTGCGGCTTCGATTATCCCAAGGGGTCAATCGATGTTTCCTCTCCAAGCCGAAACCGGCACCGGTATTGACGTGGGAACCCGGGGTTCCTGGAAGAGGATCCAGTGGGATGTCGCCTTTTATCAATACTGGATGGACGACCAGATTCTCCTTTACTACCCGGCTGCCGTGATCGCCCAAATAAGTAACCCCTCTGCGATAAGCTCTCCCTTCGTGGCCTTTCCTTTCAACGGTTCTCCCACGGTACTCCAAGGGGTGGAGACGGGCTTTACATTTATCCTGGGCGAAAGGCTTCTTCCCCAGTTCCTCGGGGATTACAAGGAACCGGACAGGCTCGTTTTGAATGTCAACTTCATGTACAGCAACTTCCGTTTTGCCAACGATCCTGTCTACGATCACAATAGGCTTCCCCTGTTTCCGGTAAACTACCTGCAAGCCCAACTGCTCTACCAACATCCATCGGGGTTTTACATCGGCCCAAACGTCGAATCGTCGGTTACGCCTTACCCGGTCGATTATGCCGATACCCTGTATGTTCCCTCCTGGGCGATTCTTGGATTTCGGCTTGGTTACGTATCGGCCCACGGCTGGTCGGTATATTTCGATGCCCGGAACATCACCAACGAGATTTACGCGGCAACGGCTACTCCCGTGACCAACGCGATGCTTTCCGGGGGTCCCTCGGCGCAGGCTGTTTTTTATCCCGGTCTTTTGCAAGCTTTTTACGGGGGGTTCCAATGGAGCTGGTAAGGGTTTTCTTTCTTGCTTGGAGCTTGACTTGTTCCTTGCTTTTTTTCGGTTGGCCGGATGCTTCTGCTTCCCAAGGCAAACCCAACTCCTTCCAACCTCGCCATGCGGAAGTGACGGGAACGACGGGATTGGACGTTTACCGGGATGGGAAGAGCATCCACCTTCTCCTTGAAGAGGAACTCTCGGGCCAACTCCCAAGGCTTCTTTACTGTAGGTCGGCTGATGGGGGAAGAAGCTTTTCTCTGCCGGTTTACCTGCCTACAAACTTTACGCCTGTCGCCGGGCACCGGGGTGCCGATCCCCAGATCGCCGCCCTGGGAAAGAAGATCACTATCGCTTGGACCGGTCATGGGAGTGGCTACATGGGCAGGGGGAAGATCGGGATAGCCTATTCCCTCGACGGGGGGAAGAGTTGGTTTAGCGGGAAAAATCCCGCGGATGACAACGATTCCAACGGGGGGCATGGATTTCTTGATCTGTGTTTTGACCCCGGGGGCAGGTGTCATCTCGTTTGGCTTGATGAACGGGATGGCCGGGTTGGTCTCCGTGCCGCTTTTTCGGATGATGGGGGAAAGAGATGGTCGGCGAACCGAACGATTGATCCCGAAACCTGCACCTGCTGTCCCAATACCATTTTGAACGTCGGCTCGACTCTTTTTGTGCTTTACCGGATGGCCCATCCCCGCGATACGGGCCTTGCGGTTTCCTTCGATCGAGGGGAAGGTTGGAGAAGAGTGGGCCCCCTTGGAGATTTTCACTGGGAATTTTTGGGTTGTCCCCACTGGGGTGCGGGGATGGCGGCTCTTTCCTCGGGTCAAAAGGTTATCCTGTGTGCCGCGGTGCAGACGGGAAAGCCGGAGCGGTCGGGGCTCTACTTCTTAAAAAGTACCGATCTTGGGTGGAACTGGAGTGCTCCTTTAGTTCTTGCCGGACCCAGGGGGAGATTTGTGGATCTAGCCGCCGCGGGTCAAACCCTTTGCGCTGCCTGGGAAGACTCCGGCCCGAGCTCCTCCCGTGTCGTGGCCAGCCTTTCGGTTGACGGGGGGAATTCCTGGAGTCCTCCCAAGGCCGTCTCCAAGGATGGGACTTGGGCGACCCATCCGCGGGTTGTCGGGACGGAAGACGGATTCCTCCTCCTTTGGACCGAAAGCCGGGATTTGATCCAATACCGGTGGAACGCAGCCCGAATCGATCTTCGGTGAAGACTACCCCAAAAAAACAGGTTCACAGCTCTCGGCTTGAGCCCTTTCTATTCCTCATTGGTTATGGAAGTCTAGGTTAAGGGAGTCAAAGCTGTGGGCAAAGCTCAGGAAGATGAGATCGTGTTGGCCTTGCCCAGCGTTTCTGTGATAAGGCGAGGGCCGAGAATGACCGAGGCGGCCCTTAAGCCCGACATCATGACTCCCGCAATGCCGTGCGCCGTCCGGCAGCTTGCTCCACAAAGCAGAAGGCCGGGCAGCTCCGTCTTCGCTTCCGGCCGACCGAACAAGAACTGCTTGGGCGTGGCAGCGATCCCGTAGCCTGTTCCCCCCGTGGAAAGGGTATAGCGGCTATGGGTGAGAGGAGTTGCGAATTCTTGGTAGACGATCTCCTCATGCAAGCGGGGAAAAACGGCACGCGAGAGTTCAATGAGTCTCTTGCCGAAGGCTTCCTTGTGCTTCCGGTAGAGGGTATTCCTTCGGTAAAGGCTACCATGCATTTCCTCCGCGGAGAGTCCCCATGCTTCGGGTTGGCTTGGGGCAACCGCCATGAGCTGGAGGTTGACGATCCCTTTGGGTGCATGGGCATCGTCCATCGGATCCTTGAGCGAGGCGATCGAGACGTAAACCGACGGGGCCTCCGGGAACTCTCCCCGGGCTGCTTGGCGATACTGGATCTCGTGATCGTAACTCGAATGGATCCAGTAGTTTGACCTGGTCAGTCGGTTTCCCAAGGCTTCGCGACGTACCCCAAGATAGGTGACGAAGAGGGCCGGCGCCATCTCCCAGTGGCGGGCTCGTTCCTTTGTCTGTAAGCGGAGGACACCATCGGGAACCAGTCTTAAAAAGGTTTCCTTGATGTCGGCGTTGGAAAGAATATACCGAGCCTGAACCTCTTGGAAACCCAGGTAAGGGCTTTCGAATCGGACCCCGACGGCCCTTCCATTGTGCACCAGGATCTGTTGGACGAGGCTCTTGAGGAGGATTTTCCCGCCCGCCGCCTCGATTGCCGAAGCCAACCGGTCCGAAATGACTTGGCCCCCGCCGCGGGGAAAGTAGGCTCCCTCGAGGTAGTGCTCGGCGATTCCCGCACCGACGAGGAGGGAGGCACGGCTGGGTGGAAGCGCGTAGTTGCCATGTTGACCGGCAAGGACGGCCTGCAACCGGGGATTGGTCGTACAGCTTTGAAGGAAGTCGCCGAACGAACGGTTGGCCCAGCAAAGGAGGAGCGGAGAGCGCAAAAGAATCCAGGGGGTTTTGACCGGATGAGCTGGTTCACGGAGGATTTGCTCGAGTGAGCGGAGGAGAACACAATAGCGGTCAATCCCCCGCCGTTCTTCGGGAAAGGTTTTTTGCAGCCGTTCCCGAAAAACCTCGATTCCCTTTGGAACCCGGAAAACGAAGTCGGGGAAAATGAGAATGTCGTAGCCGTCGGGATCCATCTCTTCGAAGATGACGGGTTCTGCACCCGCCGCCCGGAGGATGCGGGGGATAAGGCCATTGGGATGGCACCCTCCGAGGTAGTGGAGACCCACGTCGAACCGGTATGCCTTTCGCGAAAAGACCGTGGCATTCCCACCGGGGACCGAGTGCTGGTCGAGCACAAGCACACGTTTTGCTCTTTGAGAGAGCAGGGCCGCTGCGGTCAGCCCGCCGGTTCCGGCACCGATGACGATGACATCGAAGGAATGGGTCGGGAGAACGCGGAACCGATCGGGACCGTCCATGGAATTACGGGTAACATAAAAATATGTTTCTTGTCATCATCATCGGTAATCTCCAGGGATGGATAGGTCAAGAATCCCTTTAAATAGAAAAAGACAGAAAACCGCCTAATCGATGGGATGTTTCCATCCCAAGGGCATTTGCAGCAGGCCCTCATCGAGGTGCCCTTCGCGGAAATCCGCCGGGAGAGTTCAACTGGCTTGGGCTTGAGGGCGGTTGCACGGCAGTTGCAAATTCCCACTTTAGTTTCTGCCTTAACTTTCAAGGCAATATGGAGCTTCTCACCGCACCAGCCGAGGGAGGAATTTCGGCCATGGCCCTGCGTATGAAAGTGATGGGCATGCAGTATTCCGACACAAGGGAGCGGCTTGAGATCCTGGGTCATATCGATTTCTCCTTTTCCCTGAGTCATCCAGGGTAATTTCGGATCACTTTTGGGCTTGGACTCGCCTACCTAGGGTTTCCTCTTCTATCCCGTGGGTTAGACTACCGTGTGTTTCCTCCTCGTGCGTTCGGAAGGGGAGTGCCATTGCCTAGGGAAAGGGTCGATGCAATAGGCTAATACAAGATCTCCCATTCTTGCATCTTTACTGATGGTCCCTGGTAAAGGAACGCTAGCGGTGACCGAAGGTAAAAGGAGCTAGCTTCTCTTGCGGTTCATTTGAAAGCTAGGGGATTTTTTGCCGGTCTTACAGTGGCTCTGAGAGAACTATTTGCGCTAGCTGGGAGGAGGCCAGGACAAGCACTTCACGGATCGGTACTCCCTGTTCGGCTGGCGAAGGGACCCTGGACCCCCCTCGTTCACAGCTCCCATGAAGGAGTTTTGATCGACCTATCCCCAGGTCGTTGGGATCGGCGATTGCTTCCTTATCCCTTGGCTGGAAAGCCGGGATTTGATCCATAGCCGGTGGAATGCGGCCCGAATCGATATTCGAGGTGAAAAGATCCTTTATCCCCTCGGGTTTAAGACCCGTGGTAGGCAACAGGGGGTAGTAGCTAATCCATTGGGGTGCCAGGCTATAGTCCATGCCAAGGAGTGAGCACAACTAAGGTCAAAAAACCTTAATCTCATCATCTATCTAAAAATTATGAAACCATGAATGCCGTGGTGGATAGACCAAGCAATGAAACCCTCAAGGATCCTTTTTGTTCACGGCGCGCTTTTTTTGAGAAAGGGCGGTGTGGGTCAATTTAGCTTTCGTTCCCATTGTAGATGAATCAATGCTTAAGGCTTCATCTGCCTTTCTGTTAGGGAAAATGCTCATGTCTCTTAAATTCCGTGGAATTTTTCTTCCCATTCCCATCTCTCAACTTATGTGGAAGCAATGCGGTTATTGGCTTCTTTCGTGTTCTTCATCGGTTGCGGATTATGAGCGTTAAACTAAACGGGTTGTTTTTTAAGTAACCCTGGAGGAGGCAAAGAAAAAGCGGATGAAAAGGTTTTTCTTTCGATTCGTTTGGGGGATTTTATTGGCCCTGAATTGTTTTCCCTGGTTTTTATTTTATTCCCATGCCCAGCAGGAAGGAGGAACTTCTCTAGATCCTTCTACTGCCCGGTGGAACTTCTCGATCAACATCTACAATCTCACCGACAACCGGCATCTGTGGTTTCCCTTTGGGAACGGGACGGTTTGGGGCAGACAGGCGAACACCGAGGAGATCGTTGCGGGGTTGCCATTCTGGGTACAGGGAACCGTTGCCTACAGGTTTTAGGCTTAAACCCGTATTTTTTGTCCTTCGATAAGCTCAACTCTATTAGTCAGCAAACACGCATGCTTTGAGCTTTGAACCGCCGTTTTTATTGCCAAGGAGCCGAATAGCAGAGATCACCAGGGCAAGAATGCTAGAATGGCTTGGAAGATTCCGAAATCCTGAAGATTGTCCTCGCTAGCCGAGGGAAAGCCAAAGGCGGGTATCTCATTTTTGGGGAGGAGAGTGGAAAGCATGGGGAGGATAGACAACCGATTAAAGGGAGGGGCATGAGCTTGGATCCCTCTTTCTTCTTTGTATCCCGGAAGCTCGGCTTGATCTTTGCCTATGTCTTCCCTCGGGTGGAGGTGGGCAGATGGTGATGTTTTTTTCCCTGTCGGGCGAATTTGACAAACAGTGGATGTGATGCGTGGGAATAGGGCCATCGGAATGGGATCAGCAGGGTACTCCTTACACAAGAATTGGGGGGGAGAAAGGCAAAATGCGGTTTTGGCTTGGCTTGGAGAGGACCAAGATTGGGAAGACTCTTGGGGCCAATGCGGCTTTCTTTAAGTCCCGGGATGGAATTTTTAATCGATCGGGGGAGCGGGAAAACAGTTCTCTTGTGTGCAGGTCCCTAGCAACAAGCATGAAAAAAACCGGTTATTACCCGGTTGCAAAATCTTTCCTTAAGTACAATCCCAGCGTCATTGACCCTGTAGATCGTTATCCTCCATGGCGTCAAGTGGAAAGGGATCCTTCTTTTCTTTGCCGACCTTTGGGAAGAGTGCATGCAATCCATACAATCCAACCCATGGTAGCCACTTGGGGGATTTTTAAGTTAGGCTTTATGGTCTTGAACTATCCTTTAGGCTATAAAAGCATAAAAAAAAATTTTTTAAATTTACGGGAATTTTTTTCTCAGTCCTTCTCTCTGTGCATATAAGGAGGAAGAAGAACTGTTTTCCCATGGCTTCTTCTGCCGTTTCAATTGGTTTTAAAAGAAAGGCCGTTTCGAGGAAAAGGGCCGTTTGCTTGAGAAAAGTTTATGAAAGCTACTGAAAATGAGGGATAGGCGGATGAAAAGATGTTTTTTCTTTAAGCTTTTTTGCGGGGTTGTGCTCGCTTTGAATTATTTTTTATTGCCTTCTTTTTCCCCTGCTCAACAAGGAGGAGCAAGCTACCAAGATCCTGTTCTCTCTCCGGGTTCTATCATAGAGGGAAGTAACGAGAGTGGAACCGTTCCTCTGCAGGAAGCTCCCAAGTTAAAGAAGTCGACCCAAAACGATGATCCTCCACCTCCCACGACGACCATATCCCAGGTCAACGTTTATGCCCAACCCAACAACATGCAGCCGACTTCATCGGACATCGAATCGGTCTACGGGATCCCCATGAACGTGATGGACACCCCCCGGACGGTAACCCCGGTGAACAACAAGCTGATGTATACCAGTGGGGTCAATGCCCTGGGGGGCATGATGAATCCCATGGCCCTACTCACGGTCAATCCCACGACCTTTGGATCGGTCATGGATTTTATGACAGATGCCCCTTACGTCCTGGGCACCCAAGCCGTTCCTTACGTCAACGGCATCGAGCTTTCATTGACCAACATCATGATGGGTAATGCGGGGCTTCCCTGGAATTGGAACATGATCGAGTCCTTCGATATTTTGGAAGGACCGGCCAACGCGGTATACGGGCAGACCCAAGGTTCCAACGGCATCGTCAATTATGTGACCAAGCAGCCCTATTTTGATAAGTTTAGGGGTTATGTCTACGATACGACCGGCATGTACGAGAATTACATCTGGGGACTCGATATCGGTGCGCCCATCAATGACAAGCTTGCCTACCGGTTTAGCTACATGGGAGTGGAGAGTGGAAGCTGGTGGCAATACGTCCATAACGATGAGCAGGATTTTTATGCCGCCTTAAGCGCTAGGCCCATAGAGAATTATACCGCCGATTGGTATTTTAACATGGAATTTGCCGATGCTTCTCCCCTTGGCTATAGTGGATTCAATAGACCATCCAATCAACTTTTTTGGAATGATCTTTATTATAAGGGTTTTCTTCCCCCCTCGCAGATCAATAGCTTTCCTCCCACATATCCTAACGGAGTGCCCATTCCCTATCCCCAGTTTCCGGGAGCAGGATTAGAACCCGCGAACATGAGAGCCATGCTCATCCCTCCCTTTGCCTCCCAGACCGGCTATCAAGGGATGACCCAACTGATCCAAAGGGCCCACATTGCCGACGGGTTCGATATCGTGAACAATACCCTTGTGTGGTATACCCGGCATAGGGCTATTCAACCGGCCTATTTTTACGACGAGGCGGTCATGGGGGATTACGAGGTCGATAACAGGACAGAGATCCGCCTCCAGTTTGATACTCCCCTGGGGGGTGGTGCGGAAAGGAAGTTTCGGTGGGGCAAGGGAGAACCCAAGGCGGACGAAGGGGGGTTGACCTTTTCCCATTACATCGATACGGGTTTTGAATGGCATTACCAAAGGAACGTGGATTACGTTTCGACCAATTTTCTTAACATTCCCAACGAGTTTGACATCATGAACGAAAATCCCCTTTTGTGGGATGCCCGGCTTACCCCCGCCTGGCAAGCTCTTGTTGCTCAACAGGTTGAAATCCCCGTGCCCGGCATGCCCGGCTATTATTTCGAACCGGGCAACGGCATTACAGGAACGACGGACTCTCAATACTGGGCTTTTGCCCCTTTCATGCAATGGAACATCCAGTTCCACCCCAAATTTAGCCTTCTGATGGGAGCCCGGGAGACCACCTATGTCGTCGATGCGGTGACTCCACAGGGAACCCCTCTTGACCAGTTTGCCCAGTTCCGCACTACCTCTATTGCCCCCCTTTTTAACGTGAGCCCCGTCTACAAGCCTTTCCCTTGGATGACGGTGTATTTTAATTACAACTGGCTTTATACAACGGCGGCTGCGGACATGGGAGGGTTTGCCCCCGTTTTTACGGACAATAACATGAGACTCTTAGAACAGTACATCGAGGGAGGGGTTAAGTTTAACCTCTACCATAACAAGCTCTATCTTACCGCTGCAGGTATTCGCAGCCGGCTCGATGAAGGTTACGTGGCTTTGCCTCCTGTTGTCACCCACATGACCGCTTTCCAGTTTAACATGAATTACCAACCTACTCGGCACTTTTGGTCGAGGGCGGGCTTTGCCTACATGAGGGGAACTTCCAATTTTACCAACCTTCCCTTTGGGCCTCCTGAAACCCAGTCCTATTCCACGGGCTACGCCTTCAGGCATGACCTGCCCCTGGATGACAACGGGATGTTTGGCTATGGCTACCAGCCCGGGATATGGCCATGGGCAGCCTTCCCTCAATTGGTAGCCAACGCGATGGTCAGTTATACCTTTGACAACGGCTTTGGCATAACCCTCAGCGGGACCTGGATGTCGGCTACCCCTATATTTTGGGATTACACGGCTTGGATCCCCTCCCAGGATTACGCCAACCTCCAGCTTTTTTACCAGAACAAGCATTGGCAAGTCAACCTCTACATATGGAACGTTTTCAATAGCCATTACTGGATACCCTACGCGGCCGCGGCCGGGGCTTCCCCTGATTCGGCTTCTAACTCCGACTGGGTGGTTCCCGGGCAAGCTTTCTGGATACAAGGTACGGTTGCCTATAGATTCTAATCCATGGAGAAAGAGAAAGGACAAAGGTTTTTGACAAAGAAAAGGAAAGCCATCCTGGAACGATTAAGGGCCCTTTTTTTATCGGAGATCAAGCTGGACCGGCCCTACTGGGAAACCGAGGAAGAGTTGGCCCTTTATGAAGAAATTTTTGGACAAAGGATCCTGTGGAAATGGCAAAGTGTTTTAAAAGAACTTTCCTTGCTCCGTTGGCAGCCTCCTGAAGGGGACCTCCTCGATTGGGGTTGTGGACCGGGTGTTGCGGCAAGATCCTTTTGTCGTTGGGCCCAAGAAAAGAAATTCAAAGTGTCGTCCTGTTTTTTTTGGGATCGTTCCCCCATAGCCATGGAATATGCTGCGGCCCTTTTAAGAAAAGAGTTCCCCCGTATTCAAGCCCGCGTAGTCGATCGAAACCGGATTCCGCAAAAATTTATTCTTTTAATCAGCCACCTGCTCGGTGAACTCAACGATCAAGGGCTTGAAGAGCTCTTGGAAATCGCCCAAAGAGCCTCGGCTATACTCTGGGTCGAACCGGGAACGAAGAGCATTTCCAAAAAGCTTGGCAAGCTCAGGGAAAGTTTAAAAGAAAAGTACTGGGTGGTTGCCCCCTGCCTCCACCAGCAAAAGTGCGGTCTCATCGAAGATGAAAAAAACTGGTGCCATTTCTTCGCCTCGGTCCCGAGGGAAATCTTTCATGATCCTTTCTGGGGGCAAACCCAAGATGTCATGGGTATCGATCTCAGTTCGGCGGCTTATTCCTACCTGGTCATGGATTCCCGGCAAATCCATAAACCTTCGGCTGAGCTGTTCAGGATCGTGGGAACGATACGCCGCTCTAAGGGCTACAGCAGTTTTTGGTGTTGCCAGGCTACCGGGGAGCTTTGCCTAAGAAAATATCTCCACCGGCATAATGCTTGGCTGTCTCAACCCCTTAAAAAGGGAAAGGCGTTTTCCACTCTTGCCAAAAACCTTGGGGAGGATCCTCCCCTCTGTATTCCCTTGAAATCCCCGGAACAAAGCTTAGAATCTATAAAGAAGGGTGCCTTCAACCCAGAAAGGCCATCCGGGGAAGATCGTGTCCAAGTTTAAGGTTCTGACCTGGGTAAAGCCAAACCCGTTGGGTAGCCAATAATGTTCGTTGGTAAAGTTAAAAAGGCTCAACCGGGCTTCCCACCGGTGAGCTGTATAGAAGAGCTGGCCGTTGAGGATGAACTGGGTGGGGATTCTCTCTTGATGTTCATAGCCAAGATACATATCGCTCATTAAAAGGGCTCCCAGGCTGATGCCGATTCCCTTCTTGAATTGATAGGAGACCAGCCCTGAAAAGATCTGTTCTGGCCAAGCGATCAAGGCGTATTTGCCCGGGGGGAAAGTCCCTGAATTATCCAAGGGAAGACTGAGCAAGAAAGCGGTTGCAGTAGAATAGGTTTGGGCTAAAGGGGGTCCGGTAGGCAACCCGCTCCAGTTTTCCACCCCGTTCATGAAAAGGGTGTTGGCTTTAAGCCAAAACCGATCGAAAGGTTGGTATTGGACGGACATTTCGAATCCCTTGATGTTTACCGGTGTGGGGGGCAGCCCGAAGTTGAAAAGATAGGTGTTTTCACTAAATAAGTCTCCAGAAAAAAACAGCTTGTTTTCTACGAGGCTGAACTTGGCCCCGATTTCTTCAAGTTCGTTTAAAAGATGGAAAGCGGAAGCTCCGAAAAGAGGGGAATAGCCTCCGCCGCCGGCGACGACCGTCGTCTGTTGCAGGTTAAAGTTAAAATAAAAGCTCATCCAGGGGTAGGGTTTCCAGTAGGGACTGATGTTCACCAAGGGGGCGAGCTGGGATGTGTTAAGGCTTTCGAACAAAAGAGGGGGAGTTCCCGGCGGAGTTTCCGCGGAAACCAGGTAAAGGTTCATCCGGGCGCCGAGAATAAGAAAGAGGTTTTGGGACAGCTGCAGCCTATCTTGGGCAAAAGGAGCAATTCTCAGGTATCGGCTAAGATTACTGCCTGTCGCCCCGTTTAGGGGTTCAAAATAAAGGGGATAGGGACCGGAAGGAACAAGCCATTCCCCGCCTCCAGGCCCGGAAGGATTACCGATTAGGGCTTGAAAGTTTTGGGAGAAAAGGGCGTTTCTCAAGTAGGGATTTTCAAAAACACTCCAGCCATTGGGAACGACAAAATTAAAAGAATCGTAGGCTAGAACATATTGGTAGCGGCTATCCAAGCCCGTGTCCAGGGAATGGCTGATTGGACCGATAGGTCCAGCCGTATCAAAATTCAAGAGGACTTCCGTCCGGTTATCGATTTCGTAGTTGCCGATCCAGGCCTCGTTGAAGAAAAATTCATCTTCTGAAGACACGTGGGACTGGTACCAAAAAAAGGTGTTGTTCACAACCCTCAAGTGATCGTTGATTTGAAATCTTTGGATCCATTGGGCCATGGCGGTCTGGGCCCTGCCCAGGTCTCCGGGGTATTTCACATTGACCCTGCGGCTAATCGGGATGGGTGTTCCTAGGTAGCCGGATGCGGGAGGATTGTTGACCGTCCCCGTATTGACCTCGGAGGGAGGAAGAAAACCCGGGTAATAGAGACCGTTTTGAATCAAGGCCTCCGTGGGACGGTTTAGAAGAACATCTTCAAGCATGTAACTGTAGGTCCCAAAATCGAGGTAAAGATCGGCCTGGTAATCGGTGCTTGGCCTGTATCCAAGGGCAGCGTAAAAGTTTTGCTGGTTGTCTTTGATCAGCTCATAGTAACTGCCGCTTTCAATTCCCATGTAGCTGAACCTGTAGGCTAGCCGGCCTTGAGTTCCCTTGATGGGCCCACCGATATCCGCTCCCCACATGTATTGATCGTACATCCCGGTTGTATCCCAGACATCACCCCTGAACCGGTCAAAATAGGGCTGCTTGGTGATGTAATTGACGTATCCGTTTGAGGGTTGGGTAGATCCGTAGACGGCTCCAGGGGGACCTTCGACCAGATCGATGGATTCCACCATGTTCAGGTTCCAGGGCACGTCTTGCAGCGGCATATTGACGGTTTCTTCCATGCCGTTGATGAAGGTAAGCCCGGTCGTTCCCCGGATGTCCGGGGCGGAAGCACATCCGGTTTGAGAAGGATCGACCATGGCAGCCGGGTTGATGTAGGTAAAACTCAAGGGATCGAGTTTTCCCCAAGAGCCGAGGCCGGCGGTTTTCATCAACGTTTGAGAGATGGGACTAACCGCCCGAGGAGTATCGAGGATGGGCATTGGAGTGCCGTAGCAGGAACTCGATTCGGTATCAAACACCTCTGAAAGTTTGCTTGCGCTCACCGTCACTTCGGGAAGAGTGGAAACCGGGGGTGGGCTTGGATCTTCTTGCAAGAAGTTTTGAGTATCCCCTTGGGTCCAATCTTGGGAAAAGGAAGGTGATAAAAAAAGGGATACGAAGCAAAAGAAAAGAAAAGGGATAAAGAACTTTCCCATGGAAACGATAATTAATAATCAATAATGCATTATCAATATCAATTTTTTACCTTTAGTCCTTTTTCTCATTACCCATTGGGCTTGGAGGCCATAGGTGGGTTTGAACAGTTGATCGATTATTCGATCTTTTTTAATCTTTCCTGTACATTTTAGCTCATATTGCCGTCCTAAACGGCTCTACGGCGAGTTCCACCGGAAGGCAGGCTTGCCGGAGAAGAAGGCTCTGGCCTGGCGCGCACCCGCCGGCCCCGTCCGCCTCGATGAGCAAGTCTGTCAGCTTTGTTCCTGTTTGAGCAGCAGTGAGTAAGCCTGACGGAACGGTGAATGGCAAAAAAGAAAATTATTTTTTGAAAACCGGGCAATTTAGGATAGAATCAAGAGCATCAGAGGTCGGGTCTGTAGCTCAACGGCAGAGCAGGGGACTCATAATCCCTTGGTTGCAGGTTCGAATCCTGCCAGACCCAGGAGTCCTCCTCGGTTATCGAACAAGATTACTTGATAAAAACGGGATTTTTTTTCTTCTTGACCCCATGGGGGAAAAAAAATAGCCTAGTAGGGGTTCCTTTCCTTTAGCCCAACATTCAAAAAAGCCCAAATGGCTGCCTACCGGATCCTTTTCTTAGGCATTAATTATTGGCCTGAAAAAACGGGTATAGGCATTTTTAATACGGGTCGTTGTGAATTTTTATCGTCCAAGGGCTACGAGGTTTCAATGATTACCGCCTTCCCCTATTATCCCTTTTGGGAAATACCTGCTGAATATCGGGGAAAATGGTTTAAGGATGAAAGCCGCAACGGGGTGAAAATCTTGCGTTCTTTTATTTACGTTCCCAAGAAAGTGTCGACCCTTTCTAGGATCGTCCATGAAGCTTCTTTTCTTTTCTCTTCCCTTCTTAGGGCACTTTTGGTCAAAAAACCCGACCTGCTCTTCATTGTTTCTCCGCCTCTTGGGCTCGGTTTATCCGCTTTTTTTTTGAGCAAGCTCTGGAATATTCCCTATATCTTCCATGTCCCCGATCTCCAACCCGATGCGGCAAGAGATTTGGGAATGATCAACTCCAATCTCTTTTTTGATATTCTCTATAAAATAGAAAAGTTTGCTTACGACAATGCCGCAAAAGTATCGACTCTTACCCCGACCATGAGGCAGAAGATCATCTCCAAGGGAATAGCGGCCGAGAAAGTTCTCCTTCTTCCCGATTGGGCTGACCCCCTTCTTTTCAGCCTTCCCGAAAGAAACGGAGCCCTCAAGTTTAGAGAAAAATATGGATTAGAAGAGCGCATTATTGTGGCCCATACGGGTAATATGGGGGTCAAACAGGGGCTGGATATAGTCATTGAAGCGGCAGAACGGTTGAAGGAAAAAAAGGGGATCGTTTTTCTCCTCGTCGGCGACGGTGCCGATAGGCGCAGGCTGGAAGAAAAAGCCCAAAGCTTAAACCTTCCCCAGCTCAAATTTATTCCTCTCCTTCCCAAGGAAGAATACTTGGCCCTTCTTTCGGCTGCCGATATCGCCCTGGTCACCCAAAAAAAAGAAGTGGGAGATATCGTTTTTCCTTCGAAGGTGATGACCTACCTTTCCGCTGCAAAACCGGTCATCGGTGCGGTCAATAAAAACAGCGAGGTAGCTAAGGTAATTTTGGAGGCTGGAGCTGGCCGCGTCGTTCCGGCTGAAGACTCCAAGGCAATGGCTGAAGCTGTGGGTGAATTAGCCGCAGATGCCCAGCTTAGGCAACGGTTTGGGGAGGAAGGCAGGGCTTATGCTTTAAGAACGTGGCAAAAAAAGAAGGTCCTCGAGGAGATGGAAAAAGCCGTAGAGGACCTTTTAAAAAAATAGAATTGTTAAAAAAAAGGATAAAATCATGAAGAAAGCCGTTGTAGCCGGGGCCGGTGGATTTATCGGCCATCACTTGGTCAGTTTTTTAAAAGGAAAGCAATACTGGGTAAGGGGCGTGGATATTAAGGAGCCTGAGTATGAGAAGAGCCAAAGCGATGAGTTTCTGCTTCTTGATCTCAGGTACTGGGAAAATTGCCTGCGTGCCACAAGAGAGGTTGACGAGGTCTACCAGCTGGCCGCCGACATGGGCGGTATCGGTTACATATCAACCAACCATGCCGAGATCGCTAAAAACAATATTTTAATTAATACCCACATGTTGGAAGCCTCTTATCAAAATGGGGTCAAGCGCTACTTCTATTCTTCGTCTGCTTGCATCTATCCTGCCTACAAGCAGAGATCCGCCGATGTAGTTCCTCTTAAAGAAGAAGATGCCATCCCCGCGGAACCTGAGGAAGGTTACGGATGGGAAAAGCTTTTTGCCGAAAAACTCTGCCAATACTATCAAGAAGATAAACGACTCGAAACGAGGGTGGCAAGGTTCCATAATGTATATGGACCCTTGGGGACTTATGAAGGGGGAAGAGAAAAGGCCCCGGCAGCGATATGTAGAAAAGTGGCTTTAGCCGAGGATGCTGCGGAGATCGAAGTCTGGGGTGATGGCCGGCAAACCCGCTCCTTTCTTTATATAGAGGACTGCGTTGAAGGGATTTACTTGATTGCCCAATCGGATTATTCTAAGCCCCTGAATCTAGGATCAGAAGAGCTTGTCACCATTGATCAACTCGTGGAAATGGTGGCGAAAGTGGCGGGCAAAAAGGTTCGTATCAAGCACGACCTATCGAAGCCCCAGGGGGTAAGGGGAAGAAATAGCGATAATACGAAGCTTTATTCACTCCTTGGATGGAAGCCCAAGTATAGCTTGCTTGAAGGCTTGCAAAGAACTTATCCATGGATAGCGGATCGGTTGGCGCAAAAAAGAAAAGCGCTCCAGGGGCTGAATAGCCGGCTTTGATTTGTTTTAACTCAATTTAGGCTCTATGTCCCTCTCCCTGAGGGAAAGGACACAGAAAGTCGGCCGCAAGGGAGCTAGCGGAGAGTCGGTTCTGCCTTGGAAGCTTGAGATGGAATTCCGGCAAGACAAAGGCTTTTATCCCCTCATTTCTTTTAGTCCATTTGTCTTGGGTTGCCTAATATGGAAAGTTCTCCTGGGAAAGCTTGCTCAAAGACTCAAGGCAAATGCTTGGGAGTAGCTAAGCGCTTCGAACTCAGAATAATTGAGCTAGGAAACAGCCAAAGACCACCAGCGGGTACTCTTTTTAGGAAAGCCGGTTTTCCCGATTTCCGGCTTCGGTTATTCTTTCAAACCGGTTACCTCAAGAAAGCCAAAGAAGGGTATTCCTCTGGGGTTTGAGCGGTTAAAAAACTTCTTGCTCGGTCAATGCTTATTGGATGGTTTCGATCTGAAAAAAAACGCGCCGCAAACCTCTTTCAGGTGGAAGAGGACAAGGCGCGTCGTAAACGTGCGAACGGCCGGACCGGCCCGGGTCGCCTGTTCTTCGACGCGGTGTCGGAGAGTCGGTCCTTCGACCGATCTAAGGGGCAAGGCCCCCCTGTTAGCAGGAAGGAATCCTCCGCATTCAGGTGAAAAAAAAGAGAGGGGGATGTCAGGAAAGAGGGGCGCTACGCGCTCACTACGGGGAGTTCGGCCGGAAGGCAGCCCTTTGGAGAAGAAGGACCGGGGCCCGGCTTGTGCAAGAGCCTGCTTCATCCGGTCTCAATGAAGCAGGAAACCCGCTTTTTTTTCCTGTTTGAGCAAGAATGGGTAAGTTTGACGGAACGGAATTATATTGCGGGCAAAGCTCACCCACCTTGGGGGTGGCAGGGTCGGAGTAAGCCCAGGGATTAGGCCTGCGGAAAGAGCCTTGGCCGGACACCTTCGGGAAGGGAGGGTGAGCCACCCACCCCTCGCAGAAGGAAGAATCCCTTGGGGGTCTTTCGGCTGGGAGTAATCCCGGCTAGGATTAGGGTCTTGAGGAGACAGAGGTTTACGGATCGACGATCAGGGTGGTCGTCGCAGAAATTTCCGGGTAGTTAGCCAAGATTGATTCTATCCAGTAAGTTCCCGGGGTGAGGGGTTGGTCAAGATCTTCGAGGGCAACAACTTCGCTGTAAGTTAGGGAATCATTGGGATTTAAGGCGGTTGTACCCACCATGGGCAGGAATTCCTTGTCTTCCGACCACACGTAGATAATCTGGCCGCTTGCATTTCTTATCCTGAAATCAAATCTTTGGGAATCGGGAAAGCTAAAAGTATAAGTCCTGCGTCCGTTGTTAACCACCGTAAGGACAATCCGCAGCGATGGCGTTGTAAGGCTGTCTTTAAGAGAGGAGAGAGACAGACGGCTGGGCTCGATTTTAACAGAGGGCTGAATTTTGCGAAAATTAATCTGGTTGGCCTTGTCTATCCTTTTGGGATCAGCAAAGGGAAGGATAGACCAATGTTTGCGGGGAGCCTGGAGGATGTCCGGGTGGGTGTTTTTACTTGGGCTAATGTCGATACCATAGGCCAAGGTAACGAACATCGAGGGGATAAAGATCCGTAGGATCTTCATAGTTTCAATTTTTTTTCATCTCTTTTCGTTGGCTGGGAGATTAAAAAGCTGGAAATAACTTCTTTTTTGGAATTTAACTTGAAAATAAAACCTCAAATCCCTTAGCCAATAATAAATATTTCTTTTGAATGTTGAAAAGAATTTTTTACAGCCTCTGTTCGCTACTCGGCCTGCTTTTTATAGCGGTTTGCCTTTTTGCCTACTTTTTAATGCGAGAAGGATTTACGGCAAGGAGCAATCCTCCTGCCCTAGAAAAGTGGATCGCGACCACCGCCCTCTCCCTGTCCATTCCTAAGACGGTCAAGGAGACGAAAAACCCGATCCCCTTCTCTCAAGAGGTCTTGAACGAGTCCAGGGATCATTTTGCCGATCATTGTGCGTTATGCCATGGGAATAACGGCAGTGGAGAGACCCCTATCGGCAAAAATCTTTATCCTAAGCCCAGGGACTTGAGGTCGAGAGAGGTGCAAAAAAAATCTGACGGGGAAATCTACTATATCATCCACAATGGCATACGGTGGACAGGCATGCCCGCATGGGGGGAAAAAGACCAGGATGAAGACAGTTGGAAGCTCGTTCACTTTATTCGTCATCTCCCGTATTTGACGAAAGAGGAAGAAAAGGAAATGGAAAAAATGAATCCGGTCAGTCCCCATGAACTTCAGGAAGAAAAAGAGGAAGAAAAATTTCTTGAAGAAGACCATTCTTTGGGGAATTCTTCTGAAGAGGAACAACAGAATGCAATGAAAATGGAGAGCAAGTAAATGAAACCTTTTCAGATTTTGACTCTTATCGCTTTTCTTGTCATGATTTTAAGCCCGCGGCTGGCTTTTGCTCATGGCAATCTCGAACATATTCTCGGCACGGTCAGTTCCGTGTCGGATAAAACCCTGGTCGTAGAAACCAAGAAAGGGGAGCTAAAAACGATCGAGCTGAGCGACTCAACCCAATACATTTACAAGGGTAATTCGGCTTCTTTAGATCAATTAAAAAAGGGAATGAGGGTAGTCATCCATGCGAAAAAAAAAGGGGATAAATGGGAAGCCAAGGAGGTGAAATTTGGCGCCCAGAAAAAAGCTCCGGATTCAACTCCTCAATAAGAGAAATTTTTTTGCTGTTCATTTGCTTATCGACAATTAAAGAGCTCATTTGATTATAAATTGATTGTGCGCACAAAGTTTACATAAAAAGGAACGATCGAAAGCGGATGTGTCTTCCCATGCTGGCAGGCTTAATTTGAATTTGCCGAACCAACTTTCCTTGGCAAGAATAGGAATGTGCGGTCTTTTCGTTGCCGATTTGAGCATCGATTGGCCCTTTCAAGCGACGATGGCCCTATTTATTTTTCTCTTGGCAAGCCTTACCGATCTTCTCGATGGATGGATAGCTCGAAACTTCAACCTGGTAAGCGAGCTGGGGAAACTGTTAGATCCCTTGGCCGATAAGATATTGATCAGCGCCGCTCTTCTTTCTCTCCTCCAGTTCAATTATGCCCCTTTATGGGCGGTAATCACCATGATTTCAAGAGAATTTTTAATTACCGGGTTGCGTACCCTGCTGGCTATTCATGGAAAAGTGATGGCGGCCGATTTCGGTGGGAAGCAAAAGACCCTTTCCCAGATGATTTTTATCATCGGCTGTTTTGTTTCCCTAAGTTTAAAGGAAACAAAACTGCAGATGGGATTTTTGGGGACTATCCTGGAAAATGCCCTTTTCCCCATGATGCTTTTAACGGTTGCCATTACCGTCGTTTCGGGGACAAACTACTTTTACCGCAACTGGGAATTGATCCATAAAGAACCGGAGAAAAAGTGTGAGTGAATCTTTCCCTACTGAACAGGCTGAAGATTTTTTAAACTCCCTAGAGCAGTATGCATTTAAAGATTGGCAGATCGTGGTCGAGGCCTTGGGTAAAGGAAAGCAGTCTATCCTCTTGAGAAAGGGGGGAATTCAAGAAAAAGAATTTCAGTTGAAATCCCCTTTTTTCTGGCTTTTACCCACGCACTATCATGAAGAATTACACCAGGTTAAACCCGAGTACAGGTTTGTAGAAAAAGATGAAGGGGAAGAATCTTCTCCCGGCTGCCTACTGCTTAAGTATGTAGCTTGGGTCCAGGAAGATTTTTTCGTCACGGATTGGGAAATAGTTCGCCGTCTCTCTCCATTTTACATTTGGGAAGAGCCGATTTTGAAAAAACGCTTTGATTACGGAAAAAAGAAGGGACTGTCTGTTCTTATCTTAAGGGTATATAGAGCCTATCCGCCCCTGGAAGTTAAAGAGGACGAGAAGGCGATGAGAGGGTGCCGTTCCTGGGTAAAAATGGCTAGCCCTTTTACGCCGAGACGGTTCGAAGCGGTGATAGATGAGAAAAAATTTTGTGAAATCCGTAAAAATATTTTACTTAGAATTAAGGGGCTGTTATGAAACGCGCATTGGTGATTCTTGCTCCGGGTTTCGAGGAAATCGAGGCGGTTGTTCCCATCGATTTATTGAGAAGAGCAAAAATAGAGGTTGTGGTTGCCGGCGTTTTGCCGGGGGTGATTTCCGGATCGAGAAAGATACGGCTTATCCCCGACTATGACTTGGAAGATGTCCTGGAAGAGGAATTCGATTGCATTATCCTTCCTGGAGGAGCGGAAGGAGCGGAAAATTTGAAAAAAGATGTACGCATCAAGGAACTCCTTGAAAAGCAGGTTCGGGCAGGAAGATGGGTCGCCGCCATTTGTGCCGCCCCGGGCTGCCTGGTTCAATTCGGTCTTTTCCCCTCGGCCAAGATGACTTGCCATCCTTCCCTGTGGGACGATTTTCCTCAAGAAAGCTTGGATAGGTATAGCGGAGTTGTTGTGGATGGACAGTTGATTACTGCGAAAGCGGCGGGTCGGGCGGTTGAATTTGCTTTTGAAGTTATTCGCCGGCTGTTGGGAGAAGAGGCGGTTGAAGAAGTCAACAGGTCTTTTCTTTTCCCCTATGCCCTGGAGATGGAGCCGCAAAAAGAATAAAAAGAAATCAAAACGGATCTTTCTTCCCTTGAAATAAAAACAAAGATTACCCAGGAGAGAAAACATGACGAGCTACGGCTTTTGGGTTGCCACTACGGTTGATTTCCTCGGCATTCATTGGAGTCCAATGAAAGTCATCGGATGGATTGGAAATATTCTTTTTTTTTCCCGCTTTATTATACAATGGATAGCGACGGAAAAGAAAAAGGCGGTGGTTGTCCCTCTCGCTTTTTGGTATTGCAGCTTGCTGGGTTCCCTTTTGCTTCTTATCTATGCGTTTTACCGGTGGGATTCGGTTTTCATCTTCGCCTACTTGTTCAGTTGGATTCCCTACAGCAGGAACCTCTATTTCGCCCATAAAGAGCGAATGAACTCTAAAAATAACCTCTCAAGTGGTTTTAATCCCCAATCTACGCAAGCCTCTTACTCCCAGGACTGCCCGCAAGATCAAAAGGCCGTTAAAAAATCGTTTCCTTGAAACCCTTACTGGCCCTTAAGAGCCGGCAGCCTGGAGTTGCTCGGGACTCATCGTTCCCTTGTAAGCTTCGGGTTCTTCTTCAACTCCAAAATTGATCGAGATAAGGGAATCGATCTTGGAAAGCTCTTCTTGGGTCAAGGGAGGACACTCCGGGGCAGCGGCGAATTCACGCAGCTGCACACTATTGTAAATGTTGGGCAGACAGCTTAACACTTTCCCTTCGTTGAGTATCCATTGCAGGGCGGCTTGTCCCAGGGTGCGATTGGGCAAGACCAGGAATTCCAAGGAGGCTATTTTTTTTAATCCGTTTTCGAGCCAATGCTTCGGCCTAAAACGGCGGTGGTCGGTCTCTGAGAACTGGGTTTGGCTGTTGTACCGGCCTTCCAGCATGCCGCTTGCGTGGGGCACGCGAATGAGATAACGGGTTTTATCCGATTGAGCTCCCTCCATGAGGGCCTTACCCGGGTAAGATTCCAAGATGTTGTAGATGTGCTGGACGACATGGGGTTTCCTGAGTCGAATCGATTCGAGGCCTTCGTAAAGCCAGCCAATCGCGGGACCCAAGGCAACACCGTAGGAACGGATTTTGCCTTCCTTGAGGAGCCCTTCTAAGAGGAGCCAGATGCCGTCGTCTTTAACGTGGGCCATGCGGATGTTGTGTAATTGGAGGATGTCTATACAATCGCGCTTGAGCCGTTTGAGCGATCGATCGACCGCGTCTTTTAAAAAACCAGGGCTAAAATCTTGGGGAAGTTCATGTTGGGCGGTTCGGTTTTGAACCCCGTAGAAGTTGTAACCCACTTTTGTGGCTATAACAACTTCATGAGAATTCCCAAAAGCTTTGCCCAGGATTTCTTCCCCGTATCCATGCCCATAGACGTCGGCGGTATCGAAAAAGTTTATTCCCAAATCCACAGCTTCTTTAAGGAGCCTGGTCGCTTCTTCTTCAGTGTAGGACCCCCACCACCCCGTGGTTAAAGTCCACACGCCAAATCCTACTTCAGATACCCTGATATCCGTTCCTGGAAGATTCCTGAATTTCATAGCTATCAAATTAACATAAAACCCAGAAGAGGGAAGAAAAAATCTATTCCAGGATTTAAAGGAAAATTTATAAGTCAAAACGAGGGCGAAGAGAAAAAAATTGTCTTAAGTTTACCTAGGAAGTCGGCTGTATAAAAAAGAAAAATATTGAATATTTTGATTAATTACATTAGCTATTTAAAAATTCGTAAAATAAGGGGATTTTTTTCCCTCGGAAAAAGAACATTCCTGATATATTGTGATTATGATCGTCAAAAGGCCGGAGCTCAATCTTTTTGAAAAAACCTATCTGCCTGGAATCATTCAAGGTTTAGGCATTACTCTCAAACATTTTTGGGACAGGATTACCGGCAAGACCCGGGTTACCCTCGAATATCCAGAGGAAAAGCCGAAATTGCCCCCGGGGTTCCGGGGCGCACCTTTGCTAGTTAAGGACGAGGAGGGGAGGGAAAAATGCGTGAGTTGTCAGATGTGCGAGTTCATCTGTCCTCCTCGGGCTATCCGCATTATCCCCGGAGAAATTCCTCCAGGGGATAAGTACGCTAAGGTGGAGAAGGCACCCGAGGAGTTTTTTATCGACATGACAAGATGCATTTATTGTGGATTGTGTGAAGAGGTATGCCCGGAGGAGGCTATATTTCTCCTTCCAAAGATCTATTCCTTGTCCGGCTACAGCCGCCAAGATCTTGTCCACGACAAAAAGACCTTGTACGAGTTGGGAGGAGTGTACCCTCTGCCGATTCGAAAATGGGAAAAAAAATGAAAACAGCAGAGGGAAAGTAGGATCATGGGTGTCCGAATATTTTATTATTGTTTTTTGTGTTCTAATTTTTAAGATTTTCATTCTCTTTGTGGGCAATTTAAAATGGAAAACTTCTTTTTTTGGACTTTTGTTTTGACGATGGTAGGGAGCGCTGTCGGGGTAATCGCCAATAAAAATCCGGTGGCTTCAGCAATGAACCTGGTGTTGATGATTTTAAGCATTGCTGGTCTTTTTGTCCTGCTAGGGGCGTATTTTCTTGCCGCCGTCCAGGTGCTCGTTTATGCGGGGGCGGTGATGGTTCTCTTTTTATTTATCATTATGCTGCTTGACTTGAAAGCCGAAGAACAAGCGACGATGAGACCCCTCGGGATGTTGGGAGGATTCCTCCTTGTTTTATTGTTTGGCGTGGGATTTTCCCTTGCAGTAAAAGCGATGGATTCCTCGCTTTCAAAAGAACAAAAAGCCCTTGGCGTTGGGGGGATAAAGGCCTTGGGAGAGCTGCTGTTTGCAAACTACTCGTTGGCTTTTGAAGTCGTGGGGTTACTGCTTTTAATTTCCATGGTGGGAGTGATTATCTTGAGTAAAAAAGACCTGGAATAAAACAATGAGCTTTTTTTTTGGTTGTTGCCCTTCACATTTTCAACTGGAGATGGTCACCGATACCGGGGAAGACCTTTAAAGCTAGCCTGTGTTTATTAAGAATGAAGCGTTGGATTGTCGTTTATCATTGTTGATCAAGAGGAAAAAAGATGCACATCGGCCTCACTCATTATGTGGTAGCAAGTGGAATCCTCTTTGCCATCGGTCTTGCAGGAATAATCTTAAGAAGGGACCTGATTGTTATTTTAATGTGTTTAGAAATCATGTTGAACGCTGCTAATCTTGCCCTTGTGGCCTTTAGCCGGTTTAATGCCAATCTCTTGGGCCAGGTCCTCGTCTTTTTTGTCATTACGGTTGCAGCAGCTGAAGTGGCCGTGGGCCTGGCTTTAATCGTCGCCCTTTACCGGGTCAAGCATACGACCAAGGCTGAAGATATAACAATGCTCAAATTTTAGAAGTTTTTCTCCGGATTCGACCTTATGAACGAACAGTTTTTAGCATGGCTATTGTTGCTTTCCCCATTAAGTTCGGCCTTTATCATATGGGCTTTTTTAAAACCCTTTCCTTCTCTTAGTCAATGGGTCTCGGTAGGAGCTTGTGGAATTGCCTTCTTGGTTTCCCTGGGTATATCCCTGGGTTCAATCCCTGAACCTTCACCTATCAGTTGGATAGATGTCGGGGGGCTTTCCATACAGTTGGGCATGGTTTTCGACCCCCTATCCAAGGTGATGCTCCTTGTCGTGAGCGGAGTGGGGCTGATGATCCATATCTACTCGATGGGTTACATGGCTGAGGATCCGGGAAGGAGCCGCTTTTTTGCAGAACTTTCCCTTTTCATGCTCTCTATGTTGGGAATCGTTGTCGCGACCAACTTTATTATGATGTACATCTTCTGGGAACTGGTTGGGGTAAGTTCTTATCTGTTGATCGGTTTTTGGTTCGAAAAACCCTCGGCGGCTGCGGCTGCGACCAAGGCTTTTCTGGCGAATAGAATTGGGGATTTTGGTTTTCTTTTGGGGATTATTTTGTTTTGGACCTTGACGGGAAGCTTGATGTTTGATCCCTCTGTTGCGTCTTATCTTAAAAACCATCCCTTGGTGACGATAATGGGCTTACTTCTTTTTTGCGGTTGTGTCGGCAAATCGGCTCAAATTCCGCTTCATGTGTGGCTTCCCGATGCGATGGAGGGACCAACTCCCGTCTCTGCGTTGATCCACGCTGCGACCATGGTTGCAGCTGGGGTCTACATGCTCTGCAGGATATTTTTTGTGCTCGAGCAGTCGCCCCAAGCCTTGGATGTCATTGCCTGGACAGGAGCGATCACCGCGGCGGTTGCTGCCCTGACGGCCACCCAGCAGGACGATATCAAGCGGATTTTGGCCTATTCAACGATGTCCCAGCTTGGATACATGGTTATGGCCGTTGGTTCTTCGGCCACGGTTGCAGCCATGTTTCATCTTTGCACCCATGCCTTTTTTAAGGCTCTTCTTTTCCTTGGAGCGGGCTCGGTGTTGCACGTTCTTCACCATGAACAAGATATATGGAAGATGGGGGGGCTGTGGAAAAAGATGCCCTTGACTTTTCTGACCTTTCTCATTGGGAGCTGTGCGTTGGCTGGCATACCGGGCTTTTCGGGATTTTTCAGCAAGGATACGATTATAGAGATGGTCGGAGAAAAAAATCGGGTTTTGTTTTGGCTCGCGTTGTTTACGGCTGGATTGACCGCTTTTTATATGACGAGGTTATTTGTGGTGACTTTTTTCGGCCCCCCCAAGACGGAAGTAGCCGCTCATGCAAAAGAATCCCCCCTTGTCATGGTTTTGCCGATGCTCGTTCTTTCCTTTTTTGCGGTCGTGGGAGGATATCCTTTTTTAGGGATTGAAAGGGCTTTGGGGCTGGCCCATCAGCCTGTAGAAGAGGCCTCTTCTCGATTACACGTGATGATCCTTTCTGTCCTGGTCGGGGTAATTGGCTTGGGGATCGGGGCTTTTGCTTATTGGGGGAAGAAAAGCGAGATCGTCCTTTTCCCGCTGTTTAAAAACAAGTTTTATTTTGATGAGTTTTACGATTTGACCCTTTTGAAATTCCAGCAATGGGGAGCACAACTTTTGGCCTGGTTTGACGAATGGATCATCGGCTTTGGGATAGTCCGGGGATCGGCTTTTATAGTCAGCGTGGGTGGAGAAATCTTAAGAATTTTCCAGACGGGCAATATAAGAAGTTATGCTTTTCTTTTTGGAGGAGGGGCGGCGGCTATACTGGTCTATTTCTTGATGCGAAGCTAGTTGGAAAGTTGCAGCGGCAGGCTTTGTTTACAAAGATGGTGGGAAGCGCCGACTGCCTTTTGTTCTTGTGGAACAAGGGAATGAGATGGCAACGGTAAAATGTTTTATTCTTTAAACCAAGACATGGGAAAGGAATAAGTATGTCTTTTGTAAGTGTTCTTCTTTTGGTGCCTTTATTGGCCTTTGTGGCTATGCTCTTTAGAGTGCCCGCCAGGCAAGCTGCTTTGTGGGCTAGTTTGTTGAATTTTTTGGCCAGTTTATGGCTCTATTTTCAATATGACCCCCATCTTTCGGGTTATCAGTTTGTCCAGGACAACAGGTGGATCCAACTCCCGGCTCTTCCTGAAATCCACTACCACGTAGGGGTGGATGGGATCAACTTGCCCCTTGTTCTTTTAACAACGGTGGTAACCCTTGCAGCGGTGATCGTCTCGCCACGAGGGATAAAAAGGGAGCCTGAATTTTACAGTTATCTCCTTGCCATCTCCCTGGGTGCTTTAGGAGCCTTTGTGTCTCTAGACCTTTTCTTTTTTTATATTTTTCATGAATTTGCCCTTGTTCCCACTTTCCTGTTGATCGGTATTTGGGGGAGTGAAAATAGGCAATTTGTCAGTCTTCAAATTACCCTCTACCTGATCGTGGGAAGCATGATCCTGCTTGTGGGTATTTTAGCCCTCCTTGTTTTACTTCCTCCCGAAGCAAGAACATTCGATATCCCCACCCTTGTAGATTACGTCCGTCTTCATCCCTTGCCGATCATGAAAGAGCCCTTAGCTTTTGGGTTTTTACTGGTGGGTTTTGGTACTTTAGTCTCTTTATTTCCTTTTTATACCTGGGCCCCTTCGGGATATGCCGTAGCCCCGACTCCCGCAGCCATGCTTCATGCCGGAGTATTAAAAAAATTCGGTTTATACGGGCTTTTGAGGTTGGCGATTCCCCTTCTACCCGGGGGATTAGAGCATTGGAAGGCTTTATTGTATGCCCTTCTCCTGGGCAACATCCTTTATATAGGCTACGTAACGATTGCCCAAAAAGAGCTGACCACGATGCTTGGATATTCGAGCGTCATGCACATGGGCTATCTCTTTTTGGGGCTTGCCACCTGGAATACCATCGGGCTTAGTGGAGTGGTTCTCCTCATGGTTGCGCACGGCCTTTCCATAGCCTTGCTGTTCGCCTTGGCCGGGGAAATTAAAGATAAAACGGGTGAAATCAAGTTCAGTGAGCTGGGGGGACTGGGTCAAAGAATGCCTTTTGTTTCTGTGGCTTTTATCTTGGCTTCTTTTGCTTCCATAGGGGTGCCCGGGCTGGCTAATTTTGCGGGGGAATTGCTTATCTTTTTCGGATCGTGGAAAGTTCAACCGTGGATCACGGCATTAGCGATTTGGGGTATAGTGATATCGGCTGTATACCAACTTCGAGCGGTTCAATCGGTGTTTTTTGGAAAACTTCCCCCCCACCTGAAAGAAGTGGAAGATGTTCAAGGAATAATGAGGAAATTTCCTTACCTGTTGCTGATGTCCTTTTTGCTGATTATAGGGATGATGCCAGGCTCCCTTCTTTCCGTCATTAAACCGACCCTGGAACATTATTTTTCAACGCCTTGAGATTTTTCCGAGGTAAAAATGCATGGCGATAAAAATAAAAAAAGCAAGCGATTTTCTTAAACCCTACTTATAAAGTCTACTTCCAATGAATGCCTTTTTTGTTTTTTGTACTCCGGAATGCTTTCTTAGTTTGTCGGCTTTAGTCCTGCTTTTGTGGCAGGCCTTGGCAAAAATCCATGACAAAAGCATCGGTATTCTTGTCCTGGCCGATTACCTCGTGGCGGGGGTTTTGTTGCTACCCTTTGTTGAAAACCAGGGAATCTTCTGGAATGGTCTCTACGTATGGGACAAGATGGCCGTTCTTTGGAAAGTGTTTTTCTTGATCACCGGTTTTCTCGTTTCCTACCTTAGCTTGGAGAGCGATCGGCTCATCCCTAAAGCGAGATCGGAATTTTATATTTTGCCCCTGTTCACGACGGCCGGAATGGCTTTATTAGCATCGGTCAGGGATTTCATCCTGCTGTTCGTAGGACTTGAAATCGTGACCGTTTCCTTCTACGTCTTTGTAGCCTTTCAAAGAGAGTTTCCTTCGGCATTGGAAGCAGGGGTGAAGTACTTGATTATTGGGGCGTTGGCTTCCTCTTTCCTGGTTATGGGCATAGCCTTTGTTTTTGGAATTACCGGCTCAACCCAATTTGATGAAGTCGCCCGCTTTGCGCAAAACAATCCTGTTAACGGTCCCTTGATTCTCGGCCTTGTCTTTATACTGGTCGGTTTAGGATTTAAAGCCTCGGCGGTCCCCTTCCACGTTTGGACTCCTGATGTTTACCAGGGTGCTTCGACTCCGATCACTACTTACCTTGCCGTAGGCTCCAAGGCCGCAGGGTTTGTCGTTCTTCTCAGAATTTTAAATCTTCCTTTTTATGATCCGGGTTTCCAGAAACATTGGATCCCCTTGATTTCTCTCATGGCCCTGTTGTCGGTTATCGTGGGCAACCTGGCGGCCATTCCCCAGAGAAATATTAAACGTATGCTGGGATACTCGAGCATAAGTCATGGAGGCTTTTTGCTGATGGGCCTTTCCGCCCATAACAAGATAGGTTGTGCGGCGGTCATTTATTACTTCTTTGCCTACATGGTTGCCATTTTTGCCGCTTTTTTAGTCGTGATCTTGTTGGAAAAGAATCAACCAAGCGGGGTGTCCATTAAAGATTTCAATGGACTTTACCTGAAAAATTCTCTTATGGCCTGGTCGATGGCTTTTTCGATGATTTCTCTTGCCGGGCTTCCCCCTTTAATGGGATTTTTCGGCAAGTTGATGGTTTTTTTTGCAGCATGGGACAGTGGACAGCACCTGCTGGTCATCGTGGGTGCTCTTTGCGCAGCCGCAGGCTTGTACTATTATATAGGGGTTGTCCGCGCCATGTTTTGGACGGAGCCGGACAACGTCCAGCGGATAGATTTGAGTCCGGCAACGAAACTGTTATTGTGGATTTTGAGCGTTGGGTCGATTTTGCTTGGATTTTATGCAGAACCGGTGATCAAATTGGTTGGATCTGTATTATCTTGAGAAGAGGGCAGTTAGCTCAGGCGGCAGAGCATCTCGTTTACACCGAGAGGGTCGGGGGTTCGATTCCCTCACTGCCCACGGCCATTTCCCTGAGCACGCCTGCAAAGACCGCTCTAATGGATCGAGGCATGAATGTCGGTAAATCGTTTTTATTGAACTTGATTCATGAACCGCTTTAACTAAAATTTCCCGCCAGATTATGCAAACTTTTTTCATCCATAATGCGATTGGACTTTCTATAGGTTTTAGTCTTGTTGGTATTGTTATAGCGATCATCCTTGCTTTTCGGATCCTATCCCTGGACAGTGGAAACGAAACAATGCGGATGATTGCAGGGGCGATCGAAGAGGGAGCGAAAGCCTATCTGAATAGGCAGCTTATAACCATTTTAGGGATTGCAGCCCTCCTCTTTATTTTGATCGGGTTTTTTAAAAACTGGTGGACGGCTTCAGGATTTTTGCTGGGATCCTTTTGCTCTTACTTGGCCGGTCTTATCGGTATGCGTGTCGCCGTTAAAGCTAACGTGAGAACGGCACAGGCCGCTACCCAGAGCAAGGAGAAGGCCCTCCATGTTTCTTTTCTGGGTGGAGCCGTAACCGGCTTGCTCGTTGTAGCCTTGGCCCTTTTCTCGGTAGGGTTGTTTTGCGCTCTTTCCGTCCATTTCCAGGGGGTTACAGAAACCTCGTCATCCCTTGTGGGTCTTGCCCTTGGGGCAAGCCTGATCAGTGTTTTCGCCCGTCTTGGGGGAGGAATATATACAAAGGCAGCGGACGTCGGCGCGGATTTAACGGGGAAAATAGAACAGAATCTTAACGAAGATGATCCCAGGAATCCCGCCACCATAGCGGATAACGTTGGAGATAACGTGGGGGATTGTGCGGGAATGGCTGCTGATGTATTTGAAACTTACGTGGTCAGCCTTATTGGAGCGGTCCTTGTCGCCGTTGTCGGCTTGGGAGCGGATCCTGCGGCGATGGCTTATCCTTTTTTGGTCGGCATGGTAACCATCTTGGGGGCAATTTCTGGAATTTTTTATGTTGGAGTTTCAAAGGCTTCTCCGGCCAAGGCCCTTTTAAATGGAGTGATGGTTAACGGCGTGGTTTCTTCCATTCTCTTTTTACCCCTGTCTATGTCCCTTTTTTCGTCCCGCTGGTTTAATATTTTTGCCTGTTCGGTGATCGGCGTTCTTATGACGGCAGCCATCTTTTTCATAACCGATTACTATACGGCAACGACAAGGAGGCCTGTGCGACTCATCGCTAATGCTTCCCAGACCGGTCATGCCACCAATATTATAGCCGGATTGGCCATGGGCATGGAAGCGACGGCTCTTCCGGTGCTCTTTATCGGGGCGGCGGTCATGCTGACGTATTGGTTGGGAGGTTTATACGGGGTAGCTATAGCGGTGCGCTGCATGTTAAGCATGGCGGGTATAGTGATTTCCCTGGATGCCTTCGGTCCGATTACCGATAATGCGGGAGGAATCGTGGAAATGAGTCGACTGCCCAAATCGGTCAGGCAGATAACCGATGAACTGGATGCCGTGGGAAATACCATGAAAGCGGTCACCAAGGGTTATGCCATTGGTTCGGCAGGCTTGGCTGCCCTGGTGCTTTTCGGTTCTTACGTGGAAGAACTGAAGCATTATAGTTCGTCGAGCATAGCCCAACAGCTCCAGTTTAACTTGCAGGATCCAAAAGTAATTATAGGGCTTTTCATCGGGGGACTCCTCCCTTATCTTTTTGCGGCAAGAAGCATGTCGGCCGTAGGGAAGGCGGCCGGGAGCGTCGTTCAAGAGGTGCGCCGGCAGATCCGAGAAATCCCGGGTATATTGAAAGGGATAGACAGGCCTCAGTACGGTCGTTGCGTAGATATCGTGACAAGGGCTGCATTAAAAGAGATGATTTTCCCGGCACTCTTGCCTCTAATGGCTGTTCTGGGTTTGGCTATCATTCCCGGCCTTGGTCCGGTTGTTCTAGGTGGAGCTCTTATAGGAACGATCGTTACGGGTCTTTTCGTGGCCATTTCCATGACATCGGGGGGAGCGGCATGGGATAATGCCAAAAAATGGATAGAAGAGGGAAATTTTGGGGGGAAAGGCTCTGAAGCCCATGCGGCTGCGGTTACTGGAGATACCGTGGGAGATCCCTACAAGGATACGGCGGGTCCTGCCATCAATCCCATGATAAAAGTGGTCAACGTCTTGGCCATCCTCATTATCCCCATCTTCGCAAGGTACTGGCACTTATAATCATAAAAAAAAGCCTCCTATTTAGGAGGGAGCTAAACTCTAGTATTGCAAATAGTGCGTAATGGTGTATTATGTAGGGCATGGAAAGCACTATGAGCACGGGCCGGGCGGCCAAGCTGCTGGGGGTCTCGGTCAAGACCATGCAGCGATGGGAGCGTGAAGGCCGACTAATTCCTGCGGCGCGGACCGACAGCAACCGAAGGCTTTACACCGAATCACAGCTTCGTGATTTTCTCGGCCTGCGCCATGCGGTGTCCGAGCCGACGCGGCTCATCGCGTACTGCCGCGTCTCCAGCGCCGCACAGAAGCCCGATCTTGTTAATCAGCGCAAGGTGCTGGAAGAGTTCGTGGTGGCAAAGGGACTGGCGAACGTCGAGTTCATCGAAGAGGTCGGTGGCGGACTGAACTTCAAGCGCAAGCGCTTTTTGGAACTCATGGACGCCATTGGACGGCGAGAGGTCAAAACCCTGATCCTTGCCCACCGCGACCGGCTCACCCGGTTTGGCTTCGAGTGGTTCGAGCATTTCGCCAGTAGGAATGGGTGCGAACTTCTCGTGCTCAACCTGGAGCGGCTGTCGCCCGAACAGGAAATGGTGCAGGACCTGATGACCATCGTGAATTGCTTCTCGTCCCGGCTCTACGGTTTGCGCAACTACCGGAAAAAGCTCAACGAAGCGCTGAAGCTGGACGCGACCAACGCGACACAGGTGTGAAGCCGTGCAACTGACCCACAAAATCGCCCTTCGTCCGACGCCCGAGCAGGCAGACTACTTTGCCCGCGCCTGCGGCACCGTGCGGCGCGTCTGGAACTGGGCGCTGGACGAGTGGAAGCGCCAGTATGCCGCCGGGTGTAAACCCAACGCGATGGCGCTCAAAAAGCAGTTCAACGCCATCAAGTACCGCGACCCGCAGTGGCTCGACGAGGACGGGCAGCCGTGGCTCAAGACCATCCATCGGGACGCCCACGCGCAGCCCTTTGCGTACCTGGAAAAAGCCTGGAAGCGCTACTTTGCCGACCGCAAAGCGGGCAAACCGGCGTCTGAACCGCAATTCAAGAAGAAAGGCCGCTGCCGCGACAGCTTCGCCTGAGCCAACGACAAGTTTCGGGTCAGCGGTAAGACGATTCGCCTGCCCAAAGTGGGCGAAGTCGCCATGGCCGAGGCGCTGCGCTTTGAGGGCAAGATTCTCGGCGCCACCGTCTCTCGCACGGCGGATCGCTGGTTTGTGGCGATTCAGGTCGAAGTGCCAGACCGCATATTCCATCGCCGCCGCACGGGCGATGGTGTTGTGGGCCTTGACTTTGGCGTCAAAGCAGCAGCCACCCTCTCAAGTGGCGAAGCGATTGATGCTCCCAGACCGTTGAAAGCCGCTCTGCGCCGATTGAGAATCCGTAGCCGACGCTTAAGCCGCAAGATCGAAGCCGCCAAGGTTGCCGCCGGATTTGCTCCTCAAGCTCGTCTGCCCAAAGGCACCAAACTTCCCGTCTCCAACAACCGCAGGAAGTCTGCTGCGACATTGGCAAGGCTGCACGCCCGCGTTGCCAATGTCAGAGCGGATTTCACCCACAAGCTCACGACCCGGCTCTGCCGTAAAAACCAAGCGGTGGTGATCGAGGATTTGCACGTCAAAGGCATGTTGGCAAACGACCGACTGGCCCGTGCCATCAGCGACGTGGGCTTGGGGATGTTTCGCGAGCAGATCGAGTACAAGGCGAGGCGCTACGGCACGCGGCTCATCATCGCCGATCGCTGGTATCCGAGCAGTCGCCTGTGTTCGGTTTGCGGGTGGAAGAACGAGGCGCTGACGCTCAAGGATCGGAGCTGGACGTGTCCCGAGTGCGGCGCGCGCCACGACCGCGACTTCAACGCGGCGCTCAACCTCAAACGGCTGGCAACCGCAACTGCCCTACCCGTGGCGAGTCCGTCTGGTAACAGCGGCGCTGCGGCAGAGATGGTCTCTGCCGTAGTCGGGAAAGTTACGCCTGTCAGAGACGATTCCGTTGAGGAATCGGGGCAGGAAGAGAACAGTGCGCACCTTTGCGCACGTTTTTGATAGCAGCAGGATCAACAAGGCCTTAAAGGGGGATTTTTTTGAGAGGAATTTCAGAATTGTTTTCTTCAAAGGAGATCGTGGGGGATGCCTCCGTCAAAGGAAGGCTGTCGGCGTGCTGGGCGGCGGTTTTACCGCTTAGGATAGCTCCTTCAATGGTTGCCGGCAATCCCGTGGCGGTCCAATCTCCGGCAAGAAAAAAATTTTTCCATTGGGTTGCAGGACCAGGCCTATGTTTCAGAGACTCGGGATCAAATTTAGGGGTTGCTCCGATAGCTTTGAAAAGAAAGCCCTGGCAAAAACGCGCTTCTTTCGAAGAAGGGATGAGCCGGTTGATTTCTTTCCAGACCATGTTCTCAATCTCTTTAGAAGAGAGGGAGAGGATATCTTGCGGGGGAGCACTGATTACCGCCACGTAGGAATAGAGGGGAAAGGACAAAAGGGAACTATCGACGAAAAGATTTCTTGCAAAAAGCCATTGTACAGGGGAGTCAAGAAAACCGATAACCGGTTCGTTAGTCAGGGGTCGATCGACCCAAAAATAGAGACTCAATATGGGAGACTGCTTTAGAGACCGGCATTGTTCCTTTAAGGGCGATTTCTCCGGTAGCAAACTTCCTAGAGTATGCCAGGGAAGGGCACTAATAAAACAATCTCCACTGAACATTTTTCCTTCAGTTGTTCTGACGGCCTTGAGATGACCGTTTTCAAATTCCATGGAGCATACCGCGCTTTTCAAGTAGACGTTACTCCCACACATCTTGAGGAGCCGTTCGCATTCTTTGGAAAAGAGATCGCCCAATCCAACGCGGCTGAGGACGAGGCTTAAATCTTTTCTTTTACCCAAAAGTGTTTTTCTGACCACTTCATAAAAAAGGAGCGCGGCAGCTTCTTCTAAAGGCAAGTTCAAGGCGGCGACGCAAAGGGGCTCCCACAAAGAACGGATCAGTGAAGGACTTTGATTCTTTCTTTTTAGCCATTGGGAAGCGGTTTCTTGTTCGTGGGGTTTGTCCGCCAGCAAAAGAGAAAGAAGAAAAGTAGAAGCACGAACCCAATCCCCGAAATTAAGCTGGGAGTAGCGCAAAAGGGCAACAAGCAGGTGCAGGGGAGCAGGAAGTTGTCCTGCCGCAAGGACCGAGTAATTTTTGTTGCTAAAAAAAGCTATTTTTATCGGATCTATCCAGAACAGTTTCGAACAACCCCCTAATTTTTCGATCAGTTCCAGGGTATGGTGGTAGCATCCCATCATGACGTGCTGTCCGGTGTCGATCGTTTCTCCAACTCGGGGATGCTTAAAGCTGCCCGCCCTGCCTCCCAGCATCGATTTAGATTCAAGCAGTACAACGTCATGTCCCAGGTTGTTCAGTTCGATAGCGGCGGATAGCCCTGCAAATCCCCCCCCAAGGACAACTATTTTTTTGGGAGGTGAAAAGGAGTGTTCCCCCCTGCGATCAAAAAAGTTTGTAACCAGGACCTTGAATATTGAAGCCAGCTTTTGTGATTTGCTTAAACGAATGGAATGGTGAAAAACGTTGAACTGCTTGGCGCGGATTTTTTCAAGGATAGCCCTGTAGACGGCGCTCATGATTTCGGCAGCTAAAAGCTTTGGCCGATCCGAGGGATGGATGAGTTTTGAAGACTTGGCAAAATAATGTTTAGCCCTAAGATATTGAAATCTAAAAAATTCGCGAATTTTTAAACTCCACTTGAGATCGAGCAGTTCTTTTTCGCTGATACCATGCTCTTCGAGTTCTTCCAAGGGAAAATAAATTCGGCCATAAGCGGAATCCTTCGGAACATCCCTCAGTATGTTTGTCAGTTGGAAGGCCTTTCCTAGAGTAAGGGCGTATTCTCTGCTAAAGGAATGACTACAACCGAAAATCTCGATGCTGATGAGTCCTACAGCTCCCGCTACCCGGTAGCAATACAGGGAAAGTTCTTCAAAGGTTTTATACCGGCTTTGAGTGATATCCATTTCTACCCCAAGAATGATTTCCTGGAGTATATCTTGGGGCAAGTTCCACTTGATGACGACTTCCCTGAGTTCTTTACCCAGGGGGGAAGAGGGCATAGAAGTATAAATGCGTTCTATTTCTTTTTTCCAAAAGAAGATCCCCTCTTTTTTTTCTTGTGGACTTAGCATGGTAGAATCAACGATATCATCAATGACCCGGCAAAAAGCGTAAAACACGGTCATGGCCCATTTCTGTTCCCTGGGTAAACAAAAAAAAGAAAGGGCCAAATTAGACTTGCTTCGGGAAGTCACCGATTGTCCAATCCATGAGTTGTTCATTCTCTGTTCTGGACAGATAACATATCCTGATCGTTCTTTCAATTTTCTCTCTTTGATTAATCGAGTTAGCCTAAACTAAAACCGTTAATCGAGGGCCGAAAAGGAGTTTACTTATGACTCGTTTTTTTTGGCTTTAAGTTAAAGGGCTGTTCATTAAAATGAAAATCTTCTTTTTTAAATGGATATAAAGTTTTTTCTTTTGTTTTGTGAGGAGAGAAAATATGAAGTCCCAGTCCATTAAGCAGTTTATCGATCATCACTTCAGGCATTTTAATGCGGCTACCTTGAAAGAGGCGGCTCAAGGCTACGTAAAACACCTTGAATCCGGAGGAAAGATGATGGTAGCCCTTGGAGGGGCGATGAGCACGGCGGAATTAGGTATTTCTCTTGCAGAAATGATTCGCCAGGATAAAGTGCATGCGATTTCCTGCACCGGGGCTAACCTCGAAGAGGACATCTTTAACCTGGTTGCCCACGACTACTACAAAAGAATTCCTCACTACAGGGAACTCAGCGTCGATGAAGAGGTGGCTCTTTATGAAAACCACCTCAATCGCGTTACCGATACCTGCATTCCCGAAGAGGAAGCCATGCGAAGGATAGAACGGGCCATCCTTAAAGAGTGGATGGAAGCGGACCAAAAAAAACAGAGATTTTTTCCCCATGAATTTCTTTGGAAAGTGCTGCAGTCGGGGAAGCTTGAACCTTTTTACCAGATTGATCCCAAGGATAGCTGGGTCCTGGCTGCGCTCGAAAAAAAGATTTTCATGGTTGTTCCCGGCTGGGAAGATTCCACCCTGGGCAATATGTATGCGGCTCATTGCCTGCTCGGGCATGTTCATGATCCTCTGACGGTTAAAACCGGGATAGAATACATGATGGCCCTTGCCCAATATTACCAAGAAACAACAAAAAAGCATTCTCTTGGCTTATTCCAGATTGGGGGAGGAATTTCTGGGGATTTTCCCATCTGTGTCGTTCCCATGCTTCACCAGGATATGCAACTGGAAAATATTCCCTTGTGGGGATATTTTTGCCAGATTAGCGACGCGACGACCAGCTACGGCTCTTATAGCGGAGCTTCCCCCAACGAAAAAATAACTTGGGGTAAGTTGGCTAAAGAAACTCCAAAGTTTATGATTGAATCGGATGCTACAATCGTTGCCCCCCTGATTTTTTCTTATGTATTGGAAAGCTAAGTTTTTGTTGAACCTTTTAACGGGGGGCTGAAGCTAGAAAAAAATGGACAGTGTGCCCTGTATCCAGAAAGGGAGTTGGGGAACGATGTAATCGTAGTTGAAGTTTCTTGCGGCACTAAAACCGGGAGCCCCCGCAAACCAATAATGTTCATCGGTGATGTTGTAAAGGTAGAGGCTGGCCTCCCATCTCTTGGAGGTGTAGAAGATGCGGGCATTGAGGGTATACCAGGAGGGGATTCTCGTCGAGTAGGTATAGAAGATGAAGTCACCGCTTTCGGCCAATGCCCACAACGATATCCCTAGGCCGCTGTCGAACTTGTAGGTGGCCATGAGGTTGCCGTAGTTGGTGGGAAAACCGATAAAGGGATAGTTAAGGGGAGGCTCGTTGACCAGGGGGTCGACGGGCAGACCAAGCTGCTTGGCAACCGTCGAGGAGTAAGGTTGGAGAGCCAGGGGTCCAAGGGGCAAACCCTGCCAGAGTTCCTGGCCGACGATGAAGGCGTAGCCGAAGTTAAGCCAGAAGTTTTTGTTGGGTTGGTAGTTGCCCATGAGCTGGGCTCCTTTTATAGCCACCGCGGTGGTGGCTACGGGGCCCCCGGGTATGACCTGGGCGGGGATAAACCCTGTCTGGTAGTAACCGGACAGGCCCAGGAAGAGCTTGTCGTGGAGCAGGTTAAACTTTGTGCCGACTTCGTAGAGGAAGTTGTTTTGGTGGTAGTAGGCAGAAGGGAACTCGGGGGCGAAGCTGCCGAACTGGGAAAGGAGGGTGGTCTGCCCGTAGAAGAAAGTAAAGTAGGTGTTCATCCAGGGGAAAGGTTTGTAGCTTGGGCTGATGGTGACTTCGGGCTGGACGATGTTCATGGAGGTGGAGCTGTAAGGGGGCAGGCCGAAGGAGGGAGCAACCGCTGACAGGATGGCCGGGGTGCCTTGGGGAGGGGAAGCTTGGATGAAGTAGCTGTTCATTCTAGCGGCGACCATGAGGCTCCATTTGTCTGTAAAATCGATCTGGTGTTGGTAAAAGGGAGAAAGCTCGTAGAAGGTATCGGCGGTGGAGAGGTAGTTGAAGACGTTGTAGAAAGCTCCCGGGTAGCCCGGGACGGGGATATCGGTGAGGTAGGGGTTGGCGAAAAGGGGGGAAGTGGCTTGGGCAAAAGAGACGAGGGGAGAGAAAGCGTTGTAACCTAGAGGTTGGGTTAAGTTCCAGATATTGACGGGTTGGTGCCACACCCCTGCATATTCGGTGTCGGAAAAGTAGCGGAATTCTATTCCGGTATCGATCGAGTGATGAAAAGAAAAAGCTGGAAGTTGATCCTGTCCTTTTGCGGCTTGAGAACCTTCCTTTTCATTTATGGGTTGATCAAAAACGAAGCGGAGTTCAAGCCGGTCATCAAAATTGTATCCAGAGGGAAGGATTCCCCAAAAATCCGAGGGAATAGCCTGGTCGATAAGGGCGGAATAATATTCAAAGAGGGTGTTGTTAACCAGGCTGAGGTTATCGTTTATCCTTAAGGAGGTGATGAGTTGGGCAACATAATAGGCTTGCTGGTCGTCATCTTCAGGGTTGGCAAAGAGATTTGTCCTAGGGCTGATGGTTACGAGTGGTCCCCAACTGACGGCATAACCGGCCCCGGGAGGTGCAGTGCCGATGCCGGGGTGAAAGACCCCGGGAGGTCCGTACCAGCCGACCCAGCTTCCTGTTTGGTACAGCCCATCATTGATCAAGGCCGAAGTGGGCCGGTTGAGCCCTGCAACGGTGTTGAAATGGTTAATGTCCAGCTCGGTGTTGAAATCGATAGAGAGGTTTTCGTAGGGTTTAGCCCCGAGATCTAAATAAAAACATTGTCTTTGGAGATAAGCTCCATCGTAGTAGTTATAGGGGGCGTAGCCATCCTGGCCGAAGTAGTCGAAGCGGTAAGCAAGCTTATCCTTGAGGATCGGTCCCCCGATGTCGATGTTCCAGAAGTTGGTGTCGTACATGCCCAGGGTGTAACTGGCGTTGCCGCGGAACTTGTCGAAGTAAGGTTGCTTGGTGAGCTCGTTGGCGAAGCCGCCGGCAAGCTCCTGGGGGCCGTAGACGATGCTTACGGGTCCGGTTACCACGTCCAAGTTCTCAAAAGCCATCATGTTCATGAGCGGTCCATATTGGCCGGACTGACTAAAACCGACGAGCATCCCGTTTCGAAACACGGTTCCAGGAAGACCCCTGATCATGGGTTCACCCATGGGACTTCCTGTTTGTTGAGAGGGAACGACCCCGGGGGTGAAGGCGGCAAGGTCGTTTACGGTTTGGGCGTTGATCGTGTTGAGTTCTTGCCGGGTTACGACCTGGACCGTCCTGGGGATGTCGATCACCTTCATGGGTGTCCCAAGAACATTCATTTCCATGTTGGTTTCCACGACGTTTTCTTCCTCGGGCAGTTCTTCCTGGGTGGTGACGATCACGGGAGCAAGAAGGGGGATATTGGGGGGAGTTGAACCGGCAGAAGAGGGGTTGGATAGGGCAGGTCCGGGTGATTGGGATAAAGGAGAAAATTCATTGGAAGAAGGGTTTTGGGTTGGAGGAGCGGTTGTTTCTTCATTTTGTTGTTCATCGGGCAATGGTTGGGCATAAAGTCCGGTCATAGATAAACCGAGGATAAAAAATATGAAGTAAAATAGAGTGTACCTTAAAAGGACATTTATCCCATTATGCGGGCAAAACACGATGAAAGGACTTAACGTCACCCAATCCATAACTAACAGATAGGGGGAAGGAGATAAAATAGAGATTTATAGGGGCTAACCATTTTAACTTTTATTATTCATGATCCGGGCCTGGTTGGTTAAAAGAAAATGGACAGCGTGCCCTGTATCCAGAAAGGAAGTTGGGGCACGATGTAATCGTAGTTCATGAAGCGGGCATTGCTAAAACCGGGAGCCCCGGGCAGCCAGTAGTGTTCATCGGTGATGTTGTAAAGGTAGAGGCTGGCCTCCCATCTCTTGGAGGTGTAGAAGATGCGGGCATTGAGGGTATACCAGGAGGGGATTCTCGTCGAGTAGGTATAGAAGATGAAGTTGCCGCTTTCGGCCAATGCCCACAACGATATCCCCAGGCCGCTGTCGAACTTGTAGGTGGCCATGAGGTTGCCGTAGTTGGTGGGAAAACCGATAAAGGGATAGTTGAGGGGAGGCTCGTTGACCAGGGGGTCGACGGGCAGACCAAGCTGCTTGGCAACCGCCGAGGAGTAGGGTTGTTCGGCCAGGGGGCCGATGGGCAAACCCTGCCAGAGTTCCTGGCCGACGATGAAGGCGTAGCCGAAGTTAAGCCAGAAGTTTTTGTTGGGTTGGTAGTTGCCCATGAGCTGGGCTCCTTTTATAGCCACCGCGGTGGTGGCTACGGGGCCCCCGGGTATGACCTGGGCGGGGATAAACCCTGTCTGGTAGTAACCGGACAGGCCCAGGAAGAGCTTGTCGTGGAGCAGGTTAAACTTTGTGCCGACTTCGTAGAGGAAGTTGTTTTGGTGGTAGTAGGCGGAAGGGAACTCGGGGGCGAAGCTGCCGAACTGGGAAAGGAGGGTGGTCTGCCCGTAGAAGAAAGTAAAGTAGGTGTTCATCCAGGGGAAAGGTTTGTAGCTTGGGCTGATGGTGACTTCGGGCTGGACGATGTTCATGGAGGTGGAGGTGTAAGGGGGCAGGCCGAAGGAGGGAGCAACCGCTGACAGGATGGCTGGGGTGCCTTGGGGAGGGGAAGCTTGGACGAAGTAGCTATTCATTCTAGCGGCGACCATGAGGCTCCATTTGTCTGTAAAATTGACCTGGTGTTGGTAAAAGGGAGAAAGCTCGTAGAAGGTATCGGCGGTGGAGAGGTAGTTGAAGACGTTGAAGAAAGCTCCCGGGTAGCCCGGGACGGGGATATCGGTGAGATAAGGGTTGGCGAAAAGGGGGGAAGTGGCTTGGGCAAAAGAGACGAGGGGAGAGAAAGCGTTGTAACCTAGAGGTTGGGTTAAGTTCCAAATGTTTATAGGGCTATGCCATACCCCCGAATATTCGGTGTCGGAAAAGTAGCGAAACTCTACCCCTCCATCGATCAGGTTGTGAAACTCAAGGCCGTGGGGCTCAACCGAGTTGTTGCCGGCCAACGGGTTTTGCTCCCCGGAGTTTTTCCCTTGGGGATAGAGGTCAAAACTGGCACGAAATTCGAGCCGATCGTCAAAATCATACCCGTTGGGAAGAATAGCCCAGAAAGTCGAAGGAATAGCCTGATCGATAAAAGTACTAAAATATTCAAAAAGGGAATTGTTAACAACTGTCAGAGAATCGTTGACTTTTAAGGTTTCGATCGCTTGGGCTACATAATAGGCTTGATTTGTAGAATTTTCGGGGTTGGCGAAGAGATTGGTCCTAGGGCTGATGGGAACAAGTGGTCCCCAACTGACGGCATAACCGGCCCCGGGGGGTGCAGTGCCGATGCCGGGGTGAAAAACCCCGGGAGGTCCGTACCAGCCGACCCAAGTTCCTGTTTGGTATAGCCCATCATTGATCAAGGCCGAAGTGGGCCGGTTGAGCCCTGCAACGGTGTTGAAATGGTTAATGTCCAGCTCGGTGTTGAAATCGATAGAGAGGTTTTCGTAGGGTTTAGCCCCGAGATCTAAATAAAAACATTGTCTTTGGAGATAAGCTCCATCGTAGTAGTTATAGGGGGCGTAGCCATCCTGGCCGAAGTAGTCGAAGCGGTAAGCAAGCTTATCCTTGAGGATCGGTCCCCCGATGTCGATGTTCCAGAAGTTGGTGTCGTACATGCCCAGGGTGTAACTGGCGTTGCCGCGGAACTTGTCGAAGTAAGGTTGCTTGGTGACCTCGTTGGCGAAGCCGCCGGCAAGCTCCTGGGGGCCGTAGACGATGCTTACGGGTCCGGTTACCACGTCCAAGTTGTCGTAAGCCATCATGTTCATGAGCGGTCCCCATTGCGCTGATTGACTGAATCCGACGAGCATCCCGTTACGGTAGACTGTCCCGGGCAGCCCGCGAATAAGGGGTTCGGCCACGGGGCTTCCCGTCATCTGGGTAGGGTTGACCCCGGGGGTGAAGGCGGCAAGGTCGTTTACGGTTTGGGCGTTGATCGTGTTGAGTTCCTGCCGGGTTACGACCTGGACCGTCCTGGGGATGTCGATCACCTTCATGGGTGTCCCAAGAACATTCGTTTCCATGTTGGTTTCCACGACGTTTTCTTCCTCGGGCAACTCTTCTTGTGCGGTGACATGGATGGGCAAAAGGACAGGGATATTAGGGGGAAGCTGGGCTGAAGGTCCAGGAGGAGTGATTGCAGCAGGAGGAGAAGGAGGAGAAGAAGGCACTTCAGGCTGAGCTTGTCCGGTTGGGGCTTGTTCTGGAGAAGGGGGAGCGGAGGGTAGTTGTGGGGCTTGGGTCTCTTCTTGTTCCTGGGATGGGGAGGATTCTGTCGCCTTGGGTTGTTCTGCTTGGGGTTGTTGCTGGGTTGCCGGAACCGAAGGTTCGCTTGAAAGCTGGGCGAGGAGGACAAAAGGGGAAAAAAAGAACAAGGCCAAGGGGAAAAGAGAGAAAGAAGGCCATTTTTCTTTCCGGAAGAACATACAATTCTTAAGTCATTGCCACGGTTAAAGTTGTAAAGTTTACGGGCTCTTGGTGATGATGAACCTTTTGGGAATGATTCTTTAATCCCATACTTTATCAAGGATAATCAAGCCTTAACTTTTTCCTTAAGCGGGAAGATCTCCTCGCCTAGCCAAGCTAAGAAAGAGACTACTTTGTCAAGTGGAACTGGACGGGAACAACTGCTTGGGATTCAACGGGAGTATTGCCCGACTTGGCGGGATGAAATCTCCATCGTTTTACCGCGTCAACGGCCGAAGCATCCAGGTCGGCAAATCCCGAACTCCTGTATATACTCAAGGAAGCAACGGTTCCCGCAGGGGATATTTTTACCCAGATATAAACAACTCCCTGTTCCCCTTTTCTCCTCGCTTCCTCGGGATAAATCGGAGGGGGATTCCTTAGGTAGTCGGGCAGGGCCATTGCCGTTACCCGTTGTGCAAGAGAAGGTTGTTGAGGCCTGGGCGCGGGTTTTTTTTGCAAGGCCTTGGGTTTTTGCACGACCGCCTTGACCATGTCATCGGGGCGGAGGGGTGGAGGTTGGGGTTCTGTTTTGGATTGGGGCTGTTGGGGTTCGGGGGAAGGGACAAGCTCGATCATGGATGGAGGCAAGGCCGGCATTTGGGGAGAAGACTTGGGGAAAAGGGACAAGCCGATGCCGAAAAGCAAAAGGGCATGGAAAAGAAAGGACAATATCCATCCCCAAGTTTCGGTGGAGAAATGCATGGGCTTGAGCAGTTTTTGATAAGCCATTTCTCCAGGAGAAAACACTCTTTCTTCATCCCGGGTTAAAAGCGGTTCGGAGCTAAAATAGTTTTTGTGTTGATCTTTGAGCAGTATTTTGATCATTTTGCACCCCCTTTCTTTTTCGTAGACTCTTCCTTATTTGTTTTCTTCTTCTCCTGGGGAGGGGAAGAAAGCTCTCCTTTTCATCAAAATAAACTGCCCAAGTTTAATTTAACGAAAACTCTAGTTTAATTTTTCTTAAATTTTCTAGGGAAGAAAGTGAAAAATTAGATAGGCCTAAAAAAAAAGTTGATCAAGCCTTCAAGGAATGGAACTTTAGGCTTTCCTGGGGTAGAGGGAGAGTCGGGCACAGTAAAGAGAACCCAGTTGTTTATAGCGAATGGCCATGTTGCCGTGGACCGAAACAAGGGCCTGGATGATTCTTTTGCCCAGCCCGAGGCTCCCCATCTTCCTTATAGGCTTGATCTTGTTGAAAACAAGAAGTTGAGCTCCCTGGCCGCCTTTTTTTTTCATCCGCACGGTTATGTCCCCGGTGCCGTGTTTCAGGGCATTAGCCAGGAGGTTGTAAAGGATCTGCTTGAGATAGGTGCCGTCGGCCTCGATAAAAATTCCCTCTTCTTTTTCGACGTGGATCTGCCTCTGCTCGTTTTCACAAAGTAAACGAAACCCTTCGATAATGATTTCTGCCGTTTTCCCCAGTTCCATTTTTCCCCAGGAAATAGTCAAGTTGCCTTTTTCGGCTTTATTGAGGAAGATCGCCCTTTCCATGTGTTGTTTCAATCGTTCGAGCTCGGAGTCGATCTCCTCGGCGATTTCAGGATCCATCTTTTCAAGGGATTTTTCCAACCTGATTTTTGCCAGGGTCAAGGGAACCTTTAATTCATGGGCTAACTGGGCGGCCTCTTTATCGGATTCTTCGACTACCTTTTGAATCTTCGATAGAAGCCTGTTGATTTCATGGATAAGGGCCAAATATTCCTGAGGATAGTTTTCGGGTTTAATCCGCTGCCAAGGATTGCGGGGGTCGATCGATTCGATATCGGAACGCAAACGGACAATAGGCCTGTTGAGGAGTTTGGCAAGGAGGTAGCTTGCCATACCAAAACTGACAACCATAACGAGGGCATAGGAAGCTTCCCAGCGGACAAGCTCTCTTTGATGCTCACGGGATTGGAGGAAACGAGCTTCCTTGGCTGTGGCCATCCAATGGAAAATGGCGGAGAGGAAGAGAAAAATGAAACCAAAGACAACACTGAAAAGATGCCAGCGTCTTAACATTTCATTTGTCGGTTGGGTGTTTCAGGATAAATCCTACCCCCCTGACCGTATGAAGGAGAGGAGGTAAGCCGGGTAAATGGATTTTTTGACGCAGGTGGTTGATGTGGACGTTGACCAGGGCGGTTTCAGAGTCAAAGCACCGGTCCCAGATTTTCTCGGTAATGATCGCCTTGTTTACAGGATTGGGAGCGGATTCAAGCAGGAGCCTGAGCAACTCGAATTCCCTGTTGGTGAGCTCTATGGGTTGACCGGCGCGGCTGACCGTCCTTCGGACGAGATCCATTTCCAAGTCTTCAAATTTCAGCTTGGTCGGAGAAATGGGAGATCGTCTGCGCAGAAGGGCTCGGACACGGGCTAAGAGTTCGATGGTCGAAAAGGGCTTGGTAAGATAATCATCCCCGCCTGCATCTAGCCCATGGACGCGATCGGAAACGGCGGACCTGCCTGATAAAAAAAGAACGGGAATGGAAAGACCCTGGCGACGAAGCTGCCTGACGATGCTTATTCCATCTTTGGCTGGCAACATCAAGTCAAGAATGGCCAAGTCATAATTGTAGTTTTCAAGAAGCCACTGGGCTTCTTCGCCATCCTCGCATTCTTCAACCGTGTAGCCTTCGGCCTGTAATGCCCCTTTGAGGTGCTTTCGGACTTTTTGATCGTCCTCCACAATCAATACCTTCATCTTAAAGAAATATTCTTTCAAAAAAAGCAGCTGTCAGCCCTCTTTTTTCGTTTAGGGCATGATGCGTTGGGCCATCCTTTGTAAAGCCAGGGAATGGTCCGCAGAAGACAACATGACTTCAATAAGCCAGAAAGAATCTCGATCCGACATGGCTTTTTCGATCGCCTCCTTAAGCTCTCTGTTGGTTTTAACGCTGCAGGACCGCCCGCATCCCAAAAGTTCGGTTATTTTACTATAGTTCCAGTTCAAAAGATTGTTAAAAGGACCGTCCAGGAAAATCCGCTCGGTAGAGTAACCTCCGTTGTTCAACAAGAAAACGACGGGACGGAGGTTGTACCGGCAAGTGGTTGAAAGTTCAATGCCCGTCATTTGGAATGCTCCATCTCCGCAGATTACGAAGGGGATGAGATGGGGTTTGGCCAGTTCAGCTCCTATGGAGGCTGGAATAGAAAATCCCACCGAGGCGTAGTAGGCCGGGCTGATAAACTCGGTGCTTTCATGAATGACAAGATCTATAGCCCCAAAAAGGGATTCCCCCACGTCAGCGATGACGACGGTTTTTGGGGAAAGAAAGCTGTTAACCAGGCCAAAAAAGGAATTGACCGAAATGCTTGCATTTTCATCGATGCGGCTAAGAAGAGGGGAGGGAGGATGGGGCAGTTGCTTGGGCAAGCTTTTTCGAATATTTAAAGCCAGCAATCCTTTGACGAAATCCTCAAACCGCACCTCCTCAAACGAATGGTATCTTATGGTCAACTTTTCGCTCGTGGCATAGATGCATTTACTCATGTCCAGGGCGGATTTCGTGGACCCCAAGGTGATATCCGTCATGAATACGCCAAGCAAAATAAGACAGTCGCTCCGGTCAAAATAAGCACAGACTTCTTCGCTTCCCGTTGCTCCTTCATAGACACCGATGTAATGGGGATGGGTTTCGGCGATCACCGATTTACCCAAAAGGGTAGCGCACACCGGAATTCCGGTCTGGGTGGTAAGCATTTCGAGTTCTTTTTGCAACCCGAATCTTTGGATCTCTACGTCGGCCAGGATGAGAGGTTGGGATGAAGACTCGATCATTGCTTTAGCTTCTTTCAGAGCTTCATCCAAAGCTTTAGGATTGGACTGCAAAAAGCCTGCGGAAAATCCGTTTTTGGGGATTTCTATTTCGGCGGCAACGATGTCCCTTGGGATTTCCAGGTAAACGGGTCTTTTATATTGAAGGGCCAGCTCGACGGCTTGAAGAATCTGCGCCCCGATATCTCTTGGGTTTTCAAGAATGGTTGCAAAAACGGTTAGTGCTTTAAAAACGTTTAACTGGGTGTCAAAATCCTTGACCTTGTGGTGGAGCAGAGGGTCTTTTTGCCTTTCCCTTAATCCCGGGGCGCCACTGATGACCACCACGGGTGATTTCTCGGCGAAGGCTTCGGCGACGGGATTGGTCACTTTCAGTCCCCCCACGCAGTAGGTTATACACACAGCACCTAGGCCGTTAAGCCGCCCGTAGGCATCGGCCGCAAATCCCGCTCCCTGTTCATCACAGGTATTGATGATGCGGATGCCTTCCTTGGCAAAGCCGTCGAGAATTTTTAAGGAATAATCACCGGGAACGCAGAATAGATGTTTAACGTTATGGGCAAGCAGTTGCTGGGCCAAGAATTGAATCGTGGTCATGATTAGGTTTTACTCTAAAAAGGGCTTTCTATAAACTTTCTTTTTTAGTCATTTTACCGCCGGGCCGATGACCCCTTTAAGGAAAGGGGCGGTCGGGCTGTTGGCGGCTTTCGCCAAGCTTTCTGGCGGCCCTTGGCCGATGATTTTTCCTCCTTTTTCTCCGGCTCCCGGTCCCAGTTCTATCACGTAATCGGCTTCGGCAATCACCTCCGGGTGGTGTTCGATGACGACTACGGTATGACCAAGCTCCACCAGTCTTTGGCAAAGATGGAGAAATTTTTCGATGTCGGCTAAATGCAGTCCGATCGTGGGTTCTTCAAGGAGATAAAGGATCTTGGATTGCCGGGATGGACCCCAGTGAAATTCCTTTTGAATTACCTTTTGCTCCATGGCGATGAGATCCTTGGCGAGCTTTATCCTCTGGGCTTCACCGCCTGAAAGAGTGGGGGTAGGCTGCCCTAGCCGGAGGTAAGAAAGCCCGATATCGCAGAGGATGGAAAAGGGTTTGTGCAGTTTTTCGATTGGGGAGAAAAAGCTGCAGGCCTCGGCAGCCGTCATGCAAAGGATATCATGAATCGATTTTTCCTTGTACCGGACTTCAAGGGTTTGTGGATTGTACCTCTTGCCCTCGCAAGATTCGCAGGGGAGAAAGAAAAGGGGGAGCAGGGGCATGCTAACCGGGATGGTTCCATTCCCCTCGCAATCGGGGCACCGGCCTTCCTTGGAGTTATAGCTGAAACGGCTTTTGGTGTAGCCCCGCTGTCGGGAAAGGGGAGTTTGGGCAAAGAGTTCTCTAATCCTGTCGAACAGGCCAAGATAGGTCAAGGGGGTTGACCGAGGATTTTTTCCTATAGGAGTCTGATCAACAAAGCAGACATCACCGAGGGCTTCGGCACCAATAACTTTACTCCAGCATTCCTTTTGGATCTTTTTGGGGGATTTATTGAGCAGTTTCTTGACCGCCGCAAAAATCACTTCTCTTAAAAGAGTGCTTTTCCCCGATCCGCTGACCCCGCAAATGACGACAAAACGACCCAAGGGAATTTCGATGTCAAGATCCTTGAGATTATGCACCCTTATCCCCAGGATCTTGAGCCAGGATGGGTGTTCTTTACAGCTTCTTCGATCGCTTCCTTTTAAAGGATGATGCATCGGCCGGCAGAGATAGCGGGCGGTAGTAGAATTTTTACAGAGCAACAGTTGAGAATAGTTGCCTTCAAAGATGATTTCTCCCCCGTCTACCCCTGCTCCTGGCCCTAGATCGACGATTTTGTCCGCCCTTTTCATGGCCTCCGTGTCATGTTCAACGATGAGCAGGGTATTGCCCTTGCTTTTGAGTTCTTCCAGGCAGTCTAAAAGTTTTTGATTTTCAGTGGGATGCAACCCGATCGTGGGTTCATCAAGAATGTAAAGAACACCCTGGAGATTCGACCCCAGTTGGGAACATAAGTACAACCTCTGTAATTCGCCCGCCGATAGGGACTGGGCTTCACGATCGAGGCTCAAGTAATGAAGACCCATCTCTTCGATGAATTTGAGCCTTTTGATGATTGCAGGAACGATTTTTTCTACTATGGCTTTTTGTTGAGAAGAGGAGGGTTCAATCGATTTAAAGTAATCGAGCAATAAAGAAATAGGCAGGGAACAAAGAAGGTCGATCGTGGGTTTTGATCCTTTCAGCGGCCAAGGAAGACTGACCGACCTGGCCCCAAGATTGATTCTTTTACCTTGGCAGTCGGGGCAGAGGATGGGGGGTTGATCCTCGCTTTCTTCGATTTTTCCGTTTCCCAGGCAGCGGCAGCACCAGCCCAGTGGAGAATGAAAGGAAAACAATCTTGGATCGAGGGCGTCAAAGCTTTTACCGCTCCGGGGACAATGAAACTTGGTGCTGTAAAGGTAGTCTCGATTTTGCGTTTCATCGAAGAAAATGACCGATTCTTTCCCAAGGCCGAGGGCTGTGGAAACGTTTTTTGCCAGTTCCTCAAGAGAGCTTTGGGCAGTTACGGTGCCTAGCCAGAGGTCGATCGTATGGTTTTTAAAACGAGAAAGTCGAGGAAAGCTTCCCGGTTCATACCAACAGCCATCGATACGAAACCCGGGATAGCCTTTTTTTTGTGCCCATTTGGCTAGAGAGGAATAAAGCCCTTTTCTGTCCCTAACCAAGGGAGCTAAAATCCGCAACTTCCGATCTGGCATCAATAAAGAGCGAACCGAACTTAAAATTTCTTCCGGGCTTTGCTGGATAGCTTCTTCAAGGGTATCGGGATCAAAAGGAATCCCTGTTTTAGCAAAAAGCAACCTGAGGAAGGGATGGATTTCGGATAGAGTGCCTACGGTGCTCTTGGAGCCGGGAATCGTGGATCTTTGCTCAATAGCAATCGATGGAGGAAGCCCTTCGATGTCATCAACTTGGGGCTTTTCAAGTGATTGAATGAACTGCCGGCCGTAACCTGAAAGAGAATCAAGAAACCGCCTCCGGCTCTCGGCAAAAAGGACATCGAAAGCCAGGGTAGATTTGCCCGATCCGCTGATTCCCGTCAGCACCGTTGTTTTCTCCAAGTCGATTTCCAGGGAAATCGACTTGAGATTGTGGTGGCGGGCTCCCCGAATGGATAAGGTTTGCTTTTTTGCCGGGGGAGTAAAATAAAAGGAGGAAGAGGGCAAAAAAGGGGATTTGGCTTTCAGCTTCTCGTTAAGGAAAAAGCCGGTAAAACTCCCAGCAGTTGCGGCAATGGTTTCGGGAGGACCCTGGGCTATGATTTTACCCCCCTGTTTGCCGCCCAAAGGTCCAAGATCGATAACCCAGTCACTGGAAAGAATAACGTCCAGGTTGTGCTCGACGACGATCAAGGAGTTGCCCAGCTCAACAAGTTTTTGTAAAAGACCGATCAGCCGTTTTACATCATCCATATGGAGGCCTGTTGTCGGCTCATCGAGTATAATGATCCTTTGACGGTCTTTCCCGGGCTTCATTTTCCCCGGAGAAGGATCCGCAGGAGAACCGAAGTGTTTTTCGCCGAGAATGGCTAGAATTTTAAGGCGCTGAGACTCTCCCCCGGAAAGCTGGTTGAGAGGATGACCTAGCCGCAGGTAATCCAGTCCCACCTCGCTCAGCATTCCCAGCCGGTCGACAATCCTTTTGCAAAGAACCGATTGAGGGTCGGCATTGTCCTGTTTCGGACAGAAAAAAAGAGAAGCTTCTTTAACGGTCATTTCAAAGATTTGATCAATGGATTTTCCCCGGTAACGGATGGCAAGAATGGGAGGTTGGAACCTCTTGCCTTCGCAAACCGAGCAGGGAACGAAAACATCCGAAAGGAATTGCATTTCTATTTTTTCATATCCCAGTCCAAGACATCTCGGACAACGTCCATCGCCGGAATTCATCGAGAAACTTCCTTCTCCTATTCCTTGGCTTTGGGCCTCATCTGTAGAGGCAAACAGTTTTCTTACGTATTGCCAAATACCTAGGTAAAGGGCGATGTTGGACCTGGGAGTTTTGAAAATAGGCGTTTGATCGATCTCGATGACTTCTCCAATCTTCTCCCATCCGTTCAAGTGGGCCCTGCCGCTAAAAAATGTTCCTTGGGGGGGATTCAGCTCTTTTATTCTATAAAGACCATGGGCGATAATATCGTGAACGAGGCTGCTTTTACCGCATCCGCTCACCCCGGTAACGGTTACGAATAATCCAAGAGGAATGTCGACGTCAAGTCCATGGAGGTTATGAACATGGGCCTTGCGAATTTCAAGCTTGCCTTGGCGGGGTTCTCTCCTTTTTTGGGGCAAAGGAAGGGTTTTTCTTCCACTGAGATAAGCCCCGGTCAAGGAATCTTCCTTCAAGAGCAACCCTTCCAGGTTGCCTGCATAAACAACTTCTCCTCCTTCCTCTCCAGTTCCGGGTCCGAGTTCTACTATGTAATCCGCATTTTTTATTACCGTCTCATCGTGTTCGACCACGACGACGGTGTTGCCTTGATCTCTAAGCTTTTTAATCAGTTCGACCAACCTGGATGAATCTTTAGGGTGGAGACCGATTGTAGGTTCATCCAGGACAAAAAGGGTGTGGGTCAGCTTGTTGCCTAAGCAGATGGTCAGGTTTGCCCTCCTTGTTTCTCCACCGGAAAGGGTCCTACTCGGCCTATCCAAGGTAAGGTAACCCAGGCCTATGTGATCTAAGTAGCCGAGCCGGCTGGCGATCTCTTCTTTGATCTTTAGCGTAGCTTTATCCGATTGGGGAACATCGAGCTTATCGACAATGGGGATAAGTTCGCTTATGGGTGAGTGCAGAAATTCTCCAATGGAAAGAGGGGTTTGCCCAAAGAAAATTTTGTAGTCGAGAGTTTTTTTGTTGAAGCGGCTCCCTTGGCAGTCGGGGCATAGGGTATAAAGCCGGTACCGGGAGAGAAAGACCCGGATATGGGTTTGGTAGGTCTTTTTTTCTAGGATTGAGAAAAATCCCTCGAGCCCGCACCACAGGTCCTGCTCGATCAAGGTGTCTGGATCTGCGGAAGGATCTTCCCCTTTTAACAAGTATTCCCACTCGCGGCTATCGTAGGCGGAGATTTTCTTGGAAGGGGAGATGCGTCTTTTTTTAAGCATTCTTTCCAAAAAGATTTGCCAATGGGCAAAATGGGCTGATTGAAAAGGGCGAATGGCTCCCCCTTCTACCGAAAGATTTTTTTCCGGGATTACCTTGTCATAATCGATTGAAATGATACGGCCAAATCCATGGCAGGACGGACATGCTCCTTTAGGGTTGTTAAACGAGAAAAGGGCCGGGAAAGGGTCCTCAAAGGCGATTTTATCTTGGGGGCAAACCAGTTGGTTGGAGAATGAAAGAACCTGGTTTTCGGGGAGGAAAAGGGTATGGATAATACCGCGGCCGAGCTTGAAACTTTCTTCTAAACTTTCTAAAAGTCGGCTTTCCCTCTCATATTCAACTTTCTCAAGACTATGGATGACGAGAATTTCTTGAAAATCAGGGGGTAGGGGCAAAGCGAATTCCTCATCGATTCTTACGATGCGGTTATCCAACCATATCTTGGAATATCCCTGGGAAAGAAGCATCTGGCAGGCTTCTTTGAAAGAGGTATGGGGAGCGAATCGAACGGGATAGCCGATAAGGAAACTTTTGTGAAGGTAGGCGCTAAAGAGCAGTTCGAGAATTCCTTTGGGGGTGGATTTTTTAACCGGTTGACGGCATCGGGGACAGATGGGAATGGAAACCCTGGCATAGAGAAGCTTCAAGTAGTCGGCAATCCCCGTCATGGTGGCTACCGTACTCCTGGAGTTGGCGGTAGTTCTATCCTGTTCGACAGCGATGGCGGGCAAAATGCCTTCTATGGATTCCGCTTTTGGCTTTTCAACCCGCAAAAGAAATTGCCTTATATAGGGGGGATAAGTTTCAATGTAACGGCTTTGGCCTTCGGCAAAAAGGGTATCAAAGGCAAGCGAAGATTTCCCCGAACCGCTAAGCCCTGTAATGACGGTTAAAGTAGAGTGGGGAATGTCCAAATCGATGTTTTTTAAATTATGAACAGAAATTTTTCGCAACCGGATGGATTCCATTTTGATTTATACTTTCCATGATATACTCGGTTTTGTTCTGTTATGCGTTTTTCTTGCAAGCGGACTTGACATTGAACTAAAGATATAGGGATTTGAGGGAAAAGAAACAGGAAAAGGGAAAACAAGCAAACGATGGCTCAATGGAGTCAACTCTTTTCTAATCGATAAGAAGAACCGACGATGAAATGGACTTTGATTCCAGGGGAGAAGGGAAGAACAGGTTGGAGCTTTTTCTTTCTTCCCCTGGTCTTGGTTCTCTCTAGTTGTGCAGTCGGCCCTGATTATCATAGGCCTGCTGTCGAAACGCCTCTAGCCTTTAAATGGGGGGAGAGCCCGGGCGCCGAAAAACCGACAACGGGTGAAGAGGGAGCCACCCCTACCGAAGAACAAACGGCCTCGGGCAAGAGGCTAGAGAACATCCGTTGGAAGAAAGCCCTTCCCCAGGATGCCATCGCCAGGGGAGAGTGGTGGAAAATTTTTAAAGATCCCCTGTTGGATCAACTGGAAGCCCAACTCTTGGTGGGTAACCAACAACTGAAAGGTATTTACGCTCAAGTGGTCGAGGCCAGGTCCCTGGTGACCCAATCCCTTTCCAATTTCTTCCCCCATATTGGGTTCTATCCTTTTTACTCAAGGTTAAGATTTTCCCAAAACCAACCCTTTTTCTTTCTCCAACACCCTGTATTGGCTCCCGTTTTTAATACGAGCGGTCAGCAGATCGGTTTTACCCAGTTTCAAACAGGTCTGCCTATTTACTGGAATGAATGGGCTCTTCCCTTGGCGGCCTCTTACGAGGCGGATATCTGGGGAAGGTACCGGCGTGAGCTGGAAGCGGCCAAAGCCTCTGCACAAGCAACGCAAGCCGCCTATGAATCCCTGCTTCTTACTTTGCATGCGGAACTGGCAACCGATTATTTTTCCATCCGCTACATCGATGCCCAATTAGCCGTCTATCGCTACATGATCGATGTCTTTAGGGATAACCTTTACCTGGTTCAGAGCCGTTACGATGGAGGGTTGGCCAACGAACTGGACCTGGCCAGGGCAAAAACCGACCTGGCCAATCTCCAATCCCAGTATATCGGCTTAGAAAACACCAGGGCGCAAATCGAAAATGCGATCGCCGTTCTCCTCGGTAAACCCGCTTCTTCCGTAAAAATTGCCCCTAATCCCATTTCGGGTTCGGTACCGGTTTTGCCTGAATACCTGCCTTCGGATCTTTTGCAGAGGAGACCCGACGTGGCTCAGGCTGAAAGACAGATGGCAGCGGCCAACGCCGATATCGGGGTGGCCCTGGGTGCCTTTTTCCCTTCGGTGAATCTTCTTGCCTCGGTTGGACTGCTCAGTTCCACCATCGAGATGCTTTTCAACGGTTCAAGCCGTTTTTGGACCCTTGGACCCTTCGTCAGTCTTCCTATTTTCGAAGGCGGCCAGCTTGTGGCAGGACTGCAGCAGGCCAAGGCCGCCTACCAGGCTGCGGTAGCTAATTATAGGCAGGGAGTGCTGGTTGCCTTCCAGGAAGTGGAAAATGCCCTTGCGGCTCTAAAAATCCTTGAAGCCCAACAAGAAGCGCAGCAAAGAACGGTGGCTTTTTCTAAAGAACAGTTCGATGTCTCCCTGGTAAGGTTCAAGGAAGGATTAGTGAATTACATCGAAGTCGATACCACCGAGCAGGTTTGGCTCAATGCCCAGCTGCTCAATCTCCAGATCCTTGGGGAGAGATTTATTTCGACAGTAGCGCTGATAAGGGCTCTTGGGGGAGGATGGGAGGATTACAGCATGAGGCCGGTGGGGGCATCGACTAAATCTGTCTCCCGGGGGTCTTAATAAGAGAGGATAGGAAAATTCTATGGCTCGAATGATGTTTGCCGCATCGGAAAAAGATGCGAACATGCTTTATGCGACGCGGATGATGGTTCCCGATCCCTTTCTTTGGATAGAGGTCAATTCCAAGAGTTATATTTTTTTAAGCAAGCTTGAAATCGATCGGGCAAAAAGAGAGGCAAAAGCCGATGTGATCCTTTCTTACGAGGAAGCCAGTGGAATTAAAGAAGAGAAGTTGACAGTACCCCTGCTGATCAAAACGGTCTGCAAGAAACTCCGAGTCAGCCGGCTGCAAGTTCCCTCCAATTTTCCTTTAGGCTTAGCCGAAGCCCTCAGAAAACAAGGTTTAAATGTCATAGCGAGCAAAACAGAATTTTTCCCTGAAAGGTCTATAAAGACCCCGGCCGAAATCGAGGCGGTCAGATCCGCCCTGCGCGTCGCCGAAAAAGGGATGCAGAGGGCTATGGAGGTGCTGAAGGAAAGCAAGATAACAGCCGAGGGCTTGCTCCGCTGGCAGGAGAAGATTCTTGATTCAAAGATCCTCAGGGAAGAAATTGAAATAAGGATAATGAGAGAAGGAGCAACGGCAACAGGCACCATAGTAGCCTGCGGAATAGAAGCATGCGATCCTCACGAGGTGGGCAAAGGAAAGCTGAGGGCGAATCAGGCCATCGTCATCGATATTTTCCCCAGGGATAGGACTACGGGATATTATGGAGATCTCAGCCGAACGGTTGTCAAGGGAGAACCTTCCAAGGAGCTTTCTCGGTTATATGCAACGGTTAAGGAGGGTAAACAGTGGGTTTTAAGCATCTTGCGGGAGGGTTTGAAAGGGAAAAACATAGAGAAGGAGCTCAGGGATACATTCACCCGGAAAGGGTATCCCACCGAAATGCGTGGAGGAAGGTGGGTCGGTTTTTTCCATGGACTAGGACATGGTGTGGGACTTGAAATCCATGAACCCCCCAGGTTTAGAAAGGCGACATTCAAGAAAAACCAGGTCCTGACTGTTGAGCCCGGCTTGTATTATCCCGAAATTGGAGGGGTAAGACTGGAGGACATGGTCGTCATTAAAGAAAATGGGGTGGAAAATTTGACCCAAATTGAAGAAGTATTGGAAATAGCTTGAACAGGGGCATAATATAAAGAGTAGGCTTTCTGAAATTAAAGAAGGAAAGAAGATATGAACATGTTTTTATTTTGGCTTCCTCCCTTGCAGGAAAACGAGCCCAAAGCTCCGGATGAAGCTCCTGAACCCAGTGCCCCTTCTCCACCGGCCATACCGGGATTCCCCGGCCCAACCATGCCTCCGGGAGAATTGCCCTAGTTGTCCGTGGCCTTCATTGCCTCTGGACGATTGGAAAAAATAGGGGCTTGCAGGGCAGCGAGAAGAACAAAGCCCAAAAAAAATCAAGGCAACACCTTGTTCTATACATGTCCTATCCATCCAGGGAGGTGTTGGGCAAGCGGGTGAGGCTTAGGAGCATAAAGCTATTGCTTCCTTGGATGATTGGGCAAGCTTATCTTCTATTGACTCTCCAGATGAGCCAAAATCCCAAGGATTGAAAAATAATGTTGGGTAGCCAAATAATGAGCTCGGGGAAAAGGTTGGTTTTTGCTTTGAGGGCTTCGGCAAGAAGCACGATCACGTAATAGGACAGAACGATGAGCAAACTTAAAGCCACCCCGATGGAAGTTTCTTTTCTTTGGACTTGAATAGCCAAGGGAGCGCCCACGAGAACGAAGGTAAAACAAGAAAGAGAAAAAGCCAATCTTTTCTGGAATTCAGTCAAGACCGGGGTAGGATTGGAAGTGAAGCCGAACAGGTCGGCGGCAACAATCGAACGGCCGATTTCATCAAGGGTAGAAAGCCCTATGCTTTTTCGGACGGTGAGCCGATCAAAAAGCTGGGCAAGGGATATTTCATAAGGAAGTTGGGTGGCCCGGGACCCGGGCATGACCAACTTGACATTTTGCGGATCAGAAACGTTTCTTTCCTCTTGCCGAGCATTCCAAAGGGTTAAAAGAATTCTTTGATGGGCTAAATCCGGTTCGATTTCTGCCTCTGAAGCCCGGATGGAACGCAAGGGACGCAGATCGGCATCGGTCTCCCAAATGTAGACGTCTTCAAGCCTGGCCCCAATGCGGTTGGTTGCATACAAGCGGAAACCATCGAACTGGTCGATGGTTTTATTGCTTTTAAAAAAGGAAAGGGGGTTGTGAAGCATAACGTCGGAGAATATTTCTTTGAAAGCGTGACGACTCTTAGGTCCGATATAAGCATTGATGGCGAAGCTCAGCACGCTATAAAGAAGGGCAAACCATATGACCGGGGCCATGATTGCCCCCAGGCTTATTCCTGCGCTTTTTAAAGCCGTAAGCTCCCTGTCCTGGGACATCTTGCCAAAAAGCAGGATCACGGCGACCAGTAGCCCCCAGGGCAACGTGAAGGTCAAGACAAAGGGAATAAGGGATACAAGCAGTTTCACGGAGATCCACAAAGGGACTTCGTTGTTGACCAGCAGGTCGGAGAGGTCGCGGAAGGCGTTGGCGATGACCAAGAAAAAAGTCAAAATCGAGGTGGTAATAAGAGAATTTTTGAACAGCTCTAGAAAAAGAAATTTATAAATTGTTCTCATGAAAGAGCAGAATAAAATAAAATAATGTTTAAAATGCTCACTCTGTCTTTTATACTTTCCATAGAGGTAGAATATCGAGGAATCGGCAATTCGATGCAACTTTAAAGAAACGAAAGGGAAAAACGTATGTCATTGTTGGTTCAAATAGATCAGCAGCTTAAAGAGGCGATGAAGAAGAAAGACTTGGAGAGAACCTCGGTTTTGAGGCTTCTCAAAGCCGCCATTAGTTATGCTTCAATACAGAAAGCTCATAAGGAACTTACCGATCAAGAGGTCATCGGAGTCATCGCCAAGGAGATTAAAAAAAGGGAGGAGTCGATCGTTGAGTATGAAAAAGCTCATAGGCCGGAGCTGGCCGAAAAAGAAAAGGTAGAGATCGCGGTATTGAAAGAGTTTTTGCCCGAGCCGATGAGCGAGGCGGAAATGGAGGAACTCGTCAAGAAAGTGATCGAGGAAACTCAAGCCAAGGACAAAAAAGATTTGGGAGTGGTGATGAAAACAGCTTTATCCCATGCAGGTGGAAGGGCCGATGGGAAAAAACTCCAGGAAATAGCAAAGAAGTATTTAAACTGATTTTTTTCCATGGCCGATGTTTTTTTATTTAGAGTTTTTTTTGAAGGATAAGGATGGGGGCTCATGATCTTGGGTCAAGAAAAAATATGGTTAGTGCTTGCCCTGTGCGTTGAGTTTTTTATCTCTCTTTACGGTTTTTTTGTCTTGAGAGCTAAAAGACAAGCGGGTGGGGATCAACTGACTTTTGCCCTGCTGCTTGTGGCTTTTTTCTTCGAAACCCTTTTCCTCTACTTGAGGGGAATGGCGATCAACCATTGCCCTATAACCAATTTTCTTGAAACATGGGTGTTCTTGTCCTGGGCTTTGCTGTTGATGTATTTCATCATCGGTTCGGCCTACCGCATGTCTATCCTTGGCTTTTTTACGGCTCCGGCCTGCTGTTTAATCAATCTTACCGGGTTAATCCTTCGTCCGGATAATCCTAAGATATTGCCTGAACTGGGATGGATGCTTGAACTGCATGTCGCTTTTTCCCTGTTGGCTTATGCGATATTTGCGATCGCAGCCCTATCGGCGTCTATTTACTTGTTGGAGGCAAAGGAGTTGAAAACGCATAAACTTTCTTCTCTTTTTTTCTGGTTCCCCCCTATAGGGGACCTCTCTTGCATCCAGAAAAGAATACTGTTAGTGGGACTTGTGTTGCTTACCGCCGGCCTGATGGGAGGGGTTTTTATTTCTCCGAAAAGCACGTGGGACTGGGTAAAAATCGGTTGGTCGGTTGGGGTCTGGTTATTTTATCTCTACTTGGTGTTCTGTTGTTTTTTTTCCCGGTCGGGAATGAGACGGCTCTCTCTTTTGTCCATTGGAGGCTTTTTATTTATTTTCTTAACCTTTTGGGGAATTAACACCTTGAGTCAAATACACAAATTTTGAGTTATAACATGAGAGTTCTTGTTGGAGGTGGCCTGGCTTTCGACACTTCGCCCATAGAGTTGCGCGAACAAGTGGCGTTTCGCGCCGAGGAATATCCCCAGGCCCTATCCCTGATGAAAGATATCATGCACCTGGAAGAGGGGGTTTTACTTTCGACCTGCAACCGGGTGGAATTCTTTTCCGTTTGTAAAAATCTCGATGCAGTTTCGAAGGGATGGGGACAGTTTCTGAGATTTTATCATAAGAAAAATTTTCCCTTCGAATCCTATTCCCAGATCTACACCGGGAAATATTGCATCAGTCACCTTTTTGAGCTGGCCAGTGGTTTGAAATCCATGGTCGTTGGAGAAACCGAAATACTAGGGCAGTTAAAGGAAGCCTACATGATCGCCAAGGAGCGGGGAATGACCCAGAAATACCTAAACAGGCTTTTTCAAGCCAGTTTTTCTGCAGCCAAGTCGGTAAGGTCATCGACCTGGATAACTCGGGGAAGTATCTCGGTCAGCGCGGTGGCCGTTGATTTGGCCGAGAAACTTTTTGGAAAGTTAACGGGATGTTCCATCATCCTTGTTGGCGCCGGGGCGGTGAGCGAGGCTACGGCTCGGGCTCTCCAGAAAAAAGGGGCAAACGTTATTTTTGTGGCCAACCGTACTTATGAAAAGGCATTGGAGTTGAGTAAAGAGATAGAGGCGGAAGCCATACCTTGGTCTGAATTTCCTTCACGGATTGCCAAGGTCGATATACTGATCAGCTCTACGTCCGCTCCCCACTACGTGATTACCAAGGAAAAACTGGCAGCCCACATAGGGAGGCGGGCAGGAAGACCCCTTTTTTTAATCGACCTTGCCGTTCCGCGGGACATTGATCCTGCCGTCGAGGATTTCGAAGAGGTTTATTGTTATAACATTGATGACCTGCAAACGATAGCGGATCAGAATTTAAAAGATCGCCTTGCAGAGGTTGATAAATGCAAGAGACTGATTGAACCTCATATCGAGCGGTTTTATAGCTGGCTTGTGGAATCGATCAATTCTCAAGACTCGCAGTTTATCAGGAATTTTCGAATGGCGTGAAACCCCTTATTATTGGTAGTCGAGGAAGTCGATTGGCTTTAATCCAGGCTCAGCTCATTGTCGACAGCCTGAAGAAAGAATATCCTCTACTGGATATCCAGATCCGAGTGATCAAGACGACGGGGGACCACTTGGAGGCGCAGCCTATTAGGGATATCGACCAAAGGGGGATTTTCACAAAGGAAATCGAAAACAAGCTCTTGGAAGGGGAAATCGACCTTGCCGTTCACAGCTTGAAAGATCTCCAAGTAGAATTGCATCCCCGGCTTGTGATTGCAGCGATCCCCCCTAGAGAAGATCCTCGCGATTGTTGGATAAGCCTGCAACACCCTCATCCTTCTTCTCTTCAGGCTGGCGCGATCGTCGTTACAGGCAGTCCCAGGAGGGCGAATCAACTTTTACGAAAAAGACCGGATTTAAGGATTGTCCCTGTCCGGGGCAATGTCGAAAGCCGCCTTAGAAAACTAAGAGAAAATCGACAATGGCAGGGAACGGTACTGGCCTTGGCGGGAATAAAGAGGTTAGGGATCGATATTTCTTCATTTTTTTGTACGCCCTTGAGCATGGATTGGATGTTGCCTGCTCCAGGACAAGGCGCTTTAGCTCTCCAAGCGCGCATTGAAGATAAACACACCCAGAGTCTCGTCAAGCACCTGAACGATTTTTCGACGGCTTGCGCGGTTACGGCTGAAAGGGTATTTCTCCATGAATTGGGCGGAGGATGTAGAACGGCTGTTGGAGCTAGAGCGGAAGTCGAAGGTTCTCGATTGGTCCTGGAAGGAATCTGGTGGCCACAGCAAGCTATCGAACCGAAAGAGGGAAAAGTCGTGGGAGAAATCCATCGAGCCGAGGACCTGGGGAAGAAGTTAGCCGATCTCTTAAAAAACCTGTAGATTTTCGGAACGGATCGGTTTTTCTAGGAATGACCTGAAAAAAGGCTGAAGCTATGGAAATAAAAGAGGGAAGCCGTGGCAAGGTATATCTCGTAGGAGCGGGTCCGGGGGATCCCTCGTTGTTAACCCTCAAGGCAAAGGAGCTTATCGAAAAAGCCGATATCCTGTTATACGATTATCTTTGTAATCCCGAAATCTTGGATTGGGCTTCCGACCATTGCACCAAGGTCTATGTAGGGAAAATGGCGGGGAAAGCCGCCTATTCTCAAAGGGACATAGAAGAGATGCTCATAGCCAAGGCAACGGAAGGCCAGTTGGTCGTTCGGCTGAAAGGAGGAGATCCCTTTTTATTCGGTCGAGGCGGGGAAGAAGCGGAAGCTTTGAAGAGGGCGGGGATCGATTTCGAAATTGTTCCTGGAGTGAGTTCCGCTTTGGCTGTTCCTGCTTATGCCGGCATTCCGCTCACGCACCGGAATTGGGCATCGATGCTGACGATTGTTACGGGGCATGAAGATCCGCAAAAAGGGGCGACGTCGGTGGACTGGGAAGCCCTTGCGCAAGTAAAGGGTACCAAGGTGATCTTGATGGGGGTGGAACGACTCGCTTCAATAGCTCGTAACCTTATCGAGCGGGGAATGAATCCTCAAACACCGGTTGCGGTGATTACTTGGGGGACTTTACCCAGCCAGAAGGTGGTTACATTAAGTCTAGAGGATATCGTCCAAGGCAGGCATCCCGGGTTTGACCCCCCCGCTGTGATCGTGATGGGAGAGGTGGTTCGCCTGAGGGAGGAATTGCAATGGTTTGAAAAAAAACCACTCTATGGACAGAGGGTCGTTGTGACAAGAACCAAGGAAGGTTCGGCTAGGATAGCCAAAAAGCTACAGGAACTCGGTGCCGAAGTTCTAGAAATCCCCACGATCCGAATCGTTCCCAGCTCTTTAGGGGATGAGCAAATCCGGAGGTTAAAAAAAATTGAGGCCTTTTACGATTGGCTCCTTTTTACTAGTCCAACGGGAGTAGAAATATTTTTTGGACACTATCTCCGGCTTACGGGGGATATTCGAGGGCTGAAAGGCATCAAGATCGGGGCTATCGGTTTAACTACGGCTCAAGCTATCGGCCGTTATCATCTCGCCGTAGAGGTGATTCCTGAAAAGTTTACCTCCATGGATCTCGCCCGCTGTTTTTTAGGGAAAAATATAGAAGGAGAACGTTTTTTGCTTCCCCGCAGCACCATGGCTGATGAGGGCATTGTGAAGTTTTTAACGAGTCTTGGAGCTTGCGTGGAACAATGGGCTCTTTACGATATCCAGCCGGAAACCGAAGATTTTCGAGGCGGTAGAGAGAAATTTCAAAAAGAAGGAGCAGACTGGATTTTATTTGCCAGTGCCAGTTCTGTTAAATATTGGAACAGGCTTAATCTCAGTTGTCATGATACCTCTCTATTACCCAAGGTTATAAGCATTGGACCACAAACGACTCGAGCTCTCCAAGACCTTCATCAAGAAGTTTATCGCGAATCAAAAATCCACACTATCGACGGCTTGATTGAGACTCTCCTTGAGGAAATTAAAAGAAAGAAGAAGAAAGATTAACAGTTTATAGCTTTAATTTTTATGGAATCAAAAATGGAATTTTATGAATTGGGCAACGAGGCCCTCGCTGTGGGAGAGCTCGAAAAAGCAAGGTTTTATTATGAAAAGAGTGTAGAATGCGATCCTTCCTATTTTGAAGGATGGCAAGCGTTGGCGATGGCTTATTATAAACTGGGAGAATACGAAAAAGCGGTCAACGCCAATAAAAAAGCGATCGAATTACGCCCCAATGATTCTATGGTGTGGACCAGTCTCTCTTTGGCTTATATAAGGATGGGAAACAAGATCGAAGCTGAAAAAGCTTCTCTCAGGGCTCGAATCTTATCGTGGAAAAATAAATCATAAAAAGTTTTATAAATTTTAGTTGAAAATATTTGAGAAAGATAGACAACATAATAATGTAATAAGTGTTTAAATAAAAGAATGATGCATAATTAATAACATGAAGCTAAAACAACTTACGAGTGCAGATATTAAAGAACTAGCAAAGCTCGTACAGGAAAAAGAAGCGCTGCAGAGAAAGGTTTCAGAGATCGAGCAAAAGATCCAGAATTTATGGAAAGTCGGCACTAAAGTCCCTGGGAAAAGAGGGGTAAGGACGCAAATAACAGAAAAAAAACGAGGACCGGAGAAAGGAACCATTCCGGGAAGGCTCAAAAGTTCAATAATAGAGGCTTTAAAAAATTCAGGGAGTCAAGGATTGACTGTTAAAGAACTTTCTCGACAGTTAGGAGTAAAAGTAAATAATTTATACTGTTGGTTTTATACGACAGGCAAGAAAACTCCAGGAATCATAAAATTATCTAAAGGTCATTATGGATTTGATGAATCCCGGGTTGAAAGGGAGAAGACAAAGGAAAAACCTTTAGAAAACGAGCCGTTAAAAAACGACCAATAGTTCTTTTTGTGACTATTCGACTAGCCAATAGGGGGTGGAGCCTTGAGGATTTTCAGGGACTGGCCGGCTATTTGAACGATCCCTTGTTCCTTCCTGTACTCTTTGCGGATATAGCCTAGGGCAACGGCTTTATTGTAGCCGTATGAATAGCCGCTAGAGGTGAGTCGGCCTGCAGGCCGGGATTGATAGTAAAGTTGCCCGAGCTGGGGTATGCTTTCATCTAAAGCGATAAGGAGAGTTAAAAGCTGGTTTATCTCACCTATGTGATGAATCCTGGATATAATTTCTTGTCCCACATAACAGCCTTTTGTAAAACTTATGGAATCCTTGGATAAAAAAGCTTCCAAGGCCAGGGTGTTGGAGGTTAACTCCTTGCCCCACCGGGGAATCATGTTCTCGAGCCGCAGGCTTTCTTGCACGCCAGGAGGAACTTCTGGGCAGCCAAAGTCTTCCAGTCTCCTCTCCGACCAGACATCCCATCCGGGAATGCCAAACCTTTTGTTTTGGAAACAAAAGGAGAAACCCTTGGGTGGATCGGGACTGAAATAATGGTAGAGATAAAACTGGCCGCCGAGCTTCTCTATGGTAACTTTATCCGCTACAAGAAAACTTGTTAGCCGCTTTTCCGTTGCTTCTTCAATCTCTTTTGGGCAGTCTACAAAGAGGAACTCGGGATGATGGGCTATCCAGAGTTCGCAATCCATTCTTCCCTTGCGGTTGAGTGCCGCCGTTTGCAGCGCGCAGCCTGGGGGCAGAGAAGCGATATCCGCCGGGAGTTGCCCATTGAGATACTTGATCCTATCCCTTCCCGAGATTCTCCAAATCGCTTGACCGGAAAGCTCACACCATCCGGGATTCCCTTGGACCAAGCTTTCATAGAGTTTTTTTTCGTTCATCGCCTTTCCGCGCTTGAGACCCCAGCATTCAGACTGGGGAGGAAAGCGCGTCCTCCTTTGGTTAAAGCTCCCCCAGGTCTTCTGGGGTGGCCGTTTTTTTTTGCCCTTGCGGGCCAACTGAGGCACCCCTTTCGGGGCGTCTCCCCTTCGGGAATGTTGCATGTCGGCCGTCTGCCGGAGCCCGCCAGCGCCCATGCTCTCAGGGTTGTCTGCAACCCCGGCTTCTAGAGGTCGGGACTGAGGAAGCATCCCGACGAGGGTCTCCTCTACTCCTTGCAACGCAGCGGGTTGGGTACCGCTTTTCCTTGTCAACCCAGGCATGGCCGTAAGGCAAGCCTCCGAATTCAGTCGGGGGTGGTTGACATTCTTGATTTCCTATTCTAGGGAAAAGAGGCATAAACAGCGATAAGCTATTTATTTGTTTCTTTATTATATTAAGGAGAGAAAGCCTTGGGTCAATCTTTGAGTTGAGCCTTTGTAAAACTTCAACCTTGTGTTCGTGCCGGTTAAGATGACGGCGGAGAAGGAGAAGTAATCCCAAGGTTGGGAATTGGCTGAAGTTGTTTTAACTATAAAGTAAAAAGCAACGGCATGGAGAAAGAAGGAAAAACTCATGGGAAAAGAAATGACTGCACAGGGTGGCGATGAAAGGTTGAGTCGGGATTACTATTTTATGGGACTAGCCCTGGAGAAAGCCAAGGAGGCTTTCGATAACGGTGAAGTTCCCGTTGGAGCCGTGATCGTCCGGGGAGAGGAAATATTGGGTTTTGGCCGCAACCGGGTTGAACGCCACCGGGATGTTACCGCTCATGCTGAAATGGAGGCCATTCGACAGAGTCAACAACGGGTTGGGGATTGGCGGCTTGATTCGACGACCCTGTATGTGACTAAAGAGCCCTGCCTCATGTGCTGGGGGGCTGTTTTTTTGAGCAGGATAGAACGGGTCGTCTTTGGAATTTCTGATCCTAAACAGGCGGATTTTTGTTGTATTAAAGATTTTTTTACGGCAAGAAAGAAACCTGAAATTCTACCGGGAGTCAGGTCCCAAGAATCTTTAGAGTTAATGCATCAATTTTTTTTTATTCTAAGAAATAAAAAAAGGGAGTTGCCACGTTGCAATATTGGTATTAGTTAATGTCAATATCATGGAAGAAAAACCCGTTCATGACACAAGTGGTGTAAGATCGTCAACGGATATTCATTTGCTCTTTCAAAAAAAGTTCCATGAAAACCTCAAGCGGAGTTGCCTAGCCAGTTACTCGGTTAAATTAAGATATTGTCCGACCAATGGCATATTGCCTAATGAGCTTGTAGAAATTCCCAAAACCGACCATCTGCATTTTTTCAATGGGTACGTGCAGAGAGCGCTGGGTTATACGATTGAAGACCTAGCCATGGAAAATGGTGATCAAGGAGGGGAGCTCACCCTGTTGTTGGACGGGGCGAAGAACTTTTCGCACCAGAAGAAAAGGTACGAGGTTCTATCCAAGAAGCTCGATCGCATAAGAATATGGAGCATTGGGCCCCTCGAAGGGCTTCCCCCCAATATTGATCTCATTCATCCTGTCCATCCCCGGCTAACGAAATACCGGTTTTATTTGTTTAGGAACTTGAAGCTTGAAGTTGTATTTGTCTGTAAACAGCTCAATCGAGCTACCGAAATTAGCGCCCAAAAATTTATCGGGTTTTGCAGTTTTGATCCTTTTATTGTTCATTCCTTGCGGTGGAAGTTCTATCTTTTGAGCTCTGGCATAGAAAAGATCATTAATCACTGGGAGAAATTCTTTCTTTGGCCCACGTTTAGGATTCAAGAAATTGAAAATTTCATCAATACCAAGCTAAACTCCTATTTTTCAGAAAAGTCTTGAAATTTTCTTCCGCTGGAGTAGAAATGGGCTTTTTAATTCTCCATGGCCACAATAGACCTGCTCTTTAGTAAAGATTTGCGTTTTCATTTCCTAGGCATTTGCGGAACGGCCATGGGTGCGGTAGCCTCGATGCTCAAGGAATTGGGCTACGAGGTAGGCGGCTCCGATGAAAATGTCTATCCTCCCCTATCCACTTTTTTGACCCAGCAAGGCATTAGCATCAAGGAAGGCTATAAGGCCCAGAATCTTCCCCAAGATAGAGCGGGAACCGTTGTCGTTGTGGGAAATGTCATTAAAAGAGGAAACCCTGAATTAGAAGCGGTTTTAGAAAAAAAATACCTCTTTTTATCCTTGCCGGAAGTCTTGAAATTTTTCTTTCTTCAAGGCAAACAGAATATCGTTGTCAGTGGCACTCATGGCAAAACGACGACGAGCTCCCTCTTGGCGTGGATTTTTGAATCGGCCTCCCTCAATCCTTCGTTCCTTATCGGGGGATTGCCCAAAAACTTTACTTCGGGATGTCGATATACCCGGGGAGATTATTGGATTTTAGAAGGGGATGAGTACGACACGGCCTATTTTGATAAAAGGAGCAAGTTTCTGCATTATCTTCCCCAGACTGTGATTATAAACAACATAGAATATGACCATGCCGACATATTCGCCAACCTGGGAGAGATTCTGCTTGCTTTTAAGAGACTGATCCAGCTTATTCCGAGAAACGGGCATTTGATTATTCCTGAGGATGATCCCAACATTGTTGAACTCGCCAAGAGTTCTCTTGCCCCGGTATATACCGTAGGCTTTGGGAAAGAAGCGGAATTTAGAATTACAGATGTGCTCTATGATCAAAGGGGAAGTCGCTTTCGGATGCTTGGCGAAGAGTTTTTTTTGCCTGTTCCCGGTGAATATAATGTCAGGAATGCGGCGATGTGCCTTGCTGCGGCCAAGCTTTACGGGATAAAGCCTGAGCAAATTTCCCAAGGATTTGCTTCGTTCCTGGGTGTAAAGCGTAGGCTGGAGGTTTTGGGAGAAGCCTGCGGCATACAAGTATTAGACGATTTTGGTCATCATCCGACGGCAATATATAAAACGATCCAGGCTGTAAGACAACGTTATCCCTCTAGAAGGCTGTGGGCCGTTTTTGAACCCAGGAGCAATACGACCCGGAGGGCTGTTTTTCAGCAAGAGTTACCCCAAGCCCTGGCTGGAGCCGATGGAGTGGTTATCAGTGAAGTGGCGAACAAGGACGGATTATCCCCTTCCGAAAGACTCAAGCCTGAACAGATCGCCCAGGAACTCGGCAAAAAGGGAATACCTTCCTTTTTCTGTGCTTCCCCTCAAGAAATCCTTCAAAAGCTGCTCGAAGTTTTAAGAGCTGGAGACATTGTTGTATTTTTTAGCAACGGCTCCTTCCATGGGATCCCTTATCGGCTGGTTGAAATATTGAACAATAAAAAGGATCATTTTGACCAATCCCATGGGACAAAATGACCCACAATATCCGCTTTTCCTTTCCTTGTTCCCGGGATCGTTTTATTTAAGTCCATGTATTTGAATAACTTGTCAAAAATGGCATGCTTTTTGCTTAAATAAAGGCATGGCACATGTACTCGGTATCGATTTAGGAACGACGAACTCCTGCATGGCGATCGTCGAGGGAGGACAACCCGTTGTCTTGGAGAATTCGGAAGGAGCGAGAACCACTCCTTCCATTGTTGCTTTTACCAAAAGTGGGGAAAGATTGGTTGGCCAGGCGGCGAAAAGACAGGCGATCACCAATTCCAAAAACACCATTTATTCTATCAAGAGGTTTATTGGAAGGAAGTTTAGTGAAGTTCAAGAAGAAATTAAAAGGGTTCCTTACAAGGTCATAGAAGGCAAAAATGGAGATTGCGCGGTTGAAGTCGAGGTAGCGGGAGAGAGAAGGGTTTATACCCCCCAGGAAATATCCGCTTTTATCTTAATGAAATTGAAAGCGGATGCCGAATCTAAACTGGGGGAAAAGATTACACAGGCGGTGATCACCGTACCTGCTTATTTTAACGACAGTCAAAGACAGGCGACTAAAGCTGCGGGAGAAATTGCCGGTTTGGAAGTGTTGAGGATCATCAACGAACCGACGGCCGCTTCCTTGGCTTATGGGTTGGATAAAAAGAAAGATGAAAGAATCGCGGTGTATGATCTTGGGGGAGGAACTTTCGATATTTCTGTCTTGGAGATTGGCGAAGGGGTCTTTGAGGTCAAGGCCACGAATGGGGATACCCATTTGGGAGGTGATGACTGGGATGCCGCCATTATGGAGTGGATTATCAGTGATTTTAAAAAGGAAACGGGCATAGATCTTCACGGGCAACCCGATGCGGTGCAGAGGATTAAAGAAGAAGCTGAGAAGGCAAAGATCGCCCTATCCTCGGCGCTCGAATACGAAATAAACCTACCCTTTATTACCGCCGATCAAACGGGTCCAAAGCATATTCAAAAGAAATTAACCCGGGCGAAGCTTGAACAGTTGACCGAACATCTTGCCGAAAGGACTGTGCAGCCCGTTTTGAATTGCTTGAAGGATGCCAAGTTAACCGCCGCGGATATCGATGAGCTTGTCTTGGTTGGAGGCATGACCCGGATGCCTAAAATCATCGAGATCGCCCGAAAGCTGATCGGCAGAGAACCTCATAAAGGGGTCAATCCCGATGAGGTCGTAGCGGTCGGAGCGGCCATCCAGGGAGCGGTGCTCAAGGGCCAGGTCAAAGATGTTCTTCTTTTGGATGTGACTCCCCTTACTCTTTCCATAGAGACGGCCGGAGGCATTGCCACCCCGATGATTCCTCGCAATACGACCATACCTACCCGGAAATCGCAAATTTTCAGTACCTTTTCGGATAACCAGCCGAGCGTGGAGATCAAGGTCCTTCAAGGGGAAAGGCCGATGGCCAGGGATAACAAGCTTTTGGGGGTGTTTCACCTCGACGGCATACCGCCGGCTCCCCGCGGAGTGCCCCAAATCGAAGTGACCTTCGATATCGATGCCAACGGGATTCTTCATGTTTCTGCGAAGGACCTGGGAACGGGAAGAGAACAAAAAATTACCATTACGGGCTCCAGTGGACTTTCCAAGGAAGAAATCGAGAGAATGACCAAGGAAGCCGAGGCTTACAGGGAGCAAGACCTGAAGAACAAGGAGAGAGCCGAGGCAAAAAACAATGCGGACAATGCCGCATACCAGGCAGAAAAGCTTTTGCGCGAATACGGGGATAAAGTCGATTCGGCTAAGAAAATGGAGGTTGAAAAGTGTATCGAAAAGGTGCGGGAGGTCATAAAAGGGGATGATACCGAGGCCATCAAAAGAGCCATGGATGAACTTAATGAAAAGGTTCAGGCCATATCCGTGGAAATGTATAGGGCTGCTTCATCCAAGGCTTCTGCGGCTTCTTCTCCTCCCCCTCCTCCGGGAGCTGGAGGGCAGAAATCGGATGTTATCGATGCCGAATTTGAAAAGGTGGATAAGGATAAACCCCAAGCTTAGCCAGGTTTTTTCGCCGGCTGTTGAAGCGCCGGTGAAAGGGAAAAAAGCATATATCTCGGTTTTAAAAGCATAAAATTTATGAAAGGAGGTCAAGATGGTTGAACCAAAAATTCGTCCTTTAGGTGAGCGTGTTTTAGTCAAGCTCATCGAAGAACAGGAAGTAAGAAAAGGGGGAATCATTATCCCAGATACAGCCAAGGAAAAACCCCAGGAAGCCACGGTTATCGCTGTTGGCCCCGGGAAATTGGATGAAAATGGGAAAAGGATTCCTATCGAGGTAAAGAAAGGGGACAAGGTCCTCATTAGCAAGTATGGGGGAACGGAAGTCAAAATCGATGGAGAATCCTTCCAGATTCTTCGTGAAGATGACATTTTAGCCATTATTGAAGGATAAAAGAAAGGAGGTAAACAATGGCTGCTAAACAACTGATTTTTGATGAATCTGCAAGGCATGCCTTGTTGCGTGGTGTTGAGAAGTTAAGCAAGGCGGTAAAGTGCACGCTTGGACCTGCAGGACGTAACGTGATTCTCGACAAGAAATTTGGTTCTCCAACGATCACTAAGGATGGGGTAACCGTAGCTAAAGAAGTTGAATTGGAAGATCCGTGGGAAAATATGGGGGCACAGCTTGTAAAAGAGGTGGCCTCGAAAACAAGTGACGTTGCCGGGGATGGAACAACGACGGCCACCGTTCTTGCTGAATCCATCTACAAGGAGGGATTAAAGAACGTCACGGCAGGCGCTAACCCCATGGATCTTAAGCGGGGGGTTGACAAGGCAGTTCAAGCCGTTGTCAAACAGCTTAAAGAAATATCCCACATTGTAAAAGGGAAAGAGGAAATCAAGCAGGTGGCGACCGTTTCCGCTAATTGGGATACTTCGATCGGAGAGATTATTGCCGATGCCCTGGATAAAGTAGGTAAAGATGGGACGGTAACGGTTGAAGAAGCCAAGCACATAGAAACGACTCTTGAAGTGGTTGAAGGAATGCAGTTCGACAGGGGTTATATTTCACCCTACTTTGTAACGAATGCCGAAGAGCTAGAGGCGGTGTTGGAGAATGCCTACATCCTGATCCATGAGAAAAAGATCTCCAACCTGAAGGATCTTTTGCCCCTGCTTGAAAAAATTGCCAAGGCGGGCAGGCCCTTGCTGATTATTGCCGAGGATGTAGAAGGCGAAGCCTTGGCTACGCTTGTGGTGAACAAGTTAAGGGGGACACTGCAAGTTTGTGCCGTTAAAGCCCCTGGCTTCGGGGACAGGCGCAAGGCGATGCTCGAGGATATCGCTATTTTAACGGGAGGCCGTTGCTTGACCGAAGACCTGGGCATAAAGCTGGAAAACGTTCAGCTTGAAGACCTGGGTAGGGCAAAGAGGATAATCGTGGAGAAAGAAAATACGACGATTATCGAAGGCTCGGGATCAAGAAGCGAGATCCAAGGGAGAATTAACCAGATCAGAAGACAGATCGAAGAAACGACTTCTGATTACGATCGTGAAAAACTCCAGGAAAGGCTCGCCAAGTTAGCCGGTGGAGTTGCCGTTATACACGTGGGTGCGGCTACAGAAACCGAGCTCAAGGAGAAGAAAGCCAGGGTTGAGGATGCCCTGCATGCAACGAGAGCCGCTGTTGAAGAGGGTATCGTTCCCGGTGGTGGAGTGGCTCTCCTGCGTTGCCAGAAAGCCATCGAGGGGCTTTCTCTAAAAGGAGATGAGCAGATTGGAGCCAATATCGTTTATAAGGCTTTAGAATACCCTCTGAAAACTCTTGCCGATAATGCTGGACTTGAGGGAAGCGTCATCGTCAACGAGGTGAAAGCCAAGAAAGGGAACGAAGGCTTTGACGTTGCGAAACGTTCCTACGTGGACATGTTCGAAGCCGGCATCGTGGATCCGACGAAGGTAACGAGGACGGCCCTTGAGAATGCAGCTTCCATCGCCGGTTTGCTCCTGACAACCGAGGCCATGGTCACAGAAATTCCTGAAAAGGAAAAGAAACCGGCCACGCCTGCGGGTGCGGGAGGAATGGGAGACATGGAATATTGATTTAAAATTAGGGCAAGCAAAGACAAGCCAGGAAATTTTTCCTGGCTTGTTTTTTTGCTTCAAAGCGTGGGCGACCATCCCATTGAGCAGGAGAAAAATTCTTCCGTTCTATTCCGGGAGAAATCGTCTCTAGCCTTTTTCTTAGCATCGGCAAAACGGTATAAACCATGTCAAGTTGGGGATTTTTTTCCCCCGCATGGATAAAAAAAGAAGCGAAGACTACTCCTTGCACGATAAAGGCTCAATAGGTTCCATGGAAGTGCTAAAAGAGAAGACCTTACAAAGCCTCTAGGCCTTGGAAAGAAGCCTATTGGGTAAGAGCGGTTCTACCCAGGCCCTATCGCAATCCAATCTCGAGGTAAAAGAGAAAAAAAGCTTGTTTAGATTTTTTCTTATAAAAGCTTGCTTAGCGAACGCCGGCAAACAAGCCCTTAGGTTGATTTTTTTCTAGCCCACTTCGGTGATCGGATAAGGAACAGCCGCTATGCTGGTCCTTCCCTTTTCCAATGAAAAACCGGCCTGGGAAACCCAAGGTTTAATCCTTTAATAAAACTATAACCCAAGCCTGCTGTCGTGCCCCCTTTAATGAAGTGAATTATAAAATCTCACCCAACATTATTAATAATATTAATTATTCTACGATATGTCGTCCCGTGTGCTAGAATAACTAAAAAAGTTAAAAAAGAAAGACGATAACCCTCCGTGAAAAAAGAGAGAGGGGGATGGCTGCCGGACTAAAGCCGGCAGATTTCATAATTTCATAATGATAAAAGTTTATCTATAAGCTGCTAGCTCAATGATATTAAATAGGAAATAAGTAATTACTTACTATTGTATGGATATCCATCCCCCTTTTTTGCCTTACCGGTTGAATAACGATTCCCGCTTTCAGAAAAAGGTTATAACTTTTCTTTTAATTCTTTGCCCGGAGAAAAACGCACGGTTTTGGAAGCCTTGATTTTGATTTTTTCTCCCGTTTTAGGATTGACCCCCATTCTTGCTTTTCTTGTAATGACACGGAATGTCCCAAAACCGATTAACTGGACAATCCCGTTTTTCAGTACTCCGGTCTTTAGGCCGTTAATGACGGCATCCACGGATTTTTCAGCCAAGGCCTTGGTGGTGTCTTTCCCCATATTTTTTTGGACGACTTCCACAAGACTCGCTTTATTAAATCTTTTTTTTTCTTCGTTTGCCATGATTTGCTCCTTTCGTTTTGATTAGGGTTTACTATGACTAATTATTTAGTCAATAAATATATTGAAACAAAAGATCAAAAATAAAAAGACAAAAATATTGATTATTTAAAATTAATGATTTTTTTTAACTAATTCATTGCGAATAAGATCTTCAGCCATTAATAGGGCTTCAGCACGCGAAGAAATTTTATCCTCTAATTGGGCTTCTCTAATGAGCTCTAAGATTTCGCCGACCTTTTTCCCTGGTTTCAAGCCTAAAGCCAGCAAGTCGAATCCGGTGATGAGTTTAGGTGGGGATAAACTTTCGGCAGAGTACTGTTCTTTTATTTTATTAAGAAAATTATAGATTGAAAGATTTCCATGCGAGGATAAACAGTCTATCCGATGTAGCTCAAGTTCAATGGGGAAAGTCGGTTTTAATATCAGTTTTTTAAGAGTCGATTTTTTCATCCTTGGGACATCTTTGAAGGACATATGATTTCTTACGCATTCCACAACTTTTTTTATAATATCTTTGCTGTATCTCAACCGGGTCATGATTTTTTCGGTTATCTGGGCACCAACCGTTTCATGACCATAAAAATGGATCTGCCCGGTGTTGTCTCGGCTGAAAGTCACGGCCTTGCCTACATCGTGAAAAAGGGCGGCTAAGGCAAGCTCTAGGCTGGGATTATGAAGATGACTTAACAAGAGCAAAACATGGTTGAAGACATCGCCTTCAGGATGAAACTCCTTGGGTTGTTCTACCCCGTGTAAATTGGAAATTTCGGGAAGAATAAAGCGCAGGAGCCCACTCTGATCAAGAAGCTCTAGTCCCTTTGCCGGATCGGGACCGGTAAAAATTTTGTCCAGTTCTTCTCTTATTCTTTCCGGGCTTATTTGGGTGATCTTGTGAGCTGAACTTTGAATCGCTTCCCAGGTCTTTTCTTCGATGGAAAATCCCAACCGGACGGCAAAACGAATCGCCCTGAGCAGGCGCAGGTGATCTTCTTCAAATCTTATTTTGGGATCTCCGATGGCTCTTATCCTTTTTTTTTCGATATCTTCGCTCCCCCCAACATAATCGATGATTGTACCTGTGAGGGGATCGTAAAAAATTCCATTGATCGTAAAATCCCTTCTAAGGGCATCTTCCTTGGGTGTAGAAAATTGGACCGCCTTGGGCCATCTCCCTCCTTGGGAGCCGATGTCGGTGCGAAACGTGGCCACCTCAAAGAAATGGGCGCCCGATTTGACCCGGATGACACCAAAGGATTTGCCAATCAGTCCTGAGGCTTTTTCTTTGAAGAGATTTTGAACTTGGTCGGGAGTAGCCGACGTGGCGATATCGATATCGTGGGGTTCTTTTTTAAGCAGGATATCCCTTACGCATCCTCCTGCAAAGAAAGCCGTAAAACCGGCCTTTTGAAGAATGCGGACAATCCGGATCGCCTCTTCTTTCATCGGTTAATTGTATCATCAGTTTTGGGCTTTTTATAGCGTAAATAGACAATTCCCCCGATAAGGCTCCAAAATAGGCTCATGGCAAAAACAAGCAAGGAAAAGCTTAAGGCGGGTTCGACTTTTATTCCCAACAGTTGGAAAAACACCACGATCAGACCTTCCCGGACCCCTAATCCGGATATGGTTACCGGAATAGATATAAGCACGCTGACTATGGCTAAAATGGAAGCTAAAAATAAAAAGGGTATATCGAGATGAAGAGAACGGGTGGCAAAATAGGCCATGACCAAGGTCGAGGCGTGGCTGGCAAAGGAGTAACAAAGAGCCAAAAAATTCTCTTTTTTTCCGTGCCGGTAACGGCTTATAGCATGAACGAGATTGTTGAAATCCTGCTTGGAAAGGAAGTTGGATTTTTCCTTTTTTCTTTTCTCAAAGGAAAAGATGTTGGGGAAGAAAAGAATGAGTCCGAAAAGAAGGAGGATAAATAGAGAAATGGACAGAAACAACCAAACGGCATGGCGAGTGATGGGGTTGGCCTCGAATAACTTGAAAAAGTTTAGGGCTAAGAGTTGGCCGATTAAAATCAACCCCAGTAGCCCTATAACCCGGTCATAAATAACAGAAAGAGATCCGGCGGCTTTTTTCTGGGGATACAGTTGCACGATGTAATAAATCCGAACGATATCTCCCCCGGTAGAACCCAGCAAAAAAGCATTAAAAAATTGGCCGATGAGGGTTAATTCAAAGGCCTTGACGGCCGGGATAAATATTTCCTGGGTTTGCAACAAGATCTTCCAGCGGACGGCAGAAAAAAAAATCTGGCCTCCTCCAAAAAACAAGCCCAAGAGAATATCGATCGGGTTAGATCTCTCGACTACGGCTGCTATTTTTGTCCAATCAACCTTAAAGAAAAGAAAGGAGAGAATGCCGGTCGAAACGGCGGAGCGCAAAACTACCGATAGCCAATCCTTCTTTTGCTTGGCGGTGGGTGTCTTGTCGCTCATAAAAAAAGACCGATCATTCTGCCTGTTAGAATGAACTAAAAAAGCAACAAAAAGAATAAAGAAGTTAGGAATAAAAGAGCCAGCCTATTTTTCTATGCGGCACACAAAATTTCTATCCCCGTAAACGTTGTCGATCCTGCCCGTGGGCGGCCAGTACTTGAATTCTTTTTGCCAAGGAGCCGGGTAGGCCGCTAGCTTTCGTGGATAGGGCAAAGCCCACCGGTCGGCACATACGGCATGGTGCGGGTGCGGAGAATTTTTAAGAGGATTGTTGCCTAGGGGATAAACGCCCTTTTTAATGTCTTCGAGTTCTTTGCGGATAAGGATTAAAGCTTCGCAAAAGCGGTCGAGTTCATCTTTTGATTCTGACTCCGTGGGTTCTATCATCATTGTCCCATGGACAGGCCAGGAAATGGTAGGGGCATGAAAGCCATAATCCATGAGTCTTTTGGCGACATCTTCTACCTCTATTCCATATTCTTTCCAGGGCCTTAAATCGATGATGAATTCATGGCCGACATAGCCATGTTCGCCTTTGTACAAGATGTCGAAAGAGCTTTCGAGCCTTTTTGCCATGTAATTGGCATTTAAAATGGCCAGTTGAGAGCACAATTTGAGGCCGTTTTTGCCCGCCATCCGGATAAACATCCAACTGACGGGAAGAACCCCGGCATTGCCCAAGGGTGAAGAACAGAGAAGGCCCATTTTACCTTGGGAAGGAAGATCGATCCGGGTTGAGGGCACAAAGGGCTGCAAATGCTTTTTAACGGCTATCGGTCCTACTCCCGGACCCCCTCCCCCGTGCGGGATGCAAAAAGTTTTATGGAGATTGAGATGACAAACGTCTACTCCTAGTTCTCCGGGCTTACATAATCCAAGGAAAGCATTGGCGTTGGCTCCATCCAGGTAAACTTGACCCCCATGGTCATGAACGATCCGTGAAGCTTCAACGAGGGTTTCTTCAAAAATCCCATAGGTGGAGGGAAAGGTGATCATGATGGCGGCCAGCTCGGAGGCATATCGGTTGGCCTTCTGTTCGAGATCTTCCAGATCCAACCGTCCTCTATTGTCGCACTTGACTTCTTCAATCGTTAACCCGGCGAGGGCGGCACTGGCACAATTTGTCCCGTGGGCCGAGGTAGGGATCAGGCAGATTGTCCTCCGGTCCTCCCCGATGGAACGAAGGTAGAGCCTTATGGCCAAAAGGCCGGCTAATTCTCCCTGGGAGCCCGCGTTTGGTTGTAATGAAACATGGTCCATGGCGGTGATTTCGGCAAGCCACCGGCCAAGATCGGCGGCCAGCTTATGGTGTCCCTGGGTCGTCTCCTCGGGCGCAAAAGGATGGGGTTCTGTGAAGCAGTCCCACAGGATGGGAATCATTGCCGAGGCGGGATTCAGTTTCATTGTACAGGAGCCCAGCGGGATAAGCGAAGTGGTCAGGTTGATATCTTTAGCGGCAAGTCTCTTGATGTAACGGCCCAGTTTTGTTTCGGTGCGGTAGTTTTTAAATACCCCTTGGTTTAGAAATTCCGTTTGCCGCTCAAGAGAACGAGGAATTTCAGGAAGCTTGATATCGGCACAAGAAGGAGCAACCTTTTTTTCTCCAACGGCAAAGATATTGAGAATACAACCCAGGTCCTCAAGGGTCGTTTTTTCTCCGAGGGTGATTCCTAGGGCGGTTTCATCCTTGAATTCCCTGAAAAGGTAGCCGCAACTCAAGGCTCGTTTTTTGATTTCCTCCATTTGTTCCTTTTTGAGGGGAACTTTGAGGGTATCAAAAAACGGGAAGGAAGAAGGGGAAAACCCCGAAAAAGAAAACTGCCGGTAGAGGTAATAGCTGTAGGAAAGGATCTTCTTGGCTAGGGCTTTTAGTCCTTCAGCACCGTGATAAACCGCATACATCGAGGCGACAACCGCGGGAAGAACCTGGGCGGTGCAGATATTGCTCGTGGCCTTTTCCCTGCGGATATGTTGTTCTCGCGTCTGGAGGGCAAGTCTTAAGGCCGGATTGCCGAAGGCGTCCTTGGAAACGCCGACAATCCTGCCGGGCATCTTTCTTTCCATTCCTTTTCTTGCCGCGATGAACGCGGGATGGGGACCTCCAAAGGAAAGGGGAAGCCCGAATCTTTGGGCAGAGCCTACCGCTATGTCTGCACCAAACTCTCCAGGAGCCTTGAAAAGGCATAAGGCCAGCAGATCCGTGTTGACGGCCACAACCAAGCCTTTCCGGTGGAGTTCTTCACAAAATCCGCCGTAATCGAAAATTCTTCCCTGGGTATCGGGGTAAGCCACCAATGCCCCAAAAAAGCTCTCATCTATTTTTGCCTTCTGCCAATCCTCGATCACGAGCTCTATTCCCAGGGGAGAAGAACGGGTAACCATCACGGAAAGGATCTGGGGATGACAATCCTTGGAGAGGAAAAACTTCTTCCGGTTGTTACTTGCTGAAAGCCTGTTGCACATGAGCATGGCTTCGGCACAGGCGGAGGCTTCGTCCAGAAGTGAAGCATTGGCTACAGGCAGGGCGGTCAGATCGCTGACCAAGGTTTGAAAGTTTAACAAGGCTTCTAGCCGGCCTTGCGAGATTTCTGACTGGTAGGGGGTATAGGGAGTGTACCACTCGGGGTTTTCCAATACCATGCGCCGAATGACGCTGGGACAAAGGGTTTCTGTAAAGCCCATCCCGATGAAATAGCGAAAAACCTTGTTTTCGGAGCCGATTTGCTTGAGTTCTCTCAAGGCCTCCTCTTCTGAAGCTTCATCGGGCAGATGAAGTCCGGTAGAAGTACGGCAACAAGAAGGGATGACTTTTTCAATCAACTCATCCAAGCTTTTGAGCCGGAGAAATTCAAGCATCTGTTGAATTTCTTCTTCAGAAGAACCGATATGTCTTTTTATGAAGGAATCCATGGTATGATCTCATCCTTTTATTCTTACGACTATGTCCAAGATCGGGCTCAAGGCCGTAGCCCGCCGGCTGAAGTCATCCTTTTTGCCATGGTTTCATCACGGGAAGGACCAAGATGGCCCTGGCCGCTCCGTCCCCCTGGAAAGCCTTGCGGCCTTGCCGGGCAAGTCATGAAGCCAGGGACGGCAATCCCATGATCGGCATCTGCAGGGACTCCCCGCTTGCTTCCATCCGAAGGGGTAGGCTCATCCCTGAAATCATCGGCTCCTGCGGAATCTTTCCCCCCTCCGAAGATAGGGAGAAACTGTTTTTCTTCTAGGCAAACCGATCTCCTAAAAGGGATCTCTTGCAGCCGGCACCGGAGACTTTTGCTCTCCCCGGTCCTTTTCTTTGGGAGATATCCGCCTTCCCTGTCCAGGGAACGGAGACGTCCATGAAAGGGGAAGACCAAGCGGTCTTTTGGCCTATTCCTTGGATTGCCCTCAGCTGTCCTGTTAGAGTCAAGGCTATCCAAAAGCAGGCTCTCCTCCTTTGCCTTGGCGGCAGTAACCATTGTAAGCAAAAGAAAATCGTTATTCTTGTCAATCATCTTGGAGCTGGGGAGAAAATAATCAAGCTTGTTGGTTCTCTGTAGAGCTAGGTACTCCCCCCCTTTAGAATTCATTCCTTATCTTGTAACAATTCCTGGTAAGCTTCGGCATCCTTAAGGGAGGAAAGTTCATCGGGGTTGGTCATTTTCATCTTGAATATCCATCCTTCTCCATAGGGGTTGCTATTGATTAAAGAGGGTTGTTCAACCAACTGGGTATTCACGGCTAAAATTTCACCGCTGACCGGGGCGTAAAGATCGCTTGCCGCTTTTACCGATTCGACAACCCCGACCACCGCCTTCTGGTTAAAACGTTCTCCTACCTTGGGAAGTTCAATATAGACGATATCCGATAGTTCCCTTTGAGCATGTTCGGTAATGCCCACGGTGGCCACATCACCACTGACGTTGACCCATTCATGGGTGTCCGTGTACAACCGATCGCTTGGAATATTCATAGTAGAAACCTAACTCACGAAACTTGACTATGACCGGGGACTCCTTTTGCTGTAAAGAGGTTTTTTCTGAACTTGGAAAGGATGATACTTGCCCCTGATCTCTATTTCAATAGGGGTGCCTTCCCTGGCATGGGATTTAAGGATATATCCCATCCCTATCATGCGGCCCAACGAAGGGGACCATACCCCGCTGGTGACCTCGCCTTTTTTTTCACCCATGGAAAAAATGGGAGACCCGGTTTTGGGTTGTGGGCAGCCCTCACAAACGGCTACAAAGGCGACGAGAAGATCTTGAAAAGTGTCCTTGAGCCGGAGGAGAGCAGTTTTCCCTGGAAAAAAAGAGGGCTTCGATAAGCACACCGCCTTGGACAACCCGGCTTCCCATGGATTTTTGTCTTCCCTAAGGTCGGTGCCATTTAAAGGAAGGGAAGCTTCAAGCCTGAGAATGTTTCGACTCGCCAGGCCGCAAGGGAGGGCATCGTTTTTTTTGCCTTCTTCAAGAAGTCTATTCCATAGGGCAGATGCGATCGAGCCGGGAAAAAATAATTCAGCTCCCGGCTCTCCCGTGTACCCGGTGCTGGCGATGTACAAGAACTGTTTTTCGAAAATGATTTTTCTAAGAGTATGCTTGGGGAGGGGATCGATCGAAAAAACTCTTTGAAGAATGCTCCAGGATTGGGGTCCTTGGATGGCTATACAGCCCCATTTCTGCCGATTGTCAATGAGACTGACTCCCTCTGGGGGCAAGAGGAGCCGGAGTAGATGGTGATCTTTTTCGGCAGCGTTGGCATTGACAACAAGGAGATAGGCGGTGGAAGAAATACGGTAAAGGAGAAGATCATCGATAATTCCTCCCTCTTCTGTTAACAGCAGGTTATATTGACTCTGGCCGTCTTTTAAAACCGATAAATCGTTTGTCACAATGCTATTAAGCCATTCGGTGGCTTTCGGTCCTTCGACGAAAAATTGCCCCATATGACAAAGATCGAACAGCCCTGCATTTTCCCTTACGGCTCTATGTTCCACGAGGGCTGAATGATAATAGATGGGCATCCACCAACCGGCGAACATCCCCATGTGTGCTCCAAGCTCGATATGGTGTTTATAAAGGAAGGTAACGAGGGGAACAGGAGGAGTTGAGCTCGACACAACTCCATTGTAGCGCAACCCGGTTGTTTTTCAATGGGATAAAAAGGACATTTATCGTCGGGATATCTTTTCAAAAAAGAGGCTGTTGCTTGGACTCCTGGACAAAGAAAAAAATAGGAAAAGAATAAAACGATTAAATCTGTTTATTCTTTTTGACAGCCCTAGGATTAAAAGATAATACTACGTTGTACTTGGATAGAGAATCGAATGCCTTATTTGATCTTTAGGAAAAGTCCTTGTAAGATTATTCTCGAAGTCTACATCTTATGGAGGCGGCCGTGAGCGAGGACGACGAAAATCGTTTTTCCTTGGATGATTTGAACATAAAAGTTCAGCAAGCTCAAGAAATCCTTCTCGACCTGGAGAGAAGAAAGGAAGAGATTGAGCGTCAAAAAAAGCAGCTCGAAGAGCTTCGACAAAAACAGAGGACTTTTGAGGAAGGTCACAAAACGACCGTGGATTTGTTGACGAGGGGCCTTGTCCTGCTTGAAAGACAGGCCGGGGAGTTAAAAAGACAGCTTGAGGAAATCGAAACCATCCATTCCCAATTTAGCGAGCAGCTCAAGGCAATAGAAAATATTCAGCCTTCGAGTTGGGATCCGATGAACCTCGAGGATGAACTGAACAAGGCCCTGGTCACGGTCGAACAGGCAAAATCTATCTACACTCAATATCGAGACAAGTTAGGGGTTAACCAAGAAAAACTGGATGAGGAAGAAGAAGAGGAAGAGGAAGTTCCCTTCCAATTTTGGAACAAGGTCTTGAGTGGATTTGCCTATTCCCTGCCCTTGATTTTAGTGCTCATTGCAGGCTTGGTGATATGGGTTCTAAAAAAATGATCCACTAACCGCAAAAAAACGCCCATGGAAAAAAACGAAGAAGAAGTTAAAGAATACTTATTGAGAGCCGAGCTTTATTCCTCGGCTTTTGCTCATAGAGCCAAGAAAAGAAAAGATCGAAGAAACTTTATTTTACTCTTCCTCTTGCTTTGCTTGGTTCTCCTTTTCCTCTGGCATCGGTGGATTTACCTTTGATCGCAAAAAAAAACGGTTAGCTTTCTTCTCCCGTCGCCTTTTTGACATTGATGAGGCTGGTCTTGTGGCGTATGTCTTTTGCCCTATAAAGATAGTAGACTTCTTCGGCGATGTTTTTGGCGTGATCGGCTGCTCGTTCTATAGCCCGGGAAACGAGCATGAGATTAAGCCCTTGAGGAATGGCATCGGGATCTTCCCTCATGATTTTTACAAGGGTGCTAAAAAGTTCCTTGTTCATTCGATCCACGATTTTGTCTTCCCGGACCACGCTTAATGTTTCCTTGGGGTTTCCCGAAATAAAGCTATCGATGGCTTCTTGATACATTTTTCTGGCGATTTCGGCCATCTTGTCGATGTTGAAAAAAGATTTAAGGGGTGGTTTTTCATTGAGTTGAAGGGCGATCCGAGAAATCGTGACCGCTTGGTCTCCAATGCGTTCAAGATCACTGGAAATTTTTGAAGCGACAAGAGCCAGCCGGCAGTCAATCGCTACCGGGCTATGGGTAGCAATAAAAGTGATGATCTGATCGTCGATTTTAATTTCCAGGGTATCGAGATCTTCATCTCCCTTGATGACGCTTTGGGCCAAGGCATCATTGCGTTCTATTAAAGCCTTGAGAGCAAGTTGGAGATTGCGGGCTGCAATGCTCGCCATTAATAGAAGAGTTTCTCGAATTTCGCCAATGGTTATCATGACACTCTCTCTGTGGATGGATTCAGCCTTTATTTCCTTCTCTTTTCGTCTCCTTTATATAAAAATGGAGGTGGAAAAAAATTACCACAAAAAACGGTGGCAGGGTTGAAAAAATCAAGTAGTTTTTCTTTGTTTGAAACGATTGCTTTTAACCGATTGAAACGGTGATCTTTCCGCTTGTTCTTGAACGAGTCTGGCTCAGGCCTTTTGAAGAAAGTGACGAGAAAAGCATTGTAGAACTCTCGGGAGATCCGGATGCCTCTTGGGGAACGCGACCGATCACTTATCCGGAAAGCCCTGAAAAGGCTCCATCATGGCTTAAAGAACACAGGGCTATGACCGAAAGAGGAGAGACTTTGAGCTTGGCTATCATTTCCAGGGAGCAACCTGTTTTGGTGGGTGCGGTGATCCTTTTTTTTGAGCCCAATCATGATCGAGCTGAAATCGGTTGTTGGATCGGCAAGCCTTACCGCTACAAAGGATATGGTTCTGAAGCCTGCCGGGCGGTGATCGATTATGCATTCGAAAAATTAAAGCTGAATAAAGTTTCTGCTTACTGCCTGGCCCGCAATGCCCCGTCTGTAAGTATGATACGGAAACTCGGGATGAAGTTCGAGGGTTGTTTAAGAAAACATCTTAAGGTCAGGGGCATTTATGAAGATCTCCTCGTATATGGCCTATTAGCCGGGGAAATCGAAGAAAATGCTCAACATGGATAAAAAAGATGAAAGATAAGGAAAACTTCTCCTCTTCAAAACGGCTCAACCCGGTAGGATTTGTTATAGGGGATTATATTGGGGGGATACTTACGGGAGTCCTTGTGGCGTGGGCAGTGCGACTTGTCGTGTCTCCGGGAGTGGACATGGTTTTAGCCATGATCCTGGGAATGGCCGTAGGGATGCTCCTCCACTTAGGGATTGGGTTTTTCCTCGCTCCACTGCTGGGAATGTTTCAAACCATGGTCCCGGGCTCAATGATCGGGATGTATGGAGGTATGCTCTTTGCCATGAGGGATTCGATGGGAGCCGGTTCCCGGTCTCTTCATGAAGCGCTCTTTGTTGGCGCTCTATTCGGAGCGCTCGTCGTGGCTGGCTTTCATATTTATGATCGAGTTTTACAGGGAGAAAGGAAAAATGGAGATGAATAGCCGTCCTCAAGCACGGCAGGTCCGAGAAAAGTGGGACCTGGCCAGTCGTTTTTTCGATTGGATTACTTGGGCCGATGATCAACGTTTTTCCCCGTTTAAATACAGGTTGTTTCAAAAAGTAAGGGGAAAGACTCTACTCGTAGGTGCGGGTACGGGCAAGGACTTCCGCTTTTTACCCCATGATGGAGAAATTGTAGCCATCGACATCAGTCCAAAAATGCTTGAAAGGGCAGCATTGAAAGCGCAATGTTTCCCGGGGACCATCGAACTCAAGGAAGCCGATGTCTGTGCCTTGGATTTCCCCGATGAATCTTTCGACACCGTTCTTAGCGTTTGCACGTTTTGTTCTGTTCCCGACCCTCTTCAAGGAATGAGGGAAATTTACCGGGTATTGCGACCCGATGGGAAATTCTATCTTTTCGAGCATGTGAGGAGTCGCATAGGTCCCCTGGGTATCCTTCTTGATCTCCTTACCCCTCTGTCTCGACGCTTTGGCCCTGATTTGAACAGGGATACGGTGTCAGCCGTTCGCAACAGCGGATTTCGGATCACCAGGGAAGAAAACATCTACTTGGACATCGTTAAATGGATAGAGGCGGTAAAAAGGTAAGCTTGAGTCCGTTTATGTTCCCCTTTTGACGCACTGGGGAAAGCCAAGGAAAGAAAGCTTTTTAAAAAACGACGGGACCAGCTTTCCCAGGGGGATTCTTCCCAGTAGGGTTCTATCCAACAATGAAAGGGGCCTGGCGGGGACTCTCGCTTGGACCTTGCTGGGAGGATAGAACACCGGGCTTGGCTAGAGTTTTATCCCTCCTCTTCGAGCTTTTTCTGGAGCGGCTTTGTTGGAGGCGGGGAAAAAGAACTTGAACCTTTATAAAGTGAGAATAGGAAAGCATCCCCGATAGCCCGCCAAGGCTACCAAAAAACCCAGGGGGGATCTCTTGATGCGACTGCCTACAAAAAAACTCAACAAGGCCCTGCGGGTCTTTAAGTCCAGCTCAGGCTTCCTTGTTTTAGATGATCGCCTTGGGAATAAGATACCAGTAAAATTTGTTAAGAGCTTGTTTTTGAAAATGGATAAACTCGGAAGGGGGTGGAGGTTGGGGCGGGTGTTCATAATCGAAATCAAGCATGGTGGCCTTTCCATACCCCGATTCGATAAAACAGGCAACATGCCCGTTGTAACGGTTTTTCCCCTCTTCTGCGCTAGCCTGCCTAAGGGCCGAGCATATTTGGCTTGCAATAACAGGAGCCTGGAAATGGGCCGTGCTGCCCGCCTTGCTTATCGGCAAATTGGTTGTGTCTCCAAGGGCCCAAACATTTTCTAGACTTGATACTTTAAGCGAATGCCTGTCTGTATTTATCCATCCATCGGCATCCGCGATTTCGTGTCCCCTTAGAAAAGCCGCTCCTTTATGGGGAGGAGTCATGACGAGTAGATCGTAAGGAAGCTCGGTGCCTTCTAAACTCTCCACCACCTTTTTTTCAGGATGGACTTCAGCCAGGTTGAAGAAAAGTTCAGTCTTGATATTTCGTTTTTCAAAATCACTGCGGATGAAATCCGCGGCCGTCTTGATATTGAAAACATCGTTGAGAGGAAAGGTATAGATAATCTCCGTGCGCTGGCGAAGTCCTTTTTTCGTCAAGTATTCTTCCAGCATGAAGGTAAACTCGATGGGAGCGACGGGACACTTGTATGGTAACCCTCCGATGCCGACCACGATCCTTCCCCCGTTGAAATTTTGAAGCTTCTCATAGAGTGCAAAAGCCGCCTCGGGGGTATAAAAATGATCGGCACCTTCTTTAAAGCCGGCTATCTGCTGTTCATCGACAACGGAGCCCGTGGCGATAACCAAGTAGTCGTAAGGATAGGTTTTCTTGGAATGGCCCACGACTTGCCGGTTTTTCGTGTCCAGTTGTTCGACGGGGTCAATTACGAGGGAAACCCTCCGGTTCAAAAGGGATCGTTCAGAGCGTGCAATTTTCCTGGGATCTTGATAACCGAAAGGAATGTAAAGCTGGTAAGGTTGATAGACATGGAGAGGGGAAGCGGTAATGACCGTTATTTCCGCCTCTTGGCTCTTTAAAGACCTCGCCAAAATATTAGCGACGATAGAACCTCCTGTCCCTCCACCCAAAATCACGACTTTTTTTGCCATTGCACACCTCTCAATCGATTCGACTTAGTGGAGTTTTTTGCAGATGAAACGCGTGGCCCCGCCTTCAAGGGGTTCTTCGGCAATGAGTTCATGCTTGGCCTTTTTAATCCACGCGGGAAGATCTTTTTTTGTGCCTTCATCTCCCGAAATCACGGCCACGACATCTCCCACGTTTGCGGACCGGATAAGCCTGATCATTTCCATCAAGGGTCCAGGGCAAAAACTCCCTCGCGCATCCACTTCTTTGGTAATCTTAATGCCTTCCATAATCACCTCCTGTTAGAGAAAGAGAATTTGGCCTCCCGATGCATTTTCGATAAAAGTGCCTACCCCGACGATGTCACTTACCACGGGTTCCAGATCTTCAAGCTTAATCGCCAAAAGATCCATGGTAAGCCCACAGGCATGAACGGTAACATCCCCAATTTCCATGGCTCCCTTCAAAGTATCCAGCCAACTGGGAACTTTCTTAGCTTCCATCGCTTTTAGGGCCTCGGTGGCAAAATCTTCAAAATCCTTGCTCAGCCGCCTATTGGTTTTCCAATCATCTTTTTTAAAAGCTAAAAGCCCGTAAAAGGTAACAAAAATCTGCACCTTTTTTTGCATCGCTGCGGCACCGGAAGCGATTGTTGCTGCGGCAAGAAGCTTATCTACGGTTCCTGAAAAAAGGATAATCGATATTTTTTCTTCCATAAGCACTTCCTTGTTATAACAATTATAAAAGATAACGAAATCCTGTTCAATAAAATTAATGTTTTAATGAAGAAATTGTTCTTGGAAAAACGTTTAGATTTTTTTGGCTTGTTCGAGCCGATGAGGAGCGGGGGGGAGATCATCCCTTTTTTACCTATTCAAGACATGGATCTTCTTATCGGAAGAAAATCTTAAAACCGCTCCTTCACTCTTTGGGCATAAACGGCAAAAAAAACGGCAAACGGGGGGAAACGTTTTAACCCATAAGTTCCCGGGCGAATCGGACAGGGCGATTATTCGACGATCAGGATCGAGCAGGGGCTATGACGAAGAACCCGTTCGGAAACGGAGCCCGTCAGCCAGTACCCGATCCTGGAAAGTCCTCTTCGACCCAATACCACAAGATCGAATTTTCCTTCACGGGCCAGCCGGATAATGTTGTCTGCAGGATCCCCCATGGTTGTTTTTATCTCCACCTCGACCTTTTCTTCCGCCGCTTTTTCCATTGCCCATTTCAGTTCTGAAACAATTTTCCTCCTTTCGAGATCAAATTGGGTGTCTTGATCAAATTCGGGAGGATGGCTGACGGCAAGGACGGTGATTTTTGATCCCCAGGCCTTGGCCATTTTCAAAGCCAAGCTTAAAGCTTTCTTGGCTTTCTCCGATCCGTCATAACCGACGAGGATTTTTTCTAAGGTCATTTTTTAGCCCTTCTAAATATATCGGTATAGGGAGATAACGCTCAAAAAAAAAAAACCTAAAAACGGGCTAAGACTGGACCTAAAAGAGGGGTCAGTTGGAGGGTGGGGAAGGAAAAATTTCCTGTTGTTTTTGACTCAAAGAATTTTCGGCTTGGTTTGGGTTTTCAGCTTGGTCTTGAGAATAGCGGTTTTGTTCAATGATCGACTTGATTAAATGATCTACCCCTGCGAGTTCTTCGGTAAAATAGGGAGAGCTGTAATCGGTTTTCTTGGCTTCGGGCGGAATTTCCGTCAGCGGTTTGAGAACCGACTGCCCTTGGTAGGATACGTTGACCTTGGTTACAACCGATAAGCCAAGCCTCAGGGGATGTTTGCGCAGTTCTGTGGGATCGAGTTTTATTCTTACAGGCACCCTTTCGACAACGTGAATGTAGTTGCCCGTGGCGTTGTCCGGGGGTAAAAGGGAAAAAACGGTTCCTGAACCCGGCTCGATCCCTTCGACTATTCCATGGTAGAGGTAATGCCGCCCGTAGATGTCCGCTCTTATTTTAACCGGTTGACCGGGCCTGATCCTTCTCAGCTCTGTTTCCCTGTAATTGGCTACCACCCAGTAATAGTCCAAGGGGACCACGGACATGAGCAACTTTTCGGGGCTTACTTCATCTCCAACCTGGACAGATCTCCTGGCTATGTAACCGGCTACTGGAGCTACGATCTGGCACCGGTACAAGGCCAGGTAGGCATCTTTAAGTTCCACGGCAGCCTTAAGCACAATCGGGTTGTCCCAAATCGTCGTTTTCTGGATCCAAGCCTCCGTTGATCGCAGTTCATCTTCGAGTTGCCTGATCGTCGATTCGATTTCCGCCACTTTCCATTGTGCATCCACGGCATCTTGAACGGAAACGACCCCCGCTTTGCTTCCCGAGGAATAAAGTCCGAGGTCGTAACGCTGTCGGCCCAGGATCGCTTTTTGTGCCGCTATTTTATGGCGGAGGGATCTAGCTTTATTGAAGAGATCTTCCACCCTGCGCACCGCCATGGCCAGGTTGTGTTGGGCGCTTTCAAAGGCGACCTGTTGTTTGAGTGAATCCAACCGGACGAGTAGTTGGTTTTTTTGGACAAACTGGGTGGATTCGACGAGAACCTCTACTACCCTTCCTGATGTCTGGGCCTTGACGGGAATGACATTACCCGTCACGTAGGCATCGTTGGTTGCAACCCAGCGGCCGGTAAAGAAAAACCACCATAGGGCAACAAGGCAAAGGATCAGGAAAAAAACTAAAAAAGGGCGGTATTTATTGAAAGCAAAAGAAAAAAGATCCCTTTTCCAAGAGCGCCATAGGACTTGGAATAGGCGCTGGAAACTCCCCTTATTTCTTATCCTTTCTTTGTTCCCAAGAAGGAAAGAAAAAAAAATGTTTCTTTTTTTCTCATTTCCCGGCATTTTCATGCTAGATTTGATCTCGTCGTTCTTTGGCCAATAGGATTACTCCGGATAAAACAAGGAAACCGATTCCGCAAAATCGAAAGGCGTCGTTGAGGCTCAGGATAAAGGCGTGAGAGAGGGCGGATTGATCGAGAATTTTTAAAGCTATTTCTCTACCGATTCCTTGCTCTTTGAACTTTGAATAATACTCCATCAAGTAGGGATGGCCGGCATGCAACCATTCATCCAGGCGCATCTTGTGAAAGACGATCCGGTGGTAGAGGATCGTACCGATGATCGGGGAAGCCCAGCCCTGGCCGATGATCCGCATGCTGCTGGAAAGTTCAATGGCCTGGAGTTGGTTTTTAGGGCAAAGGCCTGAAATGATCAGGTTTGTCAGGGGAATAAAAAAAAGGCCTAAGGCGATTCCCTGGATAACAAAAATCAAGGGGGACTGCATCCAAAACCACCTTTTCTGGTAGAAGTCGAAATATCCCATCCAGGTGTATAGAACACCCAGGAGAACGAATACGATGAAAGCATAGAGAGGACTTCTCATTTTCCCCGCAAGCCTGGGAAGGAGGAAAGAGATTGGGGTAGAAAACAGGGCCATGCCCACAAAAAGGGTTCCCGCCCGGTGAGGAGGGAAAAGGTTTTGGTTTTGAAGCCGGACAAGGAGCGTTGTCCATAGGCCGTAAAAAAAGAGAAAGCCAACCGTTAAGCATAGGGAGCCGATAAAAAAATTTTTTCTTAAAAAAAGCCGAACCGGGATAAAAGGGTTTTTCCGGTTCAATTCCACGACAAAAAGACTCAGAAGACAACCGATCCCCAACAGGAATAAAAACTTGATAATCGGAGAAATAAACCACTCGTAATCATCCCCCATGTTGAAAATCGTTTGTGCAGCGCCCAGGCTTAGAAAAAGAAGGATAAATCCTGCCCAATCCCAGGGCTTCTTTTTTGCAACCGCTTCGGTTTCTTTAAACAGGATGTGGAAAAGAAAGCTAAGGATGACAAAGAGAAGGGCAGTTCCATAGAACCAATATCTCCAACTGCTTGCTTCCCTTCCCCAATACTCTTTGCCATAGCCGCCGAGGGAGGGCCCGATCGTAAAAGGAAGAACGCTGGCCACGGCCCCGAGCATCAAGGGAAATACCCTCCATGGATCAGGGGTATTTTCAAACATGAGGCTTTGAGAGTTGATGATCAGCAGGCCACAACTGAGGCCTTGCAGGAATCGTCCTCCCAAAAATAGGTAGAAATCAGGGGCCCATGCGCAGAAAAGGCTGCTGGCCGCAAGAAAAGAAGAAAAGAAAAGGACCGTTTTTTTTCTTCCGTAGCGAAGGCTAAGAGGGGTGGCCATCAACAGTCCGAGACCTTGCCCCAGGAAGAAAAATCCATTGGTCCATGCTCCATGGCTTTGGCTTTGTCCCAGTTCAGCCGTGGCATAGGGAATGATGTCGGTATAGGAGCCGGATTGAAAAAAACAGAAACACTGGAGGATAAAATAGAGGCTGAAAAGAAGAAAAAGTTTAGGGGAATTATTCATTGCCGGTGGCTAAAACCCAGCCCTTTCCCTTGGAACAAGGAAAAGAAAAAAAAGAAGGAGTTGAAATTGATTCTAAAGTTGACCGTTTTCCGCCCCATTCTCATTGTTTTTTTTAGTTTAGAGGTAGGAGCTATCAGCCTTCTTTGAAAAGAACGGCGGTTAACGGTCGGCGAGCCCCATCGCCCAATAAGAGTAAGCTGTTTTTTTTATAAGCTTGGATTGATTTATTTTCAACTCAAAAGTTCTCTTTTCTTTGCATTTTTGATCAGTTTTTGGACTGGTTTTGTTGGAAGGATGGTTTTTTCATTGAACTGTCCGCCCATCCTCCACCAAAGGCTCGAATGAGGGCAATCCTGACGATGAATCTTTCCCCGCGCAAGGCGATATCCGTAAGTATGGCATTAAGCCAGACGCTTTCGGTGGTATCGACTTCGATGTAATGGGAAAGACCTCTTTGAAACCTGTCTAGGGCCAGGTCATACTGTTTTTTTGCGGAGGCTACCACTTCGTCTTCGACTTTTTGCTCTTCTTCCAGCAACCGCATGCCTATTAAAGCATTTTCTACTTCTTCAAACGCCGAAAGAATGGTTTCTCTATAGGAAGCAACCGCTTTTTCATACGCCGCCCGGGCCTGCATCAAGTTGGCCAATAATCGGCCGCCTTCAAAAATCGGCAGATCGATTAAAGGTCCATAAATCCATGAATTGGAAGGCCAGGTAAAGAGCTGGCCAAAGTCGGTATTGAAAAAACCAAAATAAGCATTGAGATTGACCGAGGGAAAATAAGCGGCATAGGCTACCCCGATCATGGCGTTGGTCGCCGCCATTTCCCTTTCAGCCTGGGCTATATCCGGCCTTTGCTCTAAAATGTCCGAGGGTAGACTTTGGGGAACATGAGGAGGATCTTCTTTAAGGGGTTTCCTTGGAAAATGGAAGGTTGAAGCGGGTTGGCCCAGGAGCCGGGCAATGGAGTTTTCTACTTTCGCCCTATGGCTTTCCAGGGCTATATACTGTGCTTTTATCCGGGAAAGATCGGTTTTTGCCCTGGCTAGATCCAACTCGTTGGATAGCCCGCTTTTGAACCGAATTTCAACTCTTTTCAGGTTGTCTTCGTAAACATGGATCATCCGCTCCATGACTTCGAGCTGGCTGTCGATATATCGCAACAGGTAATAAGCCTGGGCCACGTCGGCATGGATCGTCAGTTTCATTCCTTCCAGTTCGGCTTGCGAAGCTTGAGCCTCGGCCTTGGCCGCTTCGAGCTGCCTTCTTAATTTCCCCCATATGTCGAGTTCCCAGTTGGAGTTAAGGTAGACCTGCCACATGTTCAGGGTAGGCTGAAAACCATAGTATTGGGTCGATCCGATGATGGAGCCCGAAGGGATAGGGATGCCATTCTGGCCCAGCAAGGGAACGGTGGAAAAAATAGGTTCAGGCAAAATGAAAGGAAGCCAGGGAAGATGGGTTTTGAGTTTCCAGCGCTGGTAGCTGGGAGTGAAATTGGTATGGGGGAAAAAAGCACTTAAGGCCGCTCCTACTCCTGCACGGGCTTCAATGACGTTGGCCATTGCCATTTTAATCTGTTGGTTTGCTACTTCGGCCTCGGCTTCGAGTTGATCAAGGACCGGATCGTTGAAGATCTTCCACCACTGCCCTTTTTTGACGAAATCCTTGGGGGCAGCCAACTTCCACTTTCCCGGGTTTTTCCTGGCTTCTTCAATCGCTCTTTTTATATTTTCTTCGCCTTGCAGGTCATTGCCTCCCCAGGCTGTTTTTTTCTCTTCGATTTGCGGCTTTTCCCTGGAATGGGAGCCTTTGGGATCGGGTTTTTGTTCTCCCCATTTCCAGTTTTGGGGAACCTCGAGCTTGGGAGGCTTGTAATCGGGACCGACCGAACAGCCCACGAGGCTAATAAAAGTTGAGCCCAAAATCCATGGGGAGAAAAGAAGAAGGAGGGGAGGAGGGCCGTGCAAAAAGGGAAGGAGGATAACTTTTTTTGGCTTGCCCCTTCGTATGAATTTCATCTGTTTGCATCCCAGGTTGTTGAAGTAGGAGTTATCAGCCTTTCTTTTCAAGAAAGGAGGTTTTCCCAAGTACTTCGAACCGGCGGGACGGCAAACTCCATTGCCAGGGATTTCGTTTTCTTGCTAGCGAATATTCTTTTAAAAAAGAGTTGTCAAATTTTTTTGTAAAAAAATTTTACATCTGAAGGAAGCGGTTCTCTTCGGGTTCGGGTTGCACAAAGAAAAAGAAAAAAACCAGGGTTAAAATAGCCATTCTAAAAGCTTGGGGCAAGGCATTGAACGCCGGGCTCCTCCACATCTGGAACCATTCCCCCCCTCCAAGAATGAAAAAAAAGAGCCATCCACAAAGTCCAAGAAAAAGGCCGATGGTTCCCCAGCTTTTGGCACGATGAAAATCCTCCCTCGATCTAAAAAGGTTTTTAAAAAGCAGTCCTGTGCCCCAAAAAAGGATACTCCCGCAACTTCCCTCCCACGCGATAAGGCAGTTGTAGATGAGAAGCTCCAGGTTGTGGGATTTCCAGGCGCGAGAGTGAAGGGGAGAGCCTTGGGGAATGGAATCCATGAACAAGATGTGATGGACAAACTGGAAGTTGGCTTCGTAGTCCAGCACATTATCAAGAGCGGTCAAGAGAAAATAAAGGGAAAAGAACAAAAGGATGAGGACCTTTGAAAGCCGGACCCAAAATACAAGGGTAGGGATTTTAGCAGGGTTGAACATGAGAGAGGGGCAAGGTTTTTTTTAGCATAACCCAGGCTACGGCCAAAGCCCTTTTGGGATAATTAAAAGAACTTCGGCATAAAAAATTCCTTTGCTTTCTGGATATCTTTTTCTATCTGCGATTTAAGCTCGGGTAAGGAAAGAAATTTTTTTTCTTCCCTCAGGAACTGGAAGTTGAACAGGGAAAGTTTCTCACCGTAGAGATCTCCACTGAAATTGAGGAGATGAACTTCCAGCACAAGCTCCCCCCCATCCTGTACTGTTGGTCTTCGACCGTAGTTGGCAACGCCGAAAAAAAATTCATTTTTGTATTCAACTTGGCAGCCGTATACCCCGGGAGGAGGCAGGAGCTGGGCAATGCCCTCGAGATTGGCTGTCGGGAAGCCTATTTCCTTGCCTGCACCCCGTCCCGCCGCAACATATCCCTCGATTTTGTAACTGCGGCCGAGCAGCTCCGAGGCAAGCCAGAAGTTTCTTTGGACGATCGCTTTTCTGATTCTTGTACTGGAGATCGGTTCTCCGTATCGGATTAAAGGAGGAACAACCACGGTTTGAACCCTTAAATTTCTTCCCCTTTCCTTTAAGAAAGCCACGTTGCCCTCGGCATTCAAGCCAAATCGAAAATCTTCGCCCACGACGACAGCTCGCAGTCTTGGAAAGATTTTTTTCAGCGTGATTAAAAAGAGTTCCGCTCGAAGTTGCCTCAATCTTTGATCGAACTGAACAAACAGGATATGCTTGATCCCGTATAAATGGAGGAGGTTTTTTTTCTGGGATAGGGAAAGCAGTGAAGGGGGAGCCTGCTCGGGGGAAATAACCGCCAAGGGGTGGGGATCGAAGCTTAAAACAAGGCAGTTTTCCGCAGTGCCCAAGGAAAGCAGTCTTTCTAGGATCTTCTGATGGCCCAGGTGGAGACCGTCAAAAACCCCTATGGCGATATTCTCTATTTGGGGATTTTCTCCAAGGGCAAAAAAGGAGAAGACCTCTACTTGTTGAGGATCGTCAGCCAAGGGAACGTCTTTTTCATTGCCTGCGGATTCTTGAGACTTGGGGGAGGGTAAGCACATGGTTTAAAAGTTCTTCGGGGCTCTTTAAAGAATTAAGGAAATCAAAAGAAAGAGCCTGGTTCAACTTGAAATTTCCGGATTGGAGGCGTACTAGAGAAAAAAGGTGCCCTCCACAACCCAAATCCTGCCCAATGTCATGGCAGTAGGTGCGGACGTAAAATCCCTTTCCGCAAACAACTTCAAAATGTATGAAGGGAGAATCCCATTTCTTAATCTCATAGCTGTAAACGTGGACGAGGCGGGGCTTCCTTTCGATTTCTTTTCCTTCCCTGGCCAGCTTGTAGAGGGGCACACCATGGCTTTTGATAGCCGAGATCATGGGCGGGACCTGGTAAAAATCCCCGACATAGCGATCAAAAACTTTCTTAATTTCTTCCAAAGAAAGGGGGGGAACGGGCTTTTCTTCGACGAGTTGCCCATCGGAATCTTGGGTTAATGTTGATTGCCCGAGCCGCAATACCCCTTCGTAGCGCTTGTCTTCAGACATGAGCAAATCTTGAATCTTGGTGGCTTTCCCTAAAACGAGCACAAGCAACCCTGTAGCCAGGGGATCCAAGGTCCCGCAATGACCGACTTTTTTAATTTTGAATTTTTTCCTTACAAAATCGACCACGTCATGGGACGTAAAGCCTTTAGGTTTATCTACCAGTAATACCCCGTCTATATCCATGTGCTGTGTCTTGAAGAGTTGTTTTTAGCATGTTGAATTGAGCAAAGCCTGGATTTCAGATAAAACGGCTTTTAGAGCGTCTTTTAGTCCCAGTTTCAAGCGTGCTCCCGCGGCCTGCTTATGCCCGCCTCCCCCAAACTTGGAAGCGACGGTGCGCACGTCAAACTGTTTTGAAGAACGCAAGCTTAAACGGGTGAGCACGGGCGAAAGCTCTTCGAGCATGAAGGCAACAGCGACCGAATTGACCATTTGAAGATAATAAAGAAAATTTTCAGATTCTCCAGGGCTCGATCCCGTTCTCTGGTACATATCCTGGGTAAGGATGTAATAGGCGACTTGGGCGTTCTCTACAAATTGGGTTTGATTTAAAACTTCTCTCAACAGGAAAAACCGGGACAGGGGGTAATTCCTAAAAGAACGAAGGGAAAGCTCTTCGGGATCGGCGCCCAGCCGCACCAGTTTTGCCGCCAGTTCAAAGGTTTCCGGCAGCAAGGAGCGAAAACAAAATCCGTTGGTATCGGTCAGCAGCCCGACGTAAAAGTTGGAGGCCGCCTCCTTCGAACAGGGCAGCGACAGCCTTTCGATGCATTTAAAGATCACTTCGCTTGTCGAGGAGGCTTGGGGCTCGACCACGTTCAGGGAAGCAAATCGCGTGTTATCGATGTGATGATCGAAATTCAGATCGGCTTTCCGACGCCAGGACTCGAAATAAAGACCGGGGCGGCGCTCGTTGGAACAATCCACAAGGATAATTTTTGTAGAAGGTCCTGGAGCTTCCTTGGGCGTGGGTTTAAGAAGCGAGGAGCCGGGTAAAAATTGAAAGTGTTCTTGCAGTCCTTCTTCTACGTACACTTCAACTTTTTTACCGATACCTTTTAATACGAGTGCTAGGCCGATGGCCGAACCGTAGGCATCGCCGTCGGGCCTGCAATGGGAAAGAATGACAAAAGAACCATTCTCTTCGAATAAAGCTTTAATTGCAGCTAGATCCTCTTTGGGTTGCATCTTTCAGGTTGGTGAAAAAAGGGAGCAAGCTAGCTGGCTCATCCCATTAAAGGGCCTCCCCCTTAAATTTTCTTTATGTCTTTTCCTTGCAGCTTATCCAAGCGGCAAAGACCTTTTTAATAAAAGGTAATCAATGTAAAGGAACAGGAAAAGAAGTTCAAAGAAAAAATCAAGATCGATCCGAAAAAGCCGGGCTTAGCCTTTTATGGTTCCATATTAAAGTTTGACAACGAATCAAAACCGTCCTTTATTACAGCTTAACTCTTCAGGCCTGGGCTAAAATTCCGCTATCTCCTTCTTTTTCTTAAGGCCTTGGAGAGGCAAAATACTCGACTTTTATGAGCAGGTTCATTCTTCGACTTTTTGATTTTCTCATCCTTCTCATCTTTATGGCGGTAGTGGCCCTGGTGAGCTATAACAAAATCACAAGGAAAGAAAAGGTGGTGGTTGAGGGAAAACAGGGGCCGCTGTGGCAAATTGTTGGAGAAAAAAGCAAATAACAGCCTCAATGGGTTTCTCTTTTTCATCTCCTCTTCCCCTTGGCTTGGTGAAAAGATTATAGGGAAAAAACGCCTAGTTGGGAGAGGTTTCCCTGGCAGGCGGCTGAGAAGTAGAAATGAGCGGCATAAGAAACAGGATAAGCATCGGTGGGGGAAGAGACCTGAAAATCAAGGCTACAGAGATCCTTCTTGTCGAGAGGCTGAATTGGAAAAGGAGCGTTTTGCTTTAATCCATCCCTATAGATTAAAATAAGACCCTCTTCCTCGACCTTGCCGTCTTATGGACCGCTCTCCGGGAAATCTTCGGGGAAAACGGGCTACCCCTTTTCCCCTGGCAAAGACCCAAGCTTGGCCCCGTCCACTTGGTGGGGGAAAGGCATGCTTGCGGTGATGAGAATAACGAACCCCACGACTACTGGAAGCTTCTTCTCGAGCAGCTTCCAAACCTCTTTCGAAAAGAAAATGAGGGGGGATAGCCCTCGAGCTTCCTCCCGAATTCCAGCCCTACGTGGACCGGATCCTTCACCTTTAGGAGAATGACGACCGACTTCCTAAAGAAAAAAAAAAGACGAGAGAGATGACGAAGTCAGAAAAATCCAAGGGGAAATCGCAGGGCTGGCAGATTACCGGATTTTCTTAAACAAGGAATGCAAGGAAATTCTCAAAGCCGCCTGACGGTGGAATGGCGGAAGGAAAGAAAAGGGAAGCGTTTTTATGGATCGATTCGCCCTTGGCGGATCAACTCAAGGCGATAGATGAGGGAGAGCTGTATATTCAAGTCAAGCTGCCGGAAGAGCTCCAGCCAGGAGTGGACCGCTACCGGGAACGGATGAAAAACCTTCCTTTGGGAAAAGAAAAAAGGGAACTTAGGGACCGATTCAAAAGCTTTTTAACGGAATATCTTGAAAGGGAAAACAAGGAACTTTTTGATCAAAGAAAAGATGAGATTTCCCAAGTATCAGACCAATTTTTGAACATCTTTGATCATGTCCTTTCTCCGGACAGGGATCGCCATATTCCAGGCGAAAACACTCCTCTCCATGGGCTAGAGATTCATCATCCCATGCGTATTTTCTGTGTAGGTTTACCCTTGAGGGATTGGACATGGGGAGATTTTAAGGATTTTTGTGCAGGGGCCGAATTCCTTATCCCTGGATTCATCAGCTGCAGAGAGAAGGTGATGGGCAGGAACCGCTACAAGATCGCCAAGGACAATTCCCGCTCCCTGGCCCTCTCATACAACGGGGCTTTGCACTTCAGCAAAACTCTAGGCGGCCGTCCTGGAGATACGGCCCTGGATCGAGAATTGGAAGGCTACGGGATAAACTACAAGTTGGCCGGAAAACTTGACCAAGGTAAACGGGGCTTCATGATAGAAAAAAATCGCCGCAGGAAAGAAATTCCCAGGGAGGGATAGATCCTTTATTGCCGCCGCCTCCTCAAGTGGGCCTTCATGGAGAAGAGTTAGGGGTTTGGATTTTTTTTAAAAAATCCAAAGTCGATTTAAGTATTTGGCTTGCACTTTCCTTTAGTGCGGCCGCGGCAGCAGCCGTTAATCTTGGGGTAAGATCTTCTTTGGGATCCTCTACAGAGCCTGAGATGTTTACCGTTGTCCATTGATAGCCCTCTTTTTCCTGGACAAAAACTTTCTGCTTGGCCCCGGGTAAAAGTTCGAGTTGTTTAGGGTTTAGTCCTGCCAAGAGTTGTCCTCGAATTTGATCTCCCTCTATTTCTACTTGGCCTTCTAATTTCATTTTTCCCCTGGCCTCCAGTGTGATGTGATTAAATTCGGTTTTGCTCTTCGACACAAAAAGATCGGCCTTGGCCAAGTCAAGGGGAACAGTATTTTTTGTCCCAAATAAAGCCAAGGAGGCCAGCAGGGGCAGTTCGCCAATGAGACCGTTTTCTAAATGGATCTCTCCTTCCAGGGAAGTTTCCATGCTCCGGGATTCACACAAAAAAGTTTTCCCGTAGAGGTTGCCGTCGATTTTGCCTTTCCAGGAGGGGGGAAGGAACAAGGGAAGGGGAAGGGCCTTCAAGTGAATTTCGATGTTTTTTTCCTTGTTTTCCCAATTCCACCGGCCGCTTAACTCGACTTCACCCTTTTGTTCGTTGAGAAGAACCAGCCTTTGGATGTAACAATGGTCAGAAAAGAGCTTGAAAAAAAGTTCCTTTACTTTGAAAGGGGGGTAGCTGCTGATATAAAGATTTCCTCCCGTTCCCCGGCCTATCCACATGTCCGTTCCTTCGGATTTGTCCAGCTCAAGAGCGGCATTCTCTAGCCTTCCTCCCCCGGCAATGCTTTTAGGCCACCTGATCAGGCTGTTCTGGATGATGATCCGCCCCCATTCTACTTTTCTGGGAACAAAATTTTTGTAAAAGGGAGCTGTTTTTTCTTCCTTTTCTTTGAGGGTTGAAGGAGGGACAAGGGATGGGGAGGACGGTTGGGTGGTTAAATCCTGTTCTTTGAATTGGACTTGGAGATTCTCTACTTTCAGTTCTTGGATATAGAGTAGCCTGGAGAAAAGCTTGCGCAAAAGAAGCTGGCAGTCGATAGAACTAGCCTCTATCTCTTTTATGGGACTGGAAGGTTCCCCGTAACCCTGGTATTTTTGGGCGGAAAGGCTGTTGCCTTGGATATAAATGGGGCTAAATTGTCCTTTAACCTGAATAACGTTTTGGATTTTTTGGGAGAGAAAATCTCTAAAGCCTTGACTCGAAAGATAAAAATTGATGATAGAAAGAAAAGCCACGATAATAATTCCTAAACCAAGAAATAAAGCAATGAGTAAGACATAGGGTAGTTTCTTGTACATTGAGTTTGATTTCAAATTATGCAAGAGTTTTTTCTATCATAGCCTTTAGCCGTTGATCTGCAAGTGGGGGCTTTAAGCCTCTTTTTCTTTACAAGTGGATTATGATCCTTTTTATTATCCGCAGACTTTTAGCCCTTATTCCCCTTTTACTCGGGGTGACCTTCATGGTTTTTTTCTTGATGTCCTTGACCCAAACCAATTACTTGACTCCACTGAAAGCCGAAAGGGATATCAGTCCAGAAATGATTGCCGCTCTTGAAAAGAAATTCGGTCTCGATAAGCCCTGGTATGAACGCTATTTGCTCTGGTTGATGAACGTCATTCATGGGGACTTCGGTTATTCCTGGACTTACAAAATGTCGGTCATTGAATTGCTTTTGCAAAGGGTCCAAGCCACCCTGTTGTTGAATCTTTCTTCCTTGGCCCTGGCTTGGTGTATCGCCATACCGGTTGGGGTTTTGGCGGCTATGTATAAAGATTCTTTTATAGATCGGCTCAGTTCTTTTTTTGCCTATATTTCGATTTCTTTCCCTGAATTTTTTCTCGCCCTATTGGCCGTCTACTTTGCTGCAAGAACGGGATGGTTCCCCATCGGCGGATTAACATCCATAGAATATCCCTTTCTTTCCCCGTTGGATCAGTGGCTAGATATAGCTTATCATTTGGTGCTGCCCACGGTTGTCCTGAGCGTGGGAGGGATAGCGAACATGATGCGGATCATGAGAGGGAGTTTCTTGGATGCGATCCGAGCTGAATATGTCTTGACGGCCAGGGCAAAAGGTCTACCGGAAAGCCTGGTCATGTTCAGGCATGTTTTCCGTAATGCCATCAACCCCTTGATCAGCACATTTGGTTACGTCATTGCCGGGTTGTTGAGCGGATCCTTGCTGGTCGAAAACATAATGAATTACCCTGGGATTGGTCAACTGATCTATTCGGCATTAATGAAACAAGATCAATTTGTCGTCCTGGGATCGGTCGTCTTTAGTTGTGTATTGCTCGTGGTCGGTAATCTTGCAGCGGATATTCTATTGGCATGGGTGGATCCACGGGTTGTTCGTCATGAAAGATAAAAGATCATTTATTAAAGAAGTCTTAGGCCACCCCCTGGGGGCGCTCTCTTCTTTTATTCTGCTTATTCTCTATTTGACCGCGTTTTTAGCTCCCTTTCTTGCTCCTTACGAACCCTCGGATCAAGACCTTAAGAGGACTTACCATCCCCCGACAAAGATATACTGGAAGGATGGACGGTGGCAAGTGGCTCGCTACAGGAATGTCGATCCGACCTCTGCCAGCTATAAAGAGATACCCGGGGAATGCTCTCCCTTGAAATGGTTTATCCATGGATATTCCTACCGCTTTATGGGCATAATCCCCGCGGATATCCATCTTTTCGGAGTAGATAAACCCGATCGGGTTTATCTTTTGGGCAGTGATAGCACCGGCAGAGACGTTTTTTCTCGGCTTGTTTATGGTTCGCAGGTTTCCTTAAGCATAGGGGTAATCGGCGTTAGCCTAACCTTGGTCTTGGGGCTTTTGATTGGAGGGTTGTCCGGGTATTATGGGGGATGGTTCGACAACGTGGTGATGCGGCTTACGGAATTTCTCATGGCCGTTCCCGGCTTGTATTTACTCCTGGCTTTAAGGGGAGTCTTCGGGGTTAAGTTTAGCTCAGCCCAAGTTTATTTTCTTATCGTGATCATATTGAGCTTCATCGGTTGGTCAGGGTTTGCACGGGTCATAAGGGGACTGGTCCTTTCCCTCCGTTCACAGACTTTTGTCGATGCCGCCGTCGTTCTCGGTCAATCTTCCTTGCGCATTCTCCTTAAGCATTTGCTTCCCAACTTGGCAAGTTACCTGCTCGTGTCGGCGGCTTTGTCTATCCCCGGGTATATTCTTGGTGAAGCGGCCTTGAGTTTCCTGGGTCTTGGAATACAAGAACCCTCCTCTTCCTGGGGTTTGATGCTCGCTCAGGCCCAGGATATGAAGGTCTTCATGTTGAACTTCTGGTGGCTGTTGACTCCCGGAGTCGCAATTTTGATTACGGTTATAGCGTTCAATATGCTGGGCGATGTGCTAAGGGACCTTGTGGACCCGAAGTTTCGCCTGTATCAGGCAAAAAGAGGGTGATATTTTATGCATGCATTGAGGATAAAACCATGCTTCTGCAGGTAGAAGATCTTCACGTCAGTTTCTTGACTCCTTCGGGAGAGCAGCCGGCCCTCTCCGGGGTGAGTTTCGGCATTGGAAAAATGGAGTCGGTGGCCATTGTCGGAGAAAGCGGCAGCGGCAAGTCGGTAACCGCTCTTTCGTTGACAAAACTCCTGGATAGTCCTCCGGCCCTCTATAAAAGAGGAAAAATTCTCTACGAAGGGGTTGATCTTTTGAAACTGGCGCCGAAGCAACTGCGGAAATATCGAGGAGGGGAAATTGCCTACGTTTTCCAGGAGCCTTCAACTTCTTTAAATCCCGTTTATTCGATCGGGTTTCAGCTCATGGAGGCGATCGAGCTTCACCAGCCTCAAGTCAAGGATAAGAAATCCCTGGGCATGGATGTTCTCAAAAAAGTGGGAATTGGGGATTGCCAAAGGGTCTGGAGTTGCTATCCTCATGAATTGAGTGGAGGGATGCAACAAAGGGTAATGATCGCCATGGCCCTGTTGTGTAAACCGAAACTTTTGGTTGCCGATGAACCCACGACGGCTCTTGATGTGACCATTCAAGCCCAGATACTGGAGTTGTTTGCCAAGATCCAGAAAGAATTAGGGATGTCCGTCCTGCTCATTACCCATAACTTTGGCATAGTCAAAGGATTTGCCGATCGGGTCGTGGTGATGTTCAGAGGAAGAGTAGTTGAAGAAGGACCAACCGAGAAAGTCATTTACTCCCCTCTCCATCCTTATACTCGGGCCCTGATCGATTGCGTTCCAAAACTGGGAGAAAAAGGAAAAAGGTTGAAAGCCATAGATTATAGCACGATCGAATCTTCCCTCAAGCTATGACATCCCCCTCTTCAAGTACTCCCCCCCTACTTAGCGTCGATAGGCTTAAAGTGTACTTTCCCTTGCGCAAGGGGCTTTTCGGCAGGGCAAAAGAGTTTGTGAAAGCCGTTGACGACGTTTCTTTCTCGATTGAAAAGGGGCGGACCGTCGGCCTGGTTGGAGAAAGCGGCAGTGGCAAAACCACCATTGGAAGAGCGATTGTAAAGCTGCTGAACCCTACCTCGGGTTCTATTTTTTTCGAGGGGGCACCGATCCACCATCTTTCCCAGGGACAATTCCGTCCCTACAGGAAAAAAATCCAGATGATTTTTCAAGATCCTCATAATTCTTTAAATCCTCGTTTAAATGTTGAAGCCATACTTAGAGAGCCCCTGGACATCCATTTCCCGGGCCTGAGCAAGACCCAAAAGAGGGAGAAGATTGTTGAGCTGTTGGAAAAAGTCGGTCTTAAAGCCGATCACATTTTTCGCTATCCCCATGAATTCAGCGGGGGACAACGCCAGCGGATAGGCATTGCCCGTGCGATTGCGGTCAATCCCCAGTTGATCGTTTGTGATGAACCCGTCAGCGCCCTGGATGTCTCGGTTCAAGCCCAGATCATCAATTTATTGCTTGATCTGCAGGAGGAACTCCATCTTTCTTATCTCTTTATTTCTCATGACCTGGCCGTCGTTGAATACATCAGCGACTACATCCTGGTCCTCTACAAGGGAAAAATCGTGGAAGAGGGACTACCCGAAGAAATTTATAAAAACCCCAAGCAGGAGTATACCAAAAAACTGATTTCGGCTATTCCCGTACTTTGATCGAGCTGGCATGTGGATTGATCCGGATATTCTTCAATACTTTCAGCGTTCGGCAACGGACATACACCGGGTGCATTCCTCCAATTGCGGATGGATAGAGAGATACGGCGAAGATTTTGTATTGGTTTTAAACCACGAGGAAGAAAAAGAAAGATTAATAGAAGGCCTTTTAGGGTGGTGTACACGGCGGGGAATTCCCTGCAAGAGGATATTTTTAAAAAAACGGTTTGCAAAAGAAAAGCCCATTTCGACCGCTTTGAGCCTTGTTTATGGAGAGAGCTCCCTGCCCATGCATACGGTTTGCCGGGAAAACGGGCTTTACTTTTCCATTCGCTTTGATCAAGGCGGCTCGGCCGGCTTGTTCATGGACCAGAGGCAAAACCGGCTGTTTTTAAAAAAAAGGCCGGTCTCAAGGCTATTAAACCTGTTTGCCTTTAGTTGTTCTTTTGGACTCTGTGGCGCTCTTGCCGGGGCAGAAAGTTGGAACGTCGATTTATCTCCCCGGTTTTTAGAATGGGGAAAAGAGAACTACAAGCTTAACGGCGTCGATCCGGCTGTTCACCGGTTTTGGGCCATGGACGCAAGGGAAGCTTTAAAAATTTTCAAGAAAAAAGGGATTATGTTTGATCACATCATCCTCGATCCTCCCACTTTTTCTTGCGGGAAAAAGGGGGCCAATTTTTCTCTCGCCCGGGATTTCGAATCCCTGCTTGAAACCATCCTTGAGCTCGGCTCCGGGGAAAAGACCACTTTATTGCTGTCGGCAAATTACAAGCCGTGGAAAACAAAAGATCTGCTCCTTAAGGCACAAAAAACGGCTGCTGCAAAAAAACGAAGGCTGCATCTGCTCCATGGTCCTTTCCCCCTGCCTGATATTCCTCGCAACGAACTCCCCGCCTCGTGCTGGATCGAGTTGGAAAGCTGAAAAGGCCTCCCTTAAGTTCCTTGCTGCTTTATCCAAAATTTATGGTTTTTGGCCAGGATTATCCCTTCTTTTTCAAGGAGTTTTGCTTTCAGCGTGCTTCCTCCCATGCTGAAAGAACCGATTGCACCGTCTTTTTTTACAACCCGATGACAGGGAATAAGCAAAGGGAGAGGATTCCTAGCCAGGGCCGATCCTACGGCACGGCTTCCGTGGGGAGAACCGATTTCTGTAGCGATTTCACCGTAGTTTTTGACCGTCCCCTTGGGAATGGTTTTTACACGTTGGAGTACCCGCTTGTAAAAGGAAGGGAGCCTTTCTAGATGGAGCTGTTGGAAATAGATCTCTCCTTCAACGAGGGTCCTGTAAAGCTGCTCAAAAAGAAGGGGAAAGCGCCTGCGGCTATCCTCGATTAATTCAGAAAGTCTTGGAGTCTTGGGATCTATTCTTTTGAGCTCGAGGGGGAGTCCATCCAGCAGGACGACCTGGACCGGTCCAAGTGCGCTTTCAGAAAAAACAGGGGTCATTTTCTCATCCCTTTCGGAGATTAAGGAGTCCATATTTCTTCAATATTCCATACCAGGGGTCCAATGCGAGGGATTTGTACGTTGCGCCACCTGTTCTTCAACCCCACGTAGGTGTTCGGGGTAACCAAGTAGATGTAAGGTTGCTCTTCGCTCATGATTTCTTGTACCTTAAACCAGCATCGCCGACGTTTTTCTTCGTCAAGGGTAGTCAGTTGCTCAATCATGAGCCTGTCGATTTCGGCTTCCCAAGGGGTGGCCGGCTCTGGTTGATTGGGATACCACTGGTGAAGCCTTCCCTTGCTCATGAACACGGACATCCCGTCGGCAGGGTCCCCGCCTCCGGTCAGTCCGAGCAAGCAAGCTTCGTATTCATAAGAATCGCTGATTTTTGTCACGAGTGTTCCAAAATCGATGAACTGCAGGTGGACTTCGATGCCCAGTTGTTTCATGTTTTCCTTGAAAACCGTGGCCATGGCGGTACGGATGGGGTTTTCCTGGTTTGTTAAAAGGTTAAAAGAAACGGGATGATTATCCTGGTCCAGGAGTCGGCCCGAAGCATCCTTGTGAAAACCCGCCCGCTCGAGAAGTTCCAAGGCAAGACGAGGATTGTAAGGGTATTTCTTGACGTTGGGATTATACCATTTGACGTTGGCGGGAGTTTCCGGGCCCCACAAAGGGGTTCCCCTGCCGAAGAGCACCCCGGCTATGATGCCTTCGCGGTCAATGCCGTAGGAAACGGCCTGGCGGAACAGTCGATTTTGAAACCATTTTAACTTGTAGGGGATCACGTAGGGGACGGCGTTTTTGTTTTTTCCCGGGTTTTGGTTGAACCAGAGAAAGGAAGAGGCCGTGGAAGGACCGCGGTCGTAAACGGTATAGTGATAGATTTTTTCACCCTTTTGCACCCACGCGACGTTGTCCGGGCTGATCCCTTCGATGTCCGTTTGACCGGATGCAAAAGCGATGAGGCTGGCGTTTGCATCCTTGACAAATTTCACGATAAGATAATCGATGTAGGGAAGCCGAATTTCATAATCGGCTCGTTTCCAATACCGCGGGTTGGCACTCAAAACGATTCTTTCTCCGGGATTGTAAGAAAGGATTAAAAAAGGCCCACTGCCGACAATCGATTGAGGATTTTTTTTTGCCGTGCTGATGTTCCACTGGTTTTGTAGAGATCCATCCTTGTAATAGGGTTCTAGAATATGTTTGGGCATGAGGGGCATCCCGGACATGTAGCGTAAAAAGGGGGCGAAAATTTCAGGGGTCTGGATCTGGACGGTCAGCTCGTCGATCTTTTGTACTTGAAAAGGCTTGCCGCCTACGGATAGATCATAGGCGTTGCGGTTAGGAAACCGGGGATCATAAATACAGGCAAAGCTGAAGAGGACGTCGTCGGCGGTAATCGGGACCCCATCGCTCCAAGTTAATCCCTTTCTCAGCATAAAGCGGAAAGTCTTGTTGTCCGGAGCTACTTCCCAGCTCTTGGCTAACCCGGGGACGACCTTGTCTTCGATGGGATTATAGGAAAGCAGGCTGTCAAACATCAGGTTAAGAAAAGAAGAGGAAGTGGCATCTTCAGAAACAAGCCAGTTAAAGGTCGAGGGCTCGGCAGCACTGGATTCTATGAAAAGCCCTCCTCTTTTGCCTACCGGCAAAGCGGATTTCTCCATGTCTTCGAAAAAGGGATAGCTGGGTCTTTGGGCTTTTTGAATTTTTCTCTGGCTGTAACACCCACTGGCGATAAACGACAAAAGAAGGATAAATGAAAAAAAAGGAAACAACCCCATCCCCCCTTTTTTATTCCCAGGAGTAGCAGGGCGCTGAGAAAAAGGAAATGTAATCATGAAAAACCAAGGGCTTTCACCGGGTTTTGAACAGATGGAGCGGAACTCATTGTTGAAGAAAAAATACAATTTTAGCTGAAAACGCAAGAGAAGAAACTTGCAAAAAGCCGACATTGGTTCTTTATATGGAAAACTAGAGTAACAAGGAGGGGTCAGTTGTGATCATGCAGAGGACGATACGGGAGGCGGTGAGCATGGAGGGAAAATCCCTGCACACGGGGAACACGGTAAAGCTGGTGATCAAGCCGGCTGAGGTCGACAGCGGTTATGTTTTCAAAAGGGTTGACCTGCCCGATGAACCCACGGTTGTCGCCGCCGTCGATAATGTCAGGCAAACAGAGCGGGCAACAACGATCGGGGAGGGCAATGTCAAGGTTCATACGGTTGAACATGTCTTGGCCGTTTTGAGGGGTTGTGGGATCGACAATGCCCTGATCGAGTTGAATGCCAACGAGCCGCCGATCGGGGATGGCAGTGGAATGTTTCTTGCCCGGGAAATCACCCGGGTGGGAACCGTCGAACAGGCCAAAGCGGTTTCTTTTTTTGAACTGAGAGAGCCGGTGTGGGTGGAAGGAGAAGAAGGAGCCTACATTGCCGGTTGGCCGGCTCAAAACTTTTCGATCAGCTGCACCCATTCAAGCCAGGGGGGGCTTTTTACCCAGTATTTCAGTTGGCAATACGATCCTCAAAGTTTTGTTACCGAAATCGCCCCTGCCCGAACGTTTGTTTTTTACGAAGAACTTCTTCCTCTCATCGAGAAAGGATTGATCAAGGGGGGGAGCTTGGAAAACGCCATCGTCATTCGGCAAGACAAGGTCTATTGCCGGGATCCCTTGCGGTTTGAAAATGAGTTCGTCAGGCACAAGATCTTGGATATGATCGGGGATTTCGCCCTATTCCCCAAGAGATTGAAAGCCAGGATAGTCGCTGCCCGGCCCAGCCATTTTCTTAACGTCAAGTTTGTCAAGGAGGTCCAGAAAGCCTATAAAAATTATCTTTCCCATTTAATGCCCGTTGAAAACATTCCCGTTGGGGAAGGAGCCCTGGATATTAACGAGGTGATGAAAATCCTTCCTCACCGCTATCCTTTTCTCATGCTTGATCGGGTTCTTGGCTTCCAAGACGATGTTAAGGCTATCGGCCAAAAAGCGGTAACGATGAATGAAGCCTATTTCCAGGGTCATTTCCCCGGCCATCCGATTATGCCCGGGGTGCTCCAGATTGAAGCCATGGCCCAGCTGGCCAGTATTCTTTTGCTCCGGAAAGCGGGTAACGCTGGAAAACTCGGTTATTTTATGAGCGCCGATAAAGTGAAATTCCGCAAACCGGTTATGCCCGGAGATACGTTGATTATCGAAGTGGAAATGACCAAGGCGCGGGGAAAAATTGGCAAAGCCTTTGGCAAATGTTATGTCAACAAGGAAACGGTTTGCGAAGGAGAACTTCTCTTTGCCCTGGTTGAAGGTTGATGTCCCCGGGTCCCGGTCGCCGGGATCAGGGTTTTAGGGTTGGAGGGAGCAATGAACGGTATCCTTGTCGTAATCCTAAGGCGGGGATAAATTCCTAGGTTGGCTTTTTTAGAAAAACCGGCAATGCAGACTTCGATTCATCCCACGGCGATTGTAAGCCCAAAAGCACAGTTAGGCTTGGGGGTGGAAGTAGGCCCTTATGCCTTCATCGGGGAAGGGGTTAAGGTGGGGGACGGTTGCGTGATCCATCCCCATGTCGTTTTAAAGGGGCCGGTCGAAATTGGGCCGGGCAACGAGTTTTATTCCTTTTGTGTGATCGGCGAAAAATCCCAGGATTTGAAATACCAAGGAGAGCCCACCTATCTGAAGATCGGGGCCGGTAACGTCTTCCGTGAGTTTGCTACCGTGCACAGGTCGACGTTCCGGGGTCAGAGTACCGAGATTGGCTCATTCAACGTTTTTTTGGCTTATACGCATGTAGCCCATGATTGCCGGATCGGCAACCGCTGCGTTTTTTCAAACAACGCTACGCTGGCCGGGCACGTCGTCGTCGAAGATCACGTCACGATTGGAGGGCTTTCTGCGGTTCACCAGTTCTGCCGCATTGGAAGATTTGCCATGATCGGGGGCTGTTCCAAGATCGTTCAAGATGTGGTTCCATTTTGCCTTGTGGACGGCAATCCCGCCAGGCTCCGTTCCCTTAACCTCGTGGGTTTGAAAAGAAACAATTTTCCCGAAGGAACAATCAAGGTCCTTAAGTTTGCTTTAAAACAGTTGTTAGATGAAGGATTAAATACCACCCAGGCCGTCGAAATATTGGAAAAGCAAGCGGATAAACTCCAGGATATTGTGACACTCGTCGAGTTTATCAAGGGCTCTGAAAGAGGAATTATCCGCTAGAGGACCGGGAATGAGACCGGGAGGGGCCTCTTTTGTATGGCTCGCTTTTTCCAAGGAAAAATGGCTGTCGCAAAACTTTGAATTGGGCCGGCTGTTTATTTTTTTATAAAGGAGGCAAGCCTATGATTCGCTTGGAGGAGATCAAAGTTCCCCTGGATGTTCCCGAATCAAAAAAAGACGATTACCGGAGGATTTTTTTCGAAGTCACCCAGGGATCGGGCAGGCTGATGCTGATGGCCGGGGATCAGAAAGTCGAACATCTCAACGACGATTTTTTCGGGGAAGGTATAGCCCCCGATGATGCCAATCCCGAGCATTTCTTTAGAATTGCAAGCAGGGCCCGCATTGGAGCCTTTGCCACCCAGTTGGGACTCATTGCCCGTTATGCCATGGATTATTCCAACATCCGCTACATTGTGAAACTCAATAGCAAGACCCACCTGGTTAAAACGGCGCAACGAGACCCCTTAAGCCTTTTGTGGCTGGATTTTGAACAGCTCGATTATTTTCTCCAGGCTAAGTCCATTCCTATCGTGGGGATCGGCTACACCGTCTATCCCGGCAGTGAATATGAACCCCAAATGCTGAGAGAAGCGGCTCGGCTTGTTTTTGAAGCTCACCAGCGCGGCCTCATAGCGATCATCTGGGCCTATCCCCGGGGTAGGGCGGTATCCAACGAAACCGATCCCCATCTTATCGCCGGAGCTGCCGGACTTGCCGCTTGTCTTGGAGCGGATTTCGTCAAGGTCAATCCTCCAAGAGTCAAGGAGGGAGATCCTCATGCCGCCTTAAAGGAAGCTGTGGCTGCAGCGGGCAGAACCCGGTTGATCTGTGCCGGAGGCAAGGAAATAGGGGTAAAGGATTTCCTGGCACAACTCTACGGGCAGATTCATGTCGGGGGAGCCTTTGGCAATGCCACGGGAAGAAACATCCACCAGAAACCCCTGGGAGAAGCCGTTGCCTTCTGCAACGCCATTTCTGCTATTACCTTTGATGACGTTTCAGTCGAGGAGGCTTTTGCCATTTACAAGGAATCTTGATTGGAGTGGAGGGGTTTCTGGGCGAAGGTTTTTTTATTTTTGTTGCTGAAAAGCAGTCCTATGCAGAACGTCACCAAGGATCCAATGCCTATCCTCCAGGGGTAGGCGATGTGAGGGAAAAAGTGGAGGAAAGGCAAGGCCCTTTTGTTTTCATAGGCCTGAAAGTCGAAAGCGGGAATGCCGCTGAGGACCAGGACGGCAAGAAATCCCATGATCATGGCTACCACGTTGCCTAGGTCGCTGCCCCTGTTGTCGGTGAGCATGCCCAAGAGGAAAACGCCGAGAAGAGGGCCGTAAGTAAAACCGATGATGCCGAGGATGATCGGCAAGATTCTTGCCGAGGGAGAATAAACGGTGTAAAGGGCTGTCGCCATGCCTATGGAGGAGGTAAGCAGGGCAAAAAGGAGGGTTGCTCTCCTGAGCGTGGCGACTTTCTTTTTTTCATCGGCCAGCCTGTCGAAGGAAGGTTGCAGCCAGTCCTGGCAGAAGGAAGTAGCCAGGGCGTTTAGGGCTGCGCTTAAGGAGCCTGTAGCCGTAGCGAAGATCGCGGCTATGACCAAGCCTCTTATCCCACCGGGCAACTGGCTGACTATAAAGTAAGGGAAAACCTCGTTAGGATTTGCCGGGAGGGAGGGATCGACATAGGCCGAGTAATAGAAGGATAACAAAAGGCCGATGCTGAGGAACAAAAAACCGATGGGAATATCGGCAAGTCCTGAAAGGATCAAGGAAAGCCTGCTCTTCTGGTAATTTTTGGCCGTGAGCAGTCTCTGGACAATATCCTGGTCTGTCCCATGAGTGGCCATGGTGGTAAATGTCGAACCGATGAGGGCCGACCATAGGGTATAGTCAAGCGCCAGGATGTCGAAGAGATTGCCGAAAAGATTCTTTGAAGGGTTAATGCCGGTAGTCAACCAGGGCCTGTGGAAAAGCTGATGGAGGATTTCAGCCTCGGGATAAACCGCAGAGAGTTTGAGCAGGATGAACAAGAGGGCGAAAATCCCTCCGAAAAGCATGATTAGAGCCTGGATGAGGTCTGTCCATATCACCGCTTTAATTCCCCCAAGGGCGGTATAAAAGGCCGTAAAGGAGCTGATTATAAAAATGGAAAAAAAATAGAGCAGGATTTCCTGGAACCGGTTCAGGGGTTTTTGGAGCAAAACTTGGGCCCCTACCACCAGGATGATCGCGGCCACGTAGAGCCGGGTCCCGGTGGCAAGCATTCGACTGAAAAGAAAAGTTGCCGAAGCCATTTTTTGGGTCAGGGGCCCAAAACGGATCTCTAAAAATTGGTATATCGAATGGACCCCGCTTTGAAAAAAAGGCTTGATGAATAAAAAGCCGATGATTACGCGGGCAAGCACGGTTCCCAAAGCCAACTGGAGATAAGTGAAATCCTTAAGAACGTAGCCTTCGGCTGGAGTTCCTAGAAAAGCGCCCGCGCTGGTTTCGGCGGCAATAATCGAGCCCAGGACGGCCCACCAAGGCATTCTTCTTCCTCCAAGGGTAAGCTCGTCGTACTTTTTTTCATGTCCATTTCTGCTGCTCGCCAGGCCGATACCCAGGGTGACCAGGAAAAAAAAGAGGACGACCGCACAGTCGACTGCTAAAGGAGTAGCCATGGAGATGGATCGCTTTGAAGCTTTTAGCTTACAATAGAGAGGAAGATCAAAGCAAAGGAAGAGAAGAAAAATTTTTTTACCCTGTTCTTGGGCCACTTATCCTTCTTTTGACATCTTCCCTGAGGGCCGTCCACCAGCTTTCCAAGAACTGTGTGGCCTTGTTTTTAGCTTGTTCCAGTCCCTCCTCCACGCTGCATTGGGTGAACAAGTAAAACTTTATTTTGGGTTCGGTTCCCGATCCGCGGATGATCAGCTTGGCATTGTTTTCGAATTCGAACCGAAGCATGATTTCCTTGGGAATAAGGTCCCCTTCGGTATCATAATGGTCTTGCTGGCCGAAGTCATCGAAGCTTAGCCTTTTATTGCCCAAAAACTCCAAGGGGGGATTTTCTCTATAGGAGCGGAGGATTTGAGCAATCAACATTGAGCCTTCCGGCCCTTCGAAGGTCATCGTCCCCAGTTTTTCGGCAAAATAGCCGAAGCTCGTGTAAATGTTGTCCAAGTAGTCAAGAAGGCTCATCGAGTGGGCTGCCGCCCAACCCGCTATTTCCACCAACTGCAGGGCTGCAGCGTTGGCGTCCTTGTCCCGGACGTAATCCCCGCACGAAGTGCCATAACTTTCTTCTCCACCACAGATAAAATACTTTCCTTTTTGGAGCTGGGCAGCTCTTCTTTCTTCAAAACTGTGGTCGTCGTAGTTGGTAAGACCGCATTGGAGTTCATACTTTAAGAGTTTTGCCCCGATATACTTAAAACCGGTCAGGGTTTCAACGCAACTTACCTGGTAGTGTTCGGCAATTTTTTTTACGAGGTCGGTCGTGACGAAAGACTTGATCAAAACAGCCTTGTGTGCATTCTGGGAGTTGAGTATGCCCAATTCAAACAACCGAGAAGTGCGGTAGTGGGCAAAAAGAGAAAAAATCTGGTTGCCCGTCAAATGGACAAACTCTCCCTGCTTATTTTTTACGGCCGCTCCCATCCTATCCCCATCGGGATCGGTCCCTATGACGATGTCAGCCCCTTGTTCCAGGGCGAGTTTAACGGCCAGGGAAAGGGCAGCGGGATCTTCAGGATTGGGGGACTTTACGGTAGGGAAACCGCCGTCGGGGATGGCTTGGCTGGGAACGACCTGGTAACGAATCCCGTGCCGATCGAACAGCTTGGGAATGATTTCGATCCCCGTTCCGTGAAGAGGAGTATAAATGACCTTCAGTTTTTTCCCGGCCGCCTCGATAGCCCGGGGTTCAAGAATAAGGGTTTCAACCGCCTTGATATAAGCTTCATCGGCTTGCGGTCCCAAGATATTCGGAGAAAGTTCCGCCTCTTGAGCGGGAAAGCCTCGAAGAGATTCTAGCGCCTCCACTTCCTTGATGACTTCTGAAGCGTGAGGTTCGACGAGCTGGCAGCCGTCCTTAAAGTAGGCTTTAAAGCCGTTGTCATAAGGGGGATTGTGGCTGGCCGTGATCATGATTCCGCCTTGGGCTTTTAGCCATCTTACCGTAAAGGAAAGTTGAGGGGTGGATCTTTGGGATGGGAAAAGGAAAGCTTCTACATTAATTTTCCCAAGGACCTGGGCACAGAGTAGGGAAAAATAGCGGGAAAAGTGCCTCGAGTCATGGGAAATCACTATTTTTAAGGGCTCTACTTTCAATGCTCTTCGAAGATAGCGGGCAAGTCCTAAAGCTGCACTGCGCACGTTGCGATCGTTCATGCAATTGAGCCCTACGGCCGGATATTGGGGAATGGGATCAGCAGGGGACGATCCCCGCTCAGCCCGGGTAATGATCCTCCCTATCGTTCTGCCGCGAATGCCTCCGGTGCCGAAGGAAAGTTTTTTGTAAAACCTTTCGTCGAGTTCTTCCCAGTTTTGGTTGTGAACGAGTTCTTCGAGAGATTCTTTTTCGACAGCCGAGAGGTCCTGGAAAGAAAGAAATTCCTTTAGGTTGCGGAAGGAAGACTCGAGGAGTTTGTTCTCCCTGTAGGCCTTTTCGATTTCGCTGAGTAAAATGCTATTCATAACCGGTTCTTTAAAAAAAATGTAAAGTTTTTAACCAGTAAAAACCCAATGAACCATAAAGTCCTGCAAAATCGAAGAAATTCTTTTTTATTGACAACCCCCTCATCCTGTTTCAACTTTGAGGGCTTTACGAAAAAAATAAAAAGAGATTATTGCCTCTTTATGCCTTCTGAATATATATCAAATATTAACAAATGCCTATGGAAGTAGAAACAGACAAAAAAAAGCTTATCGAATCGTTCAGGCTTCATGAGAAAGACACAGGCTCTGCTGTTGTGCAAGTTGCTTTGCTGACCCAAAAAATCAAGCGGCTGACAGCGCACCTACAGAATAATCGTAAAGATCACAGCTCAAGGAGAGGGCTTTTGCGCATGGTGAACAGGAGGAGAAAGCTGTTGGAGTATTTGAACCGGACAGAGCCGGAAAAGTATCGAGAAATGCTAAGCCGGCTTTCTCTTCGAAAGTAAATAAAAAAGAGCCTTTCTTTGAACGACGTTTCTCCCGGGCGTATTTCGAACGAAAAAAAGGATTATGCCAGAATATATAAAAAGGAAATTTGGAGACCAGACGATCGTTTTTGAAACGGGGAAACTTGCCAAATTTGCCGATGGATCCGTTACCGTCTCTTACGGGGAGACGGCTGTCTTGGTTACCGCGGTTTCTGTAACGGAACTAAAAGAGGACCAGGATTTTTTGCCCCTGCAGGTTGAATACAGGGAAAAGGCGGCAGCAGCAGGAAGATTCCCGGGGGGCTACTTTAGAAAGGAAGGGAGGCCCACGGATAAAGAAATACTCACCTCGAGGATGATCGACAGGCCACTGCGCCCTCTTTTCCCTAAAGGGTATTTCTACGAAACCCAGATATTGGGGACTTTGCTTTCCGCCGATGGTCAAAACGATCCCGATGTGATGGCTATCAATGGAGCTTCTGCGGCTCTAATGGTTTCAGACATTCCTTTCTACGGGCCGGTTGGAGCGGTCAGGATAGGACAAATAGATGGACGCTGGATTATCAATCCCACCCATAGGGAAAGGGAAATCAGCGATATTGACCTCGTTTACGTGGGAAGCGAACATTATCCCTTGATGATCGAGGGCAGTGCCCGGGAGTTTCCTGAAGAGGAATTTGTGAAGGCCCTTGAATTTGCCCATCAGCACGTCCAGGAGGTGATAGCCGCGCAAAAAGAGCTTGCTGAAAAAGTGGGAAAACCCAAAAGATCGTGCGTTCTTTTCGAAGAGAACCTGGCAATAACCAACCGTCTTGCCGAGCTTTATTCTTCCCAACTGCAAGATGCCCTTTATACCTCTTCCAAGACGGAGCGCCAGAAAAAGCTGGCCAAGCTTAAAGAAGAACTCACGGCGAAAATCCTGGAAGAATTCCCCACGGCTACCCCTAGGGAGATCACTTCTTCCTATGATAGCCTGCAAAAAACGATCTTTCGCACCAACGTGTTGGAAACTAAGAGGCGTTGCGACGGCAGGGGGCCGGAAGATATCCGCCCGATTGCAATCGAAACCTCTGTCGTTCCCAGGTCGCATGGTTCTTCCTTGTTTTGCCGCGGGGAAACCCAAGCGCTTTGCATGGCCACCCTTGCCTCGTTGAATGAAGCCCAGGAATTGGATGCTTACGGAGGGGGAGAACAGAGCAAGCGGTTTTTACTTCACTATTTTTTCCCTCCTTTTAGCGTGGGGGAAGTGGGGAGGATCACCGGGCAAAGCCGAAGGGAAATAGGCCATGGAGCCCTGGCCGAAAGATCGCTATTGCCCGTAATCCCCTCGGAAACCGATTTTCCCTATGCCATTAGGGTGAGTTCCGAAATACTGGAATCTAACGGCTCCACGTCGATGGCGACGGTGTGTGGAGGCAGTCTTGCCCTCATGGATGCGGGAGTCCCTCTCAAAACCTCGGTTGCGGGTATTTCCGTGGGATTGGTGAAGGGCAAGGAAGAGGATTTCGATTGGTCCCGGTATTGTCTTTTGACCGATATCTTGGGTCTTGAAGATCATTATGGAGATATGGATTTTAAGATCGCCGGAACGCGTAAAGGGATTACCGGCTTTCAGCTTGATTTAAAACTCAGGGGTATTCCGCTGGATGTCATGGCTAAAGCCATTTTCCAATCTCAGAAAGCGCGCATGGTTATCCTGGATTGCATGGATAAGGTGATCAATGCCCCACGGGCGGAAATATCGAAACATGCCCCGCGGATAGAAAAGATAAAGATCCATCCTGACAAGATCGGCTTGCTTATCGGTCCCGGGGGAAAGACGATCAAGAAGATCTCCGCCGAATCCGGGGCGGAGATTACCATCGAAGACGATGGGACGGTCATGATTTATAGCTCTTCGGCGGATAGCTTGGAAGCGGCGCGGGAAATGATCGAAGATATGGTTGGAGAGGTAACCGTCGGAGGGATATACCGAAGCAAGGTGGTATCGGTCAAGGATTTTGGCTGTTTTATTGAAATCAAAGGCAAAGGAGAAGGTCTTGTCCACATTTCTGAACTGTCCGATACGCCGGTGAGGCGGGTGGACCAGGTCGTTAGGGTAGGAGAAGAAATTTGGGTAAAGTGTATTGGAGTGGACGAAAAAGGCCGCTATAAGTTTAGCAGGAAGGCGGCGATGAAAGAGCTTCATGCCAAGAGGATGCAGTAAAAGGACTTGCTCGTAATCAAAAAGGAGGAAAGAAGTTATGGCCCTGAGTGTAGGAAGCTTGGCCCCCGACTTTACCTTAAGTTCCAAGTTCCCGGAAGGGATAAAGCAGATCCATCTCAAGGAGGAGCTTGCTAAAAAAAACGTGGTTCTGCTCTTTTTTCCCATGGCTTTCACCCCGGTTTGTACCCAGGAGATGTGCACGGTTTCCTCTTCGCTCAACGAGTATGCAAAACTCGATGCCCAGGTTTTTGGTATAAGCGTAGATAATCCTTTTGCACAAGAAGCATGGGCGAAAAAAGAGGGAATTACCATCCCCTTGCTCTCCGACTTGAACAAGGAAGTTTGCAGGGCTTATGATGTTCTTCTGCCGGGGTTGATCGGGATCGGCGATGTGGCTGCGCGGGCTGTTTTCGTTGTTGATAAAGCTCAAAGAATAGTTTATAGAGAGGTAACTGCCTCTCCGCTTGAATTGCCTCGATTTGAGCCGATCAAGGAAGCCTTGCAGTCGATCCTTTCCCGGTAAGGACCGCTGTGGGTCTTTTTTTATAAAAAGGATGAAGCAGGGAAAGATTTTCGGCCAGGTACTACGCTTGTAAACCGATAATATAAATGATTTTAAATGAAAAGATATCGGATTGGAGTGCTTACCAGCGGGGGCGACTGTCCGGGGCTTAACGCGGCTATCCGAGCCGTTGTCTGTTCTGCCGGCCTTTTAGGATGGGAGGTTTTCGGCTTTATTGATGGATTTGAAGGGTTGATTTCTCCGGTAAGGTATCAAATTTTGAATGAAGAAGATACCCAAGGGATCATATCCCTGGGAGGAACCATCTTGGGAACAACCAATCGGGGAAGGTTTACGACAAAAACGGGTATAGGGGAGGTCATGAGGTTACCTGCCCATCTTATCGACGAGGTCAAAGAGACTCTTGAAGGCCTGGGTATCGGGGCGATTATTTGCATTGGAGGGGATGGTTCGTTGACCGCGGCTCAACAGCTTTACGAAGAAGGAGTCCCCATCGTCGGCGTGCCTAAAACGATCGATAATGACCTCTCCGCTACGGATTATACCTTTGGTTTTTATTCTGCCGTGGAATTCGTTTGCCGATCCTTGGACAGGTTGCGGACCACGGCGGCCAGCCATAGGCGGGTGATGATCGTGGAGGTCATGGGAAGGTATACGGGTTGGATCGCTCTTTATGGAGGGCTTGCGGGCGGAGCCAACCTGATATTGATTCCGGAAATTCCCTTCGAATATTCGAAAATTGCTTACCAGGTGAGAAAGAGGATTGCCGAAGGCAACTTCCAGACGATGATCGTTGTAGCCGAAGGGGCCCATCCTAAAGAGGATCCCTATTATGTCGTCGAGGAAGGAAAAGAAAGGCCCGGTGAACTGAGATTGGGAGGGGTGAGCAGGCAGTTGGAAAAAGTGATCCACCAGATGACCGGCCAGGATACCCGGGCGGTCGTGCTCGGCCATCTCCAAAGGGGAGGAGAGCCAACCGCTTTCGATCGCAACCTGGGGATGATGTTCGGCGCTGCGGCGGTGGGCTTGATACGGGAAAAGCGTTTTGGCTACATGGTCAGTTACCGTGAAGGCAAAATTGGCTCCGTCCCCATCCTTGAAGCGATAAAAGAATTAAAAAAAGTAGATGTCCATTGCCCCGAGATTCAAACGGCCCGGGCAATGGGCATCTCTTTTGGAGAAGAGTAGTTGTTTTCTTTCCTAGCCTCTTGGAGAAACGAGGATTTCTTAAAGCGATTGCTTTCCTTTTTTCTTTAGTTTAAAACGAACTGATTGTGAACGAATTCAAAGACTTTTTAGAAACTCTCAAGCAGCCTGAATACATCCACGTCCTTCTCAATCCTTTGCCTATTTACGGCCTAGGCCTGGCCCTTTTGGTCTTCATCATCGGCTCTTTTATAAAGTCAAGGAGTGTGCAGGCGGTGGGGCTTGTGCTGATCCTTTCGATGTGTGCATCAGGTTGGTTGGTTGAACGTTATGGAGAAGAGGGGTATGATCGGGTGGAAGCGATGGTGTCCGAAAAAGAGAAAGCTTGGCTGGACGCCCACAAAGAAAGGGGAGAGAGGGCTGTCTGGGTTCTCTATGCTGAAGGGCTCATAGCGGTCATCGCCTTGGTTGCCCTGGGGATATTTCCCAAGGGGATGCAGTTTCTAGGGACGGCTACCATTATTGTGGGGCTTGCGGCTCTTTTTATGACGGTGTGGACGGGACATGCGGGAGGCAAGATCCGCCACAAGGAATTCTACGAGGGCCCTCCGCCGGGTTATGAAAAAGCTAAACAGCCCCAACCTCCAAGACCGGACGAGCCCCTGCCTAAAGCCGAGTAGCGATGCATGCAAAGGCCGCTATCTTCTGCTAAACGGCTCAAGGTAGAGAAATGGATTTGAGCGGGTAAAGAATTAGTTTCGCTTTTTTTTGAAAATGGGTGTATAAAATGAGCAGGATAGGGCAGGGCAAACGCTGGAAATATCAACTTGGAGATGCATTGGGGTCATTTGAGCGAATACTTGAGGGCTTGAGCCGGGGTTGAGCCCGGGTTGGCTTGGGTAAATGGTAAGCCGGCTTCGCAGCTTAGAAGGCATAACTGAACAAGTCGGCTGAAGCGGTGATAACAACGATTGCAAAAAAATAAGCAGGAATAAGGCTATGGTTGAAAAAATCCAACAGAAACCTTTGAAAGTAAACTTAAGGACTCCTGAGGTCATGAACCTCGTCAAGGCGGAGGTGGAAAAACATTACCGCAGTCCTCTTGTCGATTACTTGAAAACAACGGGGGGTTCTCTTTCCGGTGGCGGCATAACCGTTAAGCTGGCAAAGGCTTTCGGTTTTTGTTACGGGGTAGAAAGGGCCATTGACTTAGCCTATGCCACCACCAAGGTCTTCCCTACGAAACGGATTTTTTTACTCGGAGAAATTATTCACAACCCGGAAGTGAACGATCAGTTGACGGCGATGGGAATAAAGAGACTGCAAGCGGTAGAAGGAGGATATTTCCTGGATGGATTGACGGCCGATGACGTGGTGATCATTCCCGCTTTTGGCGCGGAGGTCGAAACCATGAAAAGAATCCAGCAGATCGGCTGTCAAATTGTCGATACGACCTGCGGGGATGTCATGACGGTCTGGAAACGGGTCCGGCAGTATAGGAAGGAAGGGGCTACGTCCATTATTCATGGGAAAGCTTGGCATGAGGAAACGAAGGCTACGGCTTCTCGGGCAATCGGAGAAGACGGCAACGGTCATTACCTGGTAGTTTACAACCTTGAAGAAACCGATTACGTCTGCAACTACATTCGTTATGGGGGAGATAAGAAGGAGTTTTTAGAAAAATTCAAGGGAGCGGTTTCCCCCGGGTTTGATCCCGACGTTCATCTTTGTCACGTGGGGGTAGCCAATCAAACGACGATGATGCGCGGAGAAACCGAAGAGGTACAACGGCGAATTTGTAAGGCGATCGAAGATCGGTATGGAAAAGAAAACCTCCATGAGCATTTTCGTTTCTTTGATACCATTTGCGGGGCCACCCAGGAAAGACAGGACGCCCTCCTGGATATGCTCGATAAAGAAAAACTTGACCTGCTGATCGTCGTTGGCGGTTATAACAGCAGCAACACTTCCCATTTAGCCGAAATCGGGGAAAGCAGGCTACCCACCTATTTTATAAAAAATGCCGAAAAGTTGATTTCTACCCGCCAGATTCAGCATTGGGACCTGCACAAAGGACAGGAAGTGATCACCGAGGGTTGGCTGAAAGAGGGAGAGATTAACGTGGGCATTACGGCCGGGGCTTCTTGTCCAAACAACCTGATCGAGGAAACGATTCAAAGGCTTTTTGAACTGCGCGGCATCGGGGTTGAAACGCTCCTGGCCAACCACTCGATGGAAAATGAGATTGTAAAAGGATAATGACAACCATGAATATTCATCTGCAAAAAGCATTTCCAGGGAGGGGAGACAAGGTCGTTTTTGTCGAGGAGGGGAAGTTTCAAAAGGAAGGAGTCAGCGCACTGGAGTTTGAGGGCAAAAAACTTTCCTCTCTTTTGTGGCGTGAACCTTGGGGAAGAATCCTCTATGTGGGTATAGGCGGTCCTCCTTATACGAGGGATACATTACGCAAGGCGGCCGGCCTGGGGGTCAAGTCCTTGTTGAAGATCGGAGCCAGGGATATTACCCTTGATTTTTCGAATCATCCCGACTTTTTGCCCCATGTGGATGCTGCAGTGGAAGGGGCCATGCTGGGCTCCTACCGCTTTGAGGAGTTTAAAGAAGAAAAGGCCAAGAGAAAGAATAACCTCGAAGAGTTGAGGGTGGTAACGGGAGAGATTCCCGACTCCCTGCTCCAGGATATAGAAAAGGCGGTGCGCCAGGCCCAGGAGATCGCCCATGCCGTTAATTACGTCAGGGCGATCGGCAATATGCCCGCCAATTACGTTACTCCTGAAACCCTCTCCCAGAAAGCGGTAGAGCTGGCCGGGAAAAGGAAAGCTCTTTATGTAGAAGTATTCGATAAAGAGCGGTTGGAAAAAGAAGGTTTTGGCGGATTAACCAGCGTGGGGAAGGGTTCTGCGAATGAACCCAGGCTCATCGTTTTAGACTACCGAGGGGAGGGTTCCAGCTCCCGCCCGGTACTGGTCGTGGGCAAAGCGATTACTTTTGATAGTGGAGGCATCTCGATCAAGCCCGGAGAACACATGGATGAAATGAAGTATGACAAGATGGGAGGATGTGCGGTCCTGGGTATCGTTGATGCGGTAAGCCGGCTTGGGTTGCCGCTGAGGCTTGTAGGGATCATTGCTGCTGCGGAAAATATGCCCGGCGGACATGCCTATCGACCCGGGGATATTCTTCGGACCTACGGAGGGAAGACCGTCGAAGTATTGAATACCGATGCCGAGGGCAGGATTGTCCTTGCCGATGCTTTAGCCTATGGGATCGAGAAGTTTAATCCCGGTCTTGTTTTTGACCTGGCCACTTTGACCGGGGCTTGTATTGTGGCTATCGGCAAGCAAAAAGCGGGGCTGTTCAGCAACAGGGAGGATATAGCCGAATTTTTGTGGAAGAAGAGCGAGGATTATGGGGATCCGCTGTGGCCCTTGCCTCTAGGCGAGGAGTTTGATGAAGCGATAACGAGCGATGTGGCCTTGGTCAAAAATGTAGGAGGCAGGGAAGGAGGAGCCTGTACGGCGGCTTCTTTTTTACGGAAATGGGTAGGGGAAGTACCTTGGGTCCACTTGGACATAGCGGGGCCGGCTTGGATAACCAAAGAATATCCCTATCTTGAAAAGGGGGCCACGGGATTTGGCGTGCGGTTGATTTGCCGTTATCTTATGAAACGGCTCGAAGAAAAATCCTTGTAAAAAATGGATGGTTTTTATAGAGGCTTAAAAGCTGGGCTTTGTTCCCTTCTTTTCTCTGCTGCCCTGTCGTTCCTTTATCCCGCCTTGGGTTTACCCAAGGGAGTGTCCGTCATCTCCCTTGCCCAGGGGCAAGTTAAAAAAGCTTACGATCTTTATATGTCTCCAACCGGGGAATGTTACCTGGTTTTTGCCCGTGAGGCGACAAAACCTTTTGCCGGGGCTTCCTATAGATGGGAAGTCGTCCTAGCCAAGTGGGATAAGAAGGGAACAAAGCTTTGGGAAAGGCCGATCGGGGATTATTATGGGATGGACAACCGGTTTTCTCTTTTTTCGGATCGACCGCAAGAAATTTTCATTCGAGGAGTCATCGAAGATCGGTTTTTCCTGTGGAAGTGGGGATCCGATGGCCAACCTTTGTGGAAAATAGAGAGAAAATCGGCTTTTTCGCTTCCCGAAGGGATAGCTGCGGGAGATGGGTCGGGAGGAGCTTATGTAGCTATTCCGCCTCTTCTTTTTGCTTCTGCGGGCAAAAAGAATGCCGGTCCCATTGAAATTGCCCATTATTCGGCTGCGGGCAAATGGATTGAAAATATTCCCCTTTATTCAGAAAAGAATCCTTCAAAGAGCTGGCTTCCTCCCGGTTTGCAAACCTTGGATACCTTGGTAGGCCTCCTTGCCCTTTCCTCCGACAGCCTCGTCGTTTACGGTTATACCGCAGGCTTCGGTCCTTTTGCCGGCAATGCCGGCCAAACCATGGATTATGGTTGGCTTTCCTCTCCCCTCATCGTTTCTCATAATCACATTTTTGCTCGGAAATATGACAGGGGGGGAAAACTCCTGGAAAATATTTTACTCAGCGGCAATTGGAATAACCTTGTGGCTTCCGCCTTCGCCGGTCCTTCGGGGATCCTAACCTTGTGCGGCACCTCTGAAAGTTTTTCTTGTCCCGACGACTCGCACCGGACGGCCAACGATCTTTACAGTCTCCAGACCTTTGTTTTTCGCTATTCGGCTCAAGGCCGATTGCTCTGGTGCAGGCAATTTGGCTCTGGGGTGTCACTGGCTCCCCTTGCCATAACCACGGACTCAGCGGGAGGATCCTACGTGCTTGGAGAGATCAAGGATGTTTACCCGCAAGAAGCCGTGGGAGAGAAAAAACCGGGTAGGGTTTTCCTAGCCCGTTTAAATGACCGGGGAGATCTTTTATGGATTAAGCAGTTTGGCGCCATGACCAGTTCCCCTTTTAGCAATATTGCGATCGACGAGCGGGGAGCGGTTTGTTTTGGTTTAAAAACTCCCCGTTTTGACAGCCTGGGCCCATTGGAAGATGTAGTCGTAATGCGCCTTGCACCGGGCTCCTAGCGGGTGTTTACCATGGAAAAAAACGGGAAGAAAAATTAACTTTTGGCGTTGTTTTGATTTTTTAGGCCTTGAGGGAAAATATGTTCACTGGCCTCATGGGGTGGATAGGGATGGAGAGGGATGGCCAGAGGCCATTACCGGTCCTGCCGACCGTAAAGTCGCCGGCTGGTTTGCATGCAGCTATAGCCGGGCAATGGGTTTCGCGATCAAAATGACTCGAGGGCTGCTTGACGCTTTGCCGGGACGGCCCCGAGTGGAAGGAAGCGGTCCGCCGCCAGGTCCCGGTTGGTGAGTTTTTACTGTTGCCATCGGCTGTTAAGTCATTAGCGGTTTTGCAAAAAGAAGCAAAGGTTGAGGCTTGCCGGAAGAGCCCAAGAAGTGCTTGGAAGGGAAAAATGCAGTGACAAGCTGCGCCATTTATGGGAATATCCCCTTGACATTATCCTTGAGGCTTCCTATTCCGACCGTGCCTATTGGACGGCACGCGAAGAGAGCCTAGCCGTTTTGATTTTTTCGGGCGAAAAAACCCCGGTGCAAGAAAAGAACCCCTCGACTGGGGGCAAAAATCAAGTCGCGATTTTAAGAATAGCTGAAATTCTCATTGAAAAAAATAGAAAATAAGATTAGAGAGCTTTAAAAAACGAGTAAATTTGTTGAAGAGACAAGAAGGAAGGAGTTTTATAGAATATGATTAAACACCGTTTTACTCTGCCCCTGCAGAGCAAGGGAAATGTAGGAAAATCCACGCAGGCTTCGCTGCAGATTTTCTGGATGAATGCCAGGAATGTTTCATGGCAGGCTTACGATCTCGATAGCGATAACCGGACTCTCTCCAGGGCGATACCTGAAGCGAAGTTGGTCCTGTTGTCCGAGGAACCCGAGGCGGATTTTCTAAAAATATTTAGGACGATTCCCGAAAGGTCGGTAACGGTCCTTGATCCTCAAGCCCATTTTTTTAGGGTTTTACTCCATTCCATGGATTTTGCCCATTTTCTCGATTGGGGAGCCCAGTCTGGTATAAGGACGACGGTTTTACTCTTTCCCGTTGACGATCTGAGTGTCATGGATGAACTGGCGGAGATCGTCGAAAAGTTTGGAGACAAGGTAGATTACCTGGTCATTAAAAACAGGGCAAAAGCTCCTAAAACCCGGATGTTCGACGGCAGCCAACTGGAAAAAGAACTGGCTGCACTGGGAGCTGCCACCCTGGAGATTCCCGCCCTGCTTTCGGATACGCGCAATTACCTCTCCCTGTTAGAAGTCGAACTGCAACAACCTCTCAATCTCCTGGAGATCATTTCAGATAAGAAGATTAAAATGGATCTTTTTCACCGGCTCATCCTTGAAGATTGGGTTAAAAAAATGTTCGAGCAGTATGACCGGCTTGCCGGTTATTTACTTCCTGACGAGGAGGCAAAGAGGGTTATGGAAAAGTGGAAAAAGCCGCCCGAGGAAAATAAGGAGTTTTCATTGCAAAGAAGAGGGGCCAAGATTAATTTATCGAACCTTCAATGAAACCTTTTAAAGCCAACTGGTCTATTCCTTCGAAATCTTCCTTTCCTTTTCCCTCATCAAGGAATCCCTTGCCGACGAAAGAAGACCAGAAAACGGCTTTGGAAAACCCTGCTCTTCAACAAGGCCATTCCCTATCTTCATCCTTGACTTCAAGCGTTCAATCCGAAGGAAAAGATGATCCCCACAGGTACTGGAAGGCGGCTATTTCCAGGCTTCCCGCGGAAAAAAGAGAAATGGCTTGGGAATGGTACATGGACCATTGCCAGGGAGAAAAACCCCTGGATACATTACCCGGTCTTTTGCTTTTGCTGGAAGCGAATGCCGCTTACCTGGATTCGATCCCCAAGGAAGTCAGCCGACTCCTGCAAAATCTGGCTTCGAGTAATTTTTCCTCCTTGGAGGAGGGTCTTAAAGAGTTGAGAAATTTTGTCGGTTACTTGGAAAATTACCAAAAACAGGTTGAAGAAGTCATCCATACCTTGGCGGAAAGCCACCAGGAAATAAAACAGATCGTGGTCGAGGAAAAGACCAGGAAGGATAAAGATCTTCCCCAGCGAGACGAACTGATCAAAAAGCTGTTGGCCGGCGTTGAAAGCCTGGAGAAAAAGAAGCACCTGTTGAGAATCTGGGCGGTATGGTTCCTCTTAGCCGTGGGTTTCATAGGGGGAGCGGCGCTTTTTTTCCTTCTCAAGATCCTCTTTCCCAAGATTTTTTGAACTTTCCCCTCCCTTGCAGCTTTCTTCCAGTATGACGATCTTAAAGGGCCCTGAGTGGAAGAGACAAGAAAACTTGCGTTTTTCAGGAAAAGAAATCCTTCCCTTGAGTCTGGCTCGTTACGCTCGGCTGGGGTTTTCAACGGTGAGGAGTACGGGTGGGCTTGCTTATGGAAAAGTGATTTGCGTTTATTTAAATTTCTTATATCTCGAAAGCGAAGCCTTCGGTGGCTTCGGTCTTTAACTGGCTTTCCTTTTGCAGCAGTTCCTTTAGGGAAGTTTTATCCAGCACGGTCGATATCACATCCCGGGTTTCTTTCATCAAGAGGCGGATGACGCAGGTCTTTTCATCCAAGCAGTCCTCGCAGGGAGCATAAGCCGTTTGGCTGACGCAGCGGACGGGAGCCAAGGGCCCATCGATCAGCCGGATCACCGAGCCGATCGGGATTTTCTCGGGTGGGTATTCAAGGGCATAACCTCCCCCTTTGCCTCTCCTGCTGCTCAAAAACCCGTTGTTTTTTAGTTCCAAGAGAATCGATTCGAGAAATTTTTTAGGAATTTTTTCTTTTTCAGCGATTTCTTGAATTAAAATCGTTCCCCTCTGCTGTTCTTTGGCAAGGTAGAGAAGGGCTCGAATGGCATACTTGCTTCGTTTAGTCAAAAACATACTTGGGATAAAAATATTTTAATCATATTCTCTAGAAAAGAAATAGAGATAAAGAATTTTAAAAAAAAATTAGGGGTTTTTGTATTCTTCTAATAGGGACAACTCTTCGCTGAGGTAATTTTGAGGGGGATTTGTCCAGGATAGGCCTGAAAGGACCCTTTTACGCTGCAGAAAAAGAACAAGCGCATTTTCCTCCTCTGTCCAGCGTGTTTCAATGGGAATGCCTGCCTTGGGAGGAAGGGATGCCCAGATATCCAGCGAAGAGCTTGGCCAAGCATTTTCTCCGAGGAGAAAGGAAAGGACCTGGCAGACTTTCCTCAACAGGGGGACCGCCCAGTCCCAGTTGGCTTCTTCTTTAGCGGTTAAAAGCTGTATCCAACAAACCGCTTGAGTCTTTTCATCTTTCCCTACCCACTGGAAGAGCTCCCCGAAAGGAGAACTTTTGGATTGAGCACTTTTTGTCCAGTTCAATTGCGGGGGAGCTCCAAAAGGTTCGAACCGACCGTAATGGGGAAAAAAGGAGGGATTGAGGATTTCATCCAAGCTTTGTTCTGAAGGATCGCTGTAAGGATCTCGCCGGATACGATAACTACTCTCTTTGATCTTCTCCACCGCCTTCTGTAGGGTCTTCCAGCTGAATTTCCAGTACCGGCCGTCTCGATGTTCCATGCCCAAAAAGGAATCCTCCTGTTCGTTGTAAACGACGGAAAACAGCTCTTTAGGCCTGTCTATGCGCAGGTAGGGTGGGCTGACTTTCAATTCGAGCTCTTCTTTGACTTTACCCTTTAGCAAAACAAACGTGTAAGAAACAGAAGGAGGGCTCTCTTCGGCGGGAAAAAGAAGAGAGTTTAGTCCGGGCAAAAGGAAGAAGACGAAAAAGAAAAAGCCTTTTTTCAAGGGGTAAAATGCGGGATCTTAAAGAAAAGTTTTTGTTCCCCCGGTTTTAATGAAGGATTCTTTTCTTGGCCCAAGAAGAAAATGACCTATCCTGATCATCGTAGCTCCTTCTTCGATGGCCACTTCGAAATCTTGGCTCATACCCATGGACAAAACCGGCAGAGGAATACCGCTTTGGGATTCGATTTTGTCCCTCAGCATCCTGAGCCGAGAAAATACGGGCCTGACCTTTTCGGGATCCGGACTGGCGGGAGCGATGGTCATCAGTCCAAGGATTTCTAACCGGGGAAGAGCGTTGATTGCCAGGCAAAGGGACTGCGCTAGCTCCGGGGTCGTTCCAAACTTCGTCGATTCTCCAGAAACGTTGACTTGGACTAAAATTTTCAACGTTTTTCCCATGTTTTGGGCGAAGTGAGAAAGCAGGGTGGCATCCTCGAGGTCGTCAACAGAATCTATCCAATCAAAAAGATGGGAAGTGAGCTTTATTTTGTTTTTCTGAAGGTGTCCGATGAAATGCCATATCCCCTTTTCTCCAATTTGCTCTTTTTTAAGCCGAGCTTCTTGAACACGGTTTTCTCCGATGTGAACGATGCCCATCCGCAGGAGAGTTTCAACGACTTCCGGTCCAAAACCCTTTGTTACCGCGACGAGGGTAATATCCTTAGGATTTCTGCCGCTTTTCCTTGAAGCCGTTTCAATTTTATATTGAAGTTTTTCTAACCTTTCTTGGATTGATGCCGAGTAAAAAGAAAAATTCATAATTTGACAAATTATTAGTTTTACTAAAAATTAGTTCGATGCAAATAGAAACGCTCAAAGCCTTTAGGGATCTTGTAGAAAGTCGTAGTTTTAGCAAGGCTGCCCAACTGAACAAGATCAGTCAATCTGCTGTCAGCCAGCAGATTCGTTCCCTTGAAGAGCGTTTTGGTGTTCCTCTTATTGAGAGAGGGAGCCGCAAGGTGCAGTTGACAAAGGAAGGAGAAATACTTTATCATGCCGCCCGGGAGATTGTTGATATTTATACAAGAATAGAAGCGAAAATTACTGAAATCAAGGCTTCTGTTTCGGGCAACATCCGGGTTTCGGCCATTTACAGTGTCGGTCTTCATGAACTGCCTTACTATTTGAAAAAGTTTTTGAAACTCTACCCCGAAGTTAACATCCGGGTCGAATACCGCCACTCAAGGCAAGTTTATCAAGACATCATAGAAGGCAATAGCGACATCGGCATCGTTGCTTATCCCTCGCCGAGAAAACTGATCAAAATTGAGCCTTTCCGCAAAGACCGCATGGTGGTTATCTGCAGCCCGACTCACCGTTTCTCCCAATTAAAAGAGGTCGGCTTGGAAGAAATAGCCAGGGAGGGGTTCATCGCTTTTAGTTCGGACATGCCGACCCGCAGGGAGCTCGACAAGCTCTTTAGGGATAGGGGGCTTGAATTTAGACCCGTAATGGAGTTTGATAATGTCGAGACGGTGAAGAGGGCTGTAGAAATCGATGCCGGGGTGGCTATCGTTCCCATGGCTACGATTACCCAGGAGATCAGGAATGGCACCCTCAAGATGCTCGAGCTTTCCGGCCCCCCTTGCTATAGACCGATTGGGATTCTGTATAAATCAGGAAGGATGCTTACCCCGGCAATGAGAAAATTCATAGAGATTCTCCAGAAAGAGGAGGTACCCATCGATACTCCTCTAGATTTTTTAAACGTTAAGAACGGTTCTTGAAAAGCTAAGCCTAAGGGCGGATCAAGGAAGAGAAAACCGCTCATTTCTTTCCTTTCCAAAAACAAGCTTTTTTTTATAGGCCTGGGTTGGCCCTGATCGCCTCGGGCTTTGTCCTGTTCATGCACCGGGCTTGCCCGAGGAACCCTTTCTAGGGGAGGACAACCCTTTAACCGGGAAGGGGGCCAAAAAACAAGCTTCTTTCTGACTCGATTTCCGCGACGGACTTTTTATTGAGCTCTTCGTATTCGATCTCTAGGTAGGTGGATTTTTTTAATCCGCTCTCGTAGAATTCGAGAAGACGCATGCCTTCATTGGGCTTAAGAAGGTTTTGCTTGATCGCGTTATCAATTTGGCTTTTCATGGCATTTTCAAGAATCTTCGGTTCATATTGAACCGCGCTCAGCGCCTCTCCGATGGTTAAGGCAGGAATCGTTTCTTCGATGTAAAACCCCTCGGGTTCGTCAGGATCGATAAACACGTGGGCTTCGTTCACCCTGCCGAATAGGTTGTGGAGATCCCCCATGATGTCTTGGTAGGCGCCAACGAGGAAAATGCCTAGGAGATAGGGCTTGGAATCCAGGCTGTGCAAGGGGATGGAACTCTGGTGTTTTTCTTCCCCGGTCAGGAAGGAACAGATTTTTCCATCGGAATCGCAGGTAATGTCCACGAGAAAACCACGGCTGTCGGGTTTTTCATTCAGCATGGAGATCGGGACAACGGGGAAAATCTGTCCAAGTCCCCAATGGTCGATCAAGGATTGAAAGACCGAAAAGTTACAGAGATACTGATCACTGAGAGATTCGCGCAGCTTGCGTATCTCCTCGGGAACCTGCTTGGCTCCATTGTAAAGGTTGACCACTTCTTTGCAGATCTCCCAGTAAAGGGTTTCAATTTCAGCCTTGGTTTGAAGATCGAGCAAGCCGAGGTCAAACATCGCTTGAGCATCTTCCTTGATCTGGAGACTGTCATGGTAGTTCTCAAGCCGATTTCTCTTGTTGAGTAAGGCTTTAAGCTCCATGAGATCCTGGACAAGCTTGTGATTGGAATGAAAGCTTAAGGGTTGTAAGCCTGCGGGTTTTATTTTCTGGATGGTGCCCAGGACATCGACAATGAGGACGGAATGGTAGGCCACGACCGCTCTTCCACTCTCGGTAACAATGGTGGGATGGGGAACTTTTTCTTCGTTGCAGATTTCGGCAATGTTATAAACAATGTCCCGGGCATATTCCTGAAGGGAGTAGTTTATGCTCGAGTCGGTAGACCTGCTTCCATCATAATCGACGCCGAGTCCTCCTCCCACGTCGATGTACTGGATGGGAAATCCAAGCTGATAAAGCCTGGCGTAATATCTTGCTGCTTCTCTTACCGCCCTTTTAATCGTGAGGATATCGGGAATTTGCGAGCCGATATGAAAATGGATCAGTTGAAGGCAGTGGGATAAATGGTTCTCCTTGAGCCTCTGGATGACCTGTAAGAGCTCCGCGGTGGAAAGGCCGAACTTCGCTTCATCGCCGCTCGAATAGGCCCAGTGGCCTCTGCCCTTGGAAGCCAGCTGGATGCGCACACCGATGATGGGATCGACTTTGAAACGGCTGAGCCCGTCGATCACGAGATCCAATTCTTCAACTTTTTCGAGGACCTGGATTACCTTTTTGCCGAGTTTACGGCCAAGAAAGATCGAATCGACGAAAAGCCTGTCTTTGAACCCGTTGCAGATGAGCAGGGCTTCGGAATCCTTGAGCATGGCCAATGCGGCAAACAATTCAGCTTTGCTTCCCGCTTCCAGGCCGTGATGAAAGGGAGAGCCTGCATCGACGATCTCTTCGATCACTTCACGGAGTTGGTTTACTTTTATGGGGAAAACCGCTCGATATTTTCCCCTGTAGTCCGCTTCTTCGATCGCTTCTTTGAATGCCTGGTTGAGATTGAGAACACGATGGCGCAATAGGTCCTGGAAGCGCAAAAGGAGGGGGAAATGGAGTTTCCTTCCGAAAGCGGCACGGATGACTTTGAAGAGGTCAAGCTCCGGTCCGGCATCTTGCACGGGCCTGACGCAAATGTTTCCTTCCTTGTTGATGGAAAAGTAGCCTGCTCCCCAGCGAGGTATCTGATAGGTGTTCAGGGCTTGGCCTATCTCCCACGGGATTTTTGGTTGGCTAATCATGGAACTCACAATATAAAACTACAAAAATAAATCGCAAAAATTGTCTATTTTATTTTTAATTTTTTTCTTTCGCCGTTTTGAATCACAGGGCCGATCATGCCCCTCTCCCTGAAGCTCTCCCACGACGTCAGCCAAGTTCTGCTCCAGGCACTTCGGGTTGGACTCTTAACAAAACATTCCTTGGGGGGGCATCCCGTCAGCTTTTTTGCCCAGGCTTTGGCGGAGTGCTTGCCCCGGCTCCTCGTTCAGAAGAGCTCGATCAAGTTGGGGAAATCACGGTTAATGTCCCATGCCATAGCCCCGTGATTGGTGGCGAGAAGGGAGGAACAATCCCTTGCCGATGCTCCATCTGCCTTATCGCTTCCAAGGCGGATGAACCTATCCCGGCATTCAAGCGCGGGTGGAGCCAAGCCCCGGATCACCCATGAAAAAATCCCTTGTATTTTCCGTTTATTCCAGGACAGGCTTCCTGAACCTGGTGATCAACGGCCCCCTAACCCTTTGACAGCTTTCTTTTCCGTGATCCTGGCCTGGAGTTTTTTTTAGGATCCCCATCTTGGCCTGTGCCGGACAGCCAAGCCTATAGGACTACATCGGTCGGTTTCTTTCCTTCCCAGAGGATGATCACGGTGCCGGCCGCTCAACCGCCTGCCGGAAATCTTTCCCTCTTTCCCCATCCAACTGTTCCCTTGTAACAAAAGCCTGGATGGCTTGCAGGCTTGCTTCGCTTCATTTGCCCAGGGTGATCCATTCCTGGATTGGTGCTGACTAATTATTGCTATTGAAAACCCTTGCAAACTATTTAAAACCGAATTAACTGAATACAGTGTGAGAAACGATGTTGTTCCAATAGAGGTTAAAGGCATTTTGCCCAGCAGCCCCAATGGTTTTGCCATTTTTTTAGGCAACGAGGAAAAAGTTTTTGTCATTAATGTGGATAGTTACGTGGGGAGGGCGATAGCCATGGCCATTAGGGGGGAAAGAAATGAAAGGCCCCTAACGCACGAGCTCATGGCCATGGTTTTCGATTCCCTTTCGATCCACGTTGAACGGGTGGTCATCAACGATCTGCGGAGCAACACTTATTTTGCAAGGCTTCTGTTGCGCGCCGAAAACGAGGTCCATAAAAAAATCATCGAATTGGATGCCCGGCCGAGTGATTGCTTGACCTTGGCATTGCAGTACAAGTGCCCTATTTACGTCGCCGAGGAGGTGTGGGAAGAAGTCGAGGATATGTCCGAGCTTCTGGAAAAAATGAGAGAAGTACAGAAAAAACAACAACAACAGGAGCCTCCCGAAGAACCTCCTCTTTTTGGCGAAGAATCAAAATAAAGGACTTTCTTTTCCTTATTTTTTAGCCGGCTTGGCGGCCTTTCCTTTTTGCTTGAGTAGGCTTCTTTCCTTGAGTTCATGCAAAATACAGAGGGCTACGAGGGCTATGAAACTATACAAGGGAGGGATTTCCACCCAGAACTTGGCAATGAGTTCGGCTCCCATAAGCAACAAGAGCCAGGCGGAAAGCTTGCGGATCGAGATGATCTTTTGGGCCATTTTTTCAACCAAGAAATAGAGGGACCTGAGACCTAGGATCCCGCAAATGTTCCCCCCGATGATGACCAAGGGATCGTCGGTCAGGGCAAAGGAGGCGGGGACGGAGTCTAAGGCAAAAAAAATATCGCTGCTTTCTATGGCTAGCAGCGTAAGAGCGGCAGAACCCACCCCGATTTTACCTTTTGACAAAAAAAGCCATTTTTGTTCCGGGTCGATTACAAAGGGTCCCCGCTTCGTTCTTTTCGTTCCGGCAAGAAGGGAAGGAGGTTTTTCTTCCTTGGGATGGGAAAGCCGGTAAGCGCCGTAAAAAAGGAAAAGGCCGAAAAGGGGGTAGATCAAAGACCAGTTGGAGGCGGCATAGAGGCCAAAAACAATAAGCAGCAGCCTAAGGAGAACCGCTGAAAGAAGCCCTATGCTCAAGATTTTCTGCCTGAGAGAGGTGGCCGTTTTTGAAAATTCAAAAATGAGATGGAAGGTGATGAGGTTATCCAGGCTCAGGAGGTATTCGATTCCAAAAACACCGAGGAAACTCATCGCCTTTTCCGCCCCCTTGACGAGTCCTAGCCAGAGTCCAAGAAGGAGACTAAAAAGGATCCATAGGAAAGATCTTCCCAAGCCCGGGGTCTTTCCTCGTGGGCTAAAACCCAAGGAATTCAAGATTTGTCCGACTAAGGCCAACCCGAGCAAAGAAAAAAAAAGAATGTAAAAAAGATCCATGTTTTGTAACCGTTGATCCGGGCTTAGAAAAAAAACATCCCCGAAGTTTCTCTTGGGCTTAGCCCTATTGATTTTTTAAGTCCATCCTTTTTTAATCTCGATTTATTAAGCTTATTTTGATGGGCTTTGAAGATAAAAACTCCAGAGTTTTCTTCAAGTCGGATTCTTTTTTTTCGTCATCTTTTTCGAGCAGAAGTTTTGCGAGGGATTTTTCTTGGAAAGGGAATATTGACAGCGGTCCAACCGGAAGCAGTTTTTATTGCTATGATCGAAATTTTTTCTCCTTCGGAGATGCAGTCGCTTGCTCTGCAGTGGAAAATCCAAGGGAAGGCCACCGTCCTGGTCCCTACCATGGGTGCCCTGCACAAGGGCCATCTCTGCTTGATAGAAAAGGCACGCAAGCTAGGGGATCCCTTGGTTGTCAGCATTTATGTTAATCCCACGCAGTTTGGCCCTGGCGAAGATTACCAGGTCTATCCCCGGAATTATGAAAAAGACAGGCTGCTTTGTCGTGAACAGGGGGTCGATGTTCTTTTTGCACCTCCTAGCCTTTACCATGAAGAGCATTCAAGCTGGGTGGTCGAAGAAAAGATTTCCCTGGGCCGCTGCGGCCGCTCCAGGCCGGGACACTTCAAGGGAGTTGCAACGGTGTTGATGAAGCTCTTTTGGTTGGTTCAACCCTCCAAGGCGGTTTTCGGATGGAAAGACGCCCAACAGCTGGAACTCGTGCAAAGATTGGCCAGGGATTTTTATCTTCCCATGGAAGTGATCGGGGTAGAGACGGTGCGGGACGAAAACGGGCTGGCCTACAGCTCCAGGAATGCTTACTTGAACGAAGAACAAAAAAGGATAGCTTCCCAGTTCCCAAGGATCCTCAAAGAGGCGGCCTCGATGCCCGAAGGAGAAGCTTGGGCGAAGAAAGAGCTTGAAAAAATTCCTTGTTTTAAGCTCGATTATGTGGAAAAAGTAAATGGGCGGTTGTGTGCAGCCCTATGGATAGATAAAATACGCTTAATCGATAATTTCCCATGCCCTTGATTAGAATTTTCCTTTTTTTTCTTTTTTTGGGCTCATCTTTTTTGAAAGCGGAGCCGTGGCACCTTGCCCAATTCGGCAAGAGCCAATATGTCCCCTTGGAGGATTTTTGCCGTTTTTATCACTTTTCTGCCCCGGATTATTTTCCCTCCCAACCCATCCATTTATCCAACGGGATCAACTCTCTTGACTTCCTGCCCAATACCTCGTTTGTCTTTATCGATGGGGTCAAGCATTGGCTTTCATTCCCGATTGTCGAACGGCTGGGACAAATATGGATTTCGAGGATAGATCTTTGCTGCTTGTTTGAACCTTTGCTCCGACCGGGGATGATTCCCACTGGTCGCCTTTATCGCGGGGTGGTCATCGATCCGGGACATGGAGGATCGGATAAAGGGGCTGTTTCGAGAAAAGGGACAGAAAAAAACTATGCCCTGGATACCGCCCGTAGGCTTGCCGCCCTTCTAAAAGCCAGGGGGATACCCGTGGTCATGACCCGGAACGAAGATGTCTTTGTTTCGCTCGATGAACGGATAAGAATGGCCTCTTATTATCCCGATTATATCTTCGTCAGCATTCATTACAATCAAGCTTACGGGGGAGGCCGCGGCTTGGAAACCTATGCCCTTTCTCCCCGCGGCTCCCCCTCCACCAACAGCCGAAGGCTCTACCTGACCGATTATAGTCCCAGTCCCGGTAACCGGACGGACAGCCTCAATATCCTTCTTGCCCATGACATCCATAGTCAAATTATCAGGCTTCATCCCAACGATTCGGACATGGATAGAGGACTGAAAAGGGCCAGGTTCAAGGTCCTCAGGGAAAACTCGCTTCCCAGCGTGCTCGTTGAAGGCGGTTTTCTATCCAATTCTATCGAATCTTCCCTTGTGGATCATGAAAGCTACCGTCAAAAGCTGGCCGAAGCCATCGCCCGGGGGATATTGACCTTTTTTAACCAGGTCAATCCCCAGAAGAAGAAAGCCTTGCAAAAATCTTTCGCTTCGGACGGCTCGGGGCTTTAAGGAAAAAAAGCTTTTCACAAAATCGTTGCATGGAGAAATAAATAAGAAAAACTTATATTACAGCCGTTTTTAAACATTCATGCGCCACTCGTTTTTAAGCAAGCTCTTGGGAAAGTTCGAGAGGGTAGGGCCCCGGGAGATCCAGGGCGTTTTCTTGAGTTTGGTCAAGGAAAAGGGTTTTCTTGAAGCCATATTCAATGCCCTTCAGGAGGGGATTATCGTTCTCGACAACCTGGGTAAAATCAAGTATAGCAATCTTGCGGTGCAGAGGCTCTTCGGGGTGAGTCCCGACGATATCCTTGGCAAGGAGATCCAGAAGTGTATTCCTCTGATCGATTGGCCGGAGTTGATTTCCTTGGGAAAAGTCATCAGCCGGGATTTCCAGGTTTTCTATCCTGAACCCCGTTATTTCAATCTTTCCTTGATTCCTCTTGAAGGATTGGGGGATAAAAATGCCGCCTACATTGCCATTTTTTATGACATTACGGCGACGCGAGAAAAAACTTTGGAGGCGATAGAGAGCGAAAAACTCAACCTCTTGACCATGCTGGCTGCTGGAGTGGCCCACGAATTGGGCAACCCCATCAATGCCCTAGGTATTCATTTTCAGCTCATCGAAAAGAAGTACAAGAAACTGCTCCAGCAGAAAAACGGGCAAATAGGGGATAAAGAGATAGAAAATTCTTTTGCAGCCATCCGCTCGGAGATCCGTAGGCTTGATGGCATCATCAACCAGTTTCTTAAGGCGATCAGGCCTTCTCCTCCCAAGTTGAGGTTGCTGTCGCTCAACCAGGTCCTTAAGCAAGCCGTGGAGTTTCTCTCGCCGGAAATCCAAAACCTGGATATCCTCATCGAGATGGATCTCGACCAGGGGCTTCCCCTCCTGCGGGCGGATAGAAATCAATTAAAACAGGCTTTTTACAACATTCTGAAAAACGGGATAGAGGCGGTAGGCAAGAACGGGATCATAAAAATCAGCACCCATGCGGATGATTCCTTTTTGATCGTTTCCTTCCAGGACAACGGAACGGGGATTGCCCAAGAGGCTATGAGTCATCTTTTCAAACCCTATTTTACGACCAAGTCCTCCGGCACGGGCTTGGGTCTTCTCATCGTCAGGAGGATCATCCGTGATCATGGGGGAGAAGTCCAGATCGAAAGCCAAAAAGGCAAAGGGACGACCGTAAAAATTTTATTGCCCCGGGCGGAAAGGCTGATCAGGCTTCTTCCCATGGCTGAAAAAGCAAAGCAAACCGAGGCTCGTTGCGATGAATAGGGAGAATGACTTTCCCAAGCTGCTGATCATCGAAGATGAAAAAAGAACGCGCATGGGATTGGTTATGGCTTTGGGAGAGGAGTTTGACACTTATGAAGCTTCCGATCTCTCTTCGGCCATGGCCATCTTGGAAAACGAACCCATCGACATCGTCCTTGCCGATATCCGGCTGGGCAAGGAGTCCGGTTTTGAAATTCTAAGGAAAGTCAAGTCGCTTCCCTTTCCTCCGGCCTGCCTCTTTATGACCGCTTACGGTTCGGTGGAGAACGCCGTCGAAGCCATAAAGATGGGAGCCTACGATTACATTCCCAAGCCCTTGGACTTGGAAAAGTTGGAGATTACCCTCAAAAGAATCTATCAATCCAGGAAAGTCGAGGTCGAAAATCTCCAGTTGAAACGACAGCTCAACTGGAAATACGGCCTTGAGAAGATCATCGGCAATTCGGCGGCGATGAAAGCCGTTTTTGAAAAGATAAAGCAGGTGGCATCGAGCAAGGCGACAGTACTGCTTGAAGGGGAAAGCGGGACGGGCAAAGAACTCGTTGCCCATGCCATCCACCAGCTCAGTCCCAGGAAAAACTTCCCTTTTGTCGTCGTCCACTGCGCGGCTCTTTCTCCCCAGCTTCTCGAGAGCGAGCTTTTCGGCCATGAAAAAGGGGCCTTTACCGGGGCGATTGAACGAAGGATAGGGCGATTCGAAGAAGCGGCACGGGGAACGCTTTTCCTCGATGAAATCGGGGAAATCGATCTGCCCACGCAGGTCAAGTTGCTTCGTGCCTTGGGAGAAAAGACGATACAGAGGGTTGGAAGCAACAAGGTCGTCGCGGTGGACGTGCGCGTCATTGCCGCCACGAACAAGAACCTTGAAAAGATGGTCGAGGAAGGAAAATTCAGAGAAGATCTTTTTTTTAGGTTAAACGTGGTGCGGATCGTTATGCCTCCTCTGAGAGAAAGAAAGGAGGATATTCCCTTGCTTGCCCAAGCTTTCCTGGCCGAATTTGCAGCGGAAAACGGTAAAAAGATCGATCGGCTAAGCCCCGAGGCGATGAAAATCCTTTTAGAATATGATTGGCCGGGCAACGTTCGCGAACTCAAAATGGCTATAGAACATGGAGTGGTCCTTTGCCAGGGAGAAGAGATTCGTCCCAGGGACCTTCCTGAAAGGATAAGAATCCCAAGACCCCTGCTCAGTGCTCCGATCTCCGTAGAATCCTCCGAACCAGACTGCTTCAACTTAAAAGAAGCCGAAAAGCGGCTCATTCTCCATGCCTTGAGAGTCTGCCAAGGAAAAAAAACCTCTGCCGCAAAAAAACTGGGCATAAGCCGAAAGACCCTCCAAAGAAAGATCAAGCAGTTTGAACTGACGGATTGGGTAAAGGAAAACTAGGGCCTTTTTCTATAGTATGGGGCTCATTCCTGGAGTAGATGTCCCCTGCCGGCCCGAAGGAGGGAAAATCCCAAGGCTCTCAGCCGGTGCAATGATCCTCAAGCGGGGTATTCAAGGAAGGGTTGCTTCAATAGAAGGTATTTTCAGTGCTTTGGTAGCGGCCAACCCCCAGGTTATACCCATCCCCGGGCCCGAGTTTTCTCTCTATCCTGCCCTTTGCCCCCTTGGCATCCGCCAAAGCAAGGGAGGTCAACAGAGCCAAAAAAAAGATTAAAAGCGGCTAAATACAACGGGATTTTTTATTGAATTTCTCTTTCGTTGTTTTCTTGACGGATCAGGGAGCCGGGCTATCGAGGCGATTTTCCAGGGATAACCCCTTGGCCGGCTCAAAAAAAAGGTTTATTAATTTCTTTTTGATCTTCTTAAGCCCTTTTTTAAGTTCTTTTCTTTCCTTCTTTTATTTATCCTTTGTCCAGAAAGAATCTTATGCCGAGAAAGACTTTTTAAAGGGCTTGTCGAGGCCCTTGTCCAGGCTGAAATAAAAAAGCTTTTCCTTGGAGGATCTTGGGTGGGCATGGGCTAAAAAAAAGGCAAGCGGAGGCTTAGATCGGTTGCATCTCCAAGGCTAAACGGGAGTGGTTTTCGGCTGGGTTATAGGGGGCCTGGAGGTATAAAAACAAGCGGCCTAGATTTTTTTTTCATGCACCTAAAGAAGCCTTTAAAAAAAAGAAAAAGGTGAAAGGAAAGTCTTGGAGGACAAAAGGAAAAAAAAGAGGGTACGGGGCTGCCGGCCGGCAGCCAAGTTTGTCAAGCGGCTTTGGGGCCTGTTGAGCAGTCTAAAACGAACTAAAGACAATGGCAAGCACATTACGTCGGCTTGGGCTTAGACGGGCCGGAATCGGTCTTCTTTTATTCTTATCGGTGGTCAGTTCTTTTCTGACCGCATTAATTGGGGCCGAAGAATTTTCTCAACAAGAGCTTGAATCCCTCACCCCCCAAGAAGAGGTGTCATGCTCGGTGGACAGGGTAAAGCTGGAAAAAATCCTTGCTGAAGGAGGCATAGCGGTTCCTCCGCCTAGGCCCGCCATAAGATTAAGCGGTTACGTGGATGCCAGCTACGATTATAATTACTTTAATGCTCCTTCTTTTGGCGCCTTGCCTCTTTTTGCGGCTCAAACGTTGAGCGGACAATCTATCCTATCTCCGGCCGTTGCCGTGGCCCCCTTGCGCTATGCCGACGATGGGATTCCCGGGGGAGGATTTAATCTCAACCAGCTTAAGGTCGTTTTGGAAAAAGAACTGGCCAAGGAAAACAAGTTTGACGGCGCTTTTCGCTTTGACCTGATGCTCGGCCAGGATGCTGGACTGGGCGTTCCCGACAGCGTCGAAGGCTTGGGAACGGCTAATTCGACCACCTTTGGGCTCAACTCGAGCACGATTTTCGTCGAACAGGCTTATGCTGCGTTTCAGATTCCGGCAGGGGACGAGCACCGGGTGGAAATCCATATAGGGAAATTTGAAGCTCCCGTCGGCTTCGAGGTCCTTGAAAGGCCGGCTAACCTCAATTTTAGTTATGGGCTTTTCTTCAACAACGTCGAACCCTTCGTCCTGGTCGGAAGCCAGGTTTACTACCAGCTCAATGCTTCCTGGAGGGTCAGGGGTGGTCTTGTCGACGGCGGCTTTAACACCTCCCGCGGGGGATTTCCCTATTTTGGTTTTCTAAGCAACACGATCAACAACCTCCCTGCTTACTTGGTCACCTTTAACCTCGATTATTCCTCAAAAGACAAAAAACTCCTTAACACCTTTGCCCTACTTTACGGTTTTAACGGCACCAACCCTCCCGGTTTTGCCACCTCTCCTGCCCCATCGCTCTCTTATCCCGGTGCTTATGCCAATGGGGATATTATCCCCGGTCCTTATAACAATAACGGGACTTACATGGAGTTGAACGATTTTGGCACCTGGCTTCCTTCTTTTGTGCCCGGCGAGAGGTTGATGTTGAGTTTTGAACTGGTCGGGGGATTCTATAACCATGCCGTTGCCCCCGGTGGGATTACCGCCCTGGGTCTTGAGCAAGAAAGGCTTCTCGGGATATTTCCTCCCTTTCCTTTTGCCTCTGGTTACGATGGACCGACCAACTGGCTTGGCGTAGGGCTTTACCAGGTCTACAAGCTCAACAGCTTCACCAGCTTAAATTTCCGCGAACAATACCTGCAGGCGAGTTGGAACTCCTATCTCGAAGGATTTATTTTTCCTGCAAACATCTGGGAAACGACCCTGACGGTCCGCCTCGATCTTGCCGATAACTTGATGGTCCGAGTGGAGTGGAGGGCGGACTGGGGCGACAACGTCCTGGACTATTACCAGCCCAACCTGCTTGTTAATCCCCAAAGTATCGGGTTAAAAGGCAATGGGCTGGTGGGGTCTTCTTCGGGCCCTATCGTCTTTAGCGCCATTGAAGTGGTTTATAGCTATTAGGCTTGCGGGTTGTAGCTCAACTGTCCCAGGCTTGACACAAGAAATAGGCCCATCACCGAAGAAAGGTTTTTTTATGCTTTTTTAATACCCCATGGGTTGATGCCGCAACGGGGAGTTTCTTATAAAGGACCCTCTTTTCTTTGATTCCTTTTTAATATCCAACTCCCTTTTTTGAGTCCCTCCCCCAGTTTTCTTTCCCCTATCCTATGGCATGAAAAATGCTTTAGGAAAAAAGCCAAAAAAGATTTTCCCATTCCCAGTATAGGCAAAAGAAGTAGGGGTATTCGGGATAATTTTTATTGGTGAACACGGAAAAGAGGAGGCTTGAGGTGAAGAGATCGAGTCGATTTTTTGTCTATCTATTATTTCTTTTTCTAGGAGTGGGGGTGGGGCTTTATAGGGGTCATGGCCAGGATTCAGAACAACCCTCTCAATCTAAGAAGAAGCATGCAAAGAAAACTGACCGAGCCAATCAATCCGATACTCTTGAAGAGAAGAACAAAGAGATAGCGGAACTGGTCAAGAAGCTGGAAGACCAGGGCATACCGGTGCAGGCGAACACCAAGGGGATAGTGCTTAGCGGCTATGTTGATGCCAGCTACACCTACAATTTTATCAATGCACCGGCTTTTAACAAGGTGCCCGGTTTTGTTCCCCCACCGGGTTACGTGGGACCGACCAATACGGCGGGCTTTGCCCAGGGTTACCCGGCGATTCCGGGCAGGGAACCGGTGGATGCGATTCCCGGGGGAGGCTTTAACATGAACGCCTTCAAGCTGGCCTTGGAGAAGCCCTTGACCGAGGAGAACCGCTGGCAGGCGGGCTTTAGGGCGGACCTGATCGTAGGCCAGGACGCGGTCGTGGGGGCACCCGATGCGATTACCGGCCTTGGGGTTCCCTTTAGTTCCTGGTATTCGTTCAACACTTCCAGTTTTTGGCTTGAGCAAGCTTACGTGATTTTCCGGGCCCCTGTAGGTAACGGCTTAGACATAAAGATAGGGAAGTTTGTGGATCCGGCGGGCTACGAGGTGGTGGAGCGGCCGGTGAACCTGGATTTTACCTATGGGCTATTGTTTGCCAACCTGTTGCCGACGACGCTGACGGGGATGCAGGCGATCTACCGGTGGGATGAGCAGTGGACGAGCCGCTTTGGGATAGCCGACGGGGGGTTCAACGTTTCTCGGGGGGGAATGGAATATTTTGGTTTTCTCAACAACATGATTAACAACAGCGACGCCTACCTGCTTTTTTTGAACAGCCAGTGGGATGCGAAGGGGAAGAATGCCACCTTGAGTGCGACCTTGATGTACGGGTTTAACGGGGTCAACCCGCCGGGTTTTGGGGCTTCGCCCATAGACGGGGTAGCTCAGCCTTATGGGATAGCCCAGGGGATAAGGGGGGAGGGGCCCTTCAACCAGAACAATGCGTTTTTTCTTGGGGATGTATGGGGTTCGTGGGCGCCGAAGTTTGCGCATGACAAGCTTCTTCTGGGATTTGAGTTTACGGGGGGATTTTACAACAACAACGTGACGGTTGTGCCAGCGGCGGTGAGCGGGCTACCGGTCAACCTATCGAGCGGGCCCTCCAACTGGTATGGGGCATCGGTGCACATGAAATACCAGCTAACCGACATTATCAGCATAGCGCAGAGGGCCGACTGGGTGGAATCGGGATGGAACTCGATCCTGGCCGGGCATAATGCTCCGACCGACATATGGGCTTACACGGCAACGCTTGGGTTTGACCTGGCCGACAACTTCATGATCAGGCTTGAGTACAGGATGGACTGGGGACAAGGAGTACTCGGCTACTACGGGTTTCCTTTCCAGAACCCGACCGGGAGTCCTTCGGCTCTCTTGGGCAGTTCAACCGGCCCGGTCTATTTCGTAGGGCTTGAATTTGTCTACAGCTTTTAACTGAAAGCCAACCCGCAACCCATGGAAGGTCAAAATGCGATTCAAAAAGATAGCGTTTCTAGTTGGACTTTTATGTTTTGTTGGGTTCGGCTCTCCCGCAAGCCATGGGGGAGAGGCCGAAGGGGAAACTGGAGCTGGCCCGGAGCTGTCGGCGCAGGGTGGGGATCAAAAAGACTCTCCTGGTCCCATTACCGATCCCAAGGAAGTGGAAAAACTCAAGCAAATACTCGAAGAGGAGGGCATAGCGGCGGTCCAGGCGAATAACCCAGGCATTAAGTTAAGCGGGTATGTGGAAGCCAGCTATACCTATAATTTCATTGCCGCCCCTTCGTTTAACCAGGTTCCCCTTGTGTTTGCCAACCCGGCAACTTCAGGGCTTCATGGTCCCCCTGCCGCATCCCCTTTCGTTCCCTCCTACCCGGCACTGCCCTTGCGGTTTACCACCGATGGCATACCCGGGGGAGCCTTCAATTTTAACCAGCTAAAGGTCGCCCTGGAAAAACCCCTGACCGATGAAAACAAATGGCAGGCCGGTTTTAGAGTGGACATGATCTTTGGCCAGGATGCCGCCCTGGGCGAACCCGATGCGGTTACAGGCATCGGCAATCCTTTCAATTCGGGTATTGGCTTTAATTCCAGCGGGATTTTCCTGGAACAGGCTTACGTGCAGTTTAAAGCTCCAATAGGAGAGAAAAGCTTGGAGATCCATATCGGGCAGTTTGCTTCGCCCATAGGATTGGAAGTCATGGAAAGGCCGGCAAACTTTAACTTTTCTTATGGGATTTTGTTTAACAACTTCGAGCCCTTCACCATGGTCGGAGGCGAGGTTTTCTACAAGTTCAACGACAATTGGACGACCCGGTGGGGAGTTACCAACGGGGGTTGGAATGTCTCCCGTGCCGGCTATCCTTACTTTGGGTACACCAACAACATGATCAATAGCGGGGAAGGAGTAGTCCTCTTCAACATGTGGGATTACACCTCCAAGGATAAGCTTTTTTTGAATACCTTTGGCTATGCCTTTGCTCCCAACTCGGTCAACCCACCGGGATTTGGAACAAGTCAAAACGGAAGCTACGTGGGAGCATACGATATCGGGGGAGACATCGTTCCCTCCGCCTACAATAACAACGGGCTTTTCATGGAATTTAACGATTTTGGAACCTGGATTCCTAAATTTGTTAAAGACCAGAAACTGGAATTTGCCTACGAGTTGGTCGGCGGCTTTGCCAACAGGATCGGCCCCGCGGGCATTGCCCAACTTGGGCCCGCAACACAAACCGCTTTGTCGATATTCCCCAGAAACTACCCTCTCTATGGCTTTGAAGGATCGACGAGTTTCTTGGGCATATCAATCTACCAGATTTACAAGTTTAACAAGGTTTTCAGCATGGCCTGGAGAGAGCAGTACGACCATGCGAACCGCAACCAGATCTTTTCCGACATGCTTTTCCCGATGGATATTTACAGTGTCACGGTAGACTGGAGGTTTGACCTGGCCGATAACTTCATGATCCGCATAGAAAATCGAGCCGATTACGGCAAAGGATTCATGAACTGGTACTACCCGGCGGCCGGTATAGCTCCCGCAGCCGTGGGACTCAACGGCAACGGGCTTGCCCAGCCCTCGAGCGGTCCCTTTTGGTTCGTAGCGGTGGATGTCGTTTACAGTTATTAAGGATTGGATAGGGGAGGATAAAAATAAAAGAAGTTTTAAAAAAAATCTTTAAAAAAATTTTGAACGGGAAACGGGGTAGAATCGTTTAAAAAATAGATAAAAGAATTTGTTTCCTCCTCCTCTAGGATACAACTTGAAAAGGGCAGCTTGGCTTGCTGCCCTTCTTTATTTAAAAAGCCATTTTCTTTCGAGGACGATTTTTTTTTGAACAAATAGAAAACTTGCCGAGTATCAATATATGAATAACCTCTAAATGATCGTTTTCCTCCTCTGACGATTCCCGGCCCGGGCGGCACATGAATGTGTGCCGCCCTTTTTCTTTGATCTTTACAATAATCTCCATGATCGATGCAATAGTTTTTAAGTCTAAATTTGCAATTTTTTAACCTTTTGTTATAATATTGGCTTTTATAAATAAAGGGAAAAGAAGAGGAAATGGCTCTCTTTGTTCAAAAATATGGAGGAACTTCCGTAGGGAGCGTGGAGCGGATAAAAAAAGTGGCCGAACGCATTGCCGACTTTTACAGGCAGGGACACGACTTGGTCGTGGTGGTTTCGGCGATGTCGGGAGTCACCGACCAGCTTTTGCAGCTCGCTTCTCAACTTCATCCGGAACCTTCGGAAAGAGAAATTGATGTCCTCCTTTCTACCGGGGAGCAAACCACCATAGCCCTTTTGTCGATCGCCCTGCATGCTTTAAAAATTCCCGCCGTCTCCTTGACGGGAGCACAGGCGGGCATTATTACCGACGCTCGGCATACGAGGGCAAAGATTCTCAATATCAGTCCCAAAAAGATCAAGGACCTGCTCCGAGGGCGCAACGTGGTGGTTGTAGCCGGTTTTCAAGGACAAAACGTTGAAGGTCATATTACTACCCTTGGCAGGGGAGGCTCGGATCTTACGGCCATAGCTATAGCCGCCGTGATCCATGCCCAGTGCTGCCAGATCTATACGGACGTAGAAGGGGTATATACGGCGGATCCCCGGATCGTCCCTGGGGCTCGAAAAATTGAAGAAATTAGCTATGATGAGCTGTTGGAAATGGCGGCTTCGGGTTCGAAGGTCATGCAGGCAAGGTCGGTGGAATTTGCCAAGAAATTCAAGGTGCCTTTTGAGGTGCGTTCAAGTTTTACGAACGCCCCGGGGACCATAGTCAAAGAAGAGGTGCGTGCGATGGAAAAAGTGGTGGTGAGGGCTGTGAGTTTGGAGCCCGATCAGGCGAAGGTGACGATTCTGGGCGTTCCTGACAAACCCGGAATCGCGGCGAAAGTCTTCAGCAGGATTGCCGAAGCGGAGATCAACGTGGACATGATCGTTCAAAACATTTCCGATCATGGGCTGACCGATATTACTTTTACCGTGCACAAGAGCTTGCTCAAGAAAGCCATGGTGGCCTTGGACCCTATCGTGACTGAAATTGGAGCAAGAGAGGTGAGGGCTACGGAAGGGGTTGCCAAGCTGTCCGTGGTGGGTATAGGGATGCGTTCCCACAGCGGGGTTGCCGCCCTTCTTTTTTCTGCATTGGCCGAAGCGGGAATCAACGTCCAGATGATCTCTACAAGTGAAATCAAAATAGCGGTGATCATCGATGAAGCCGTGGGGAAAAAAGCGGCCCAGGTCGTTCATGATGCCTTCAAGCTGGACCAGCTTTTATGAACCGCTTAGGAGGAGGGAATCATTTCAAGAAGCATCTGGGCTTGATTGGCAAAGGGACTGGTGGAATTTTGCGAGAGAAATTTTTCCAAGAGTTCTTTTGCCGGGGCATATTCCTTTTTCTGGATCCGAAGCTGGGCAATTCTGAGCGTGGCCACCGTGTTGTATGAAGAACTCTCTTTTTTTTCTAGTATCCTGCGGTAAAGGTTAAGAGCTTCGGCTATTTTGCCTTGGCTTTCCAAGCATTCCCCGGCTCCGAGCAAAGCCCCGGCTTCCAAGGGGTGGCCGGCAAAATGATCGATAAAGAACTGGTAGGTCGATAAAGCTTCGGAAATCGCTCTTTTTTCAAAGAAGCTGTCGGCGCACTCCAAAATCCAAACGGCGGTTTGCTTGTGGGAAAGATGCTCTTTGGCGATTTTTAGTTTTTCCTCGGTTGACTTCGCTTCGTCGTAGTCCAGGATGATTTTTGCCCACTCCGCCTGGGAACGATCAACCATGATCCGGTAAGCAAGGAGCCCAAAGGAAAAAAGAAGAAATAAACTAACCGTTCCAACAAGGACAAGGGTACCGGTAGAAATTTTCCCTTTCATTTTTTCTTTATGATAGGCTGGAAAGAAAAGAAGAAAACAATAAAAAAGAATTTTTCTTTTTTCTTAAAAAAAAATAACCTTTTAGGAGGCCGAAGGGTTTTGCGCCGCTTTAGCTCAGGGGTAGAGCAACGCTTTCGTAAAGCGTGGGTCGTGGGTTCGAATCCCACAAGCGGCTCATCTAGGCCGACGTCTCAAAGAATTCTTTTTTTCTTTTTTTTAACCCATACCGCTTGGTTGCCTGGGGCTCTACATTTTCATCCTCTTTTCCGGGCGGTGGAGATTGAGTTTTTTTCTCTTTTAGCTCTACTAAGCTTACCGGCTCGGTAATTTTTAGCTCGGTAATTTTTATAGTGAATTGGCTTTTTCTGTGCTATGAATGAGTCATGGAATGGACCCAAACCCTGACCATTATCGCTTCCTTGTCGGGAATCTTTTTCTACCTTTTTAGGCATCTAGAAAGAAGGATAGAGGATCTGAGAGAAGACATGGGCGGGAGGTTTGCCGAGCAAAACAAGAGGATGGAAGAGCTGGGTAAGAGGATGGAAGACTTGAGGGCGGACATGAACGGGAGGTTTGCCGAGCAAGGCAAGAGGATAGAAGATCTAAGGACGGATATGAACGGGAGGTTTGCCGAGCAAGGCAAGAGGATAGAAGATCTAAGGACGGATATGAACGGGAGGTTTGCCGAGCAAGGCAAGAGGATAGAAGATCTAAAGGCGGACATGAACGGGAGGTTTGCCGAGCAAGGCAAGAGGATAGAAGATTTAAGGGCGGACATGGACGGGAGGTTTGTCGAGCAAGGCAAGAGGATAGAAGATTTAAGGGCGGACATGGACGGGAGGTTTGTCGAACAAGGCAAGAGGATAGAAGATCTAAGGACGGATATGAACGGGAGGTTTGCCGAGCAAGGCAAGAGGATAGAAGATCTAAGGGCGGACATGGACGGGAGGTTTGTCGAACAAGGCAAGAGGATAGAAGATCTAAGGGCGGACATGAAACTGGACTTTGAGATGGAAAGCAAAAGGATAGAGCTGATCGAGAAAATCCTGGCCAAGGCGATGCGGATCGATCCCCAAGCCCTTTCTTGATTTTTTATCCCGCACCTCGCCTGTAAAAAAGCTTATCTAGCCGACTGTTCGATTGCCATGAACGGTAAGGTATTGATGCATTGGCAGGGAAAGGAAGGAGAGTCCTCCCCTTTTCTTTTTTTTTCATTGTAATGGGAGGCTCTTGGGGCATGGAGAGGGCAAATAGATTGGTTTAGGATGGATTTTTTTTTTATGCCTGGTTGATCCGTGGTATCGAACAAGAAAGTGGGGTCCATGGGGAGGAGAGGTCAAAGCCGGGACAGAGATCAAGCAAGTTTCATCGCAAGCCGGTTGGCTTTCATGACAAAAAGATCGACGGGGAAAGCTAAAATGGATATAATAACGAGCAAGAAAGCCAAAGAGAACGCGGGGAAAGTCTAAGGCTTGCGGGGATAAAAAAAGGGGAGGGCTTGCTTTATTTTGTAGGAAGTGGGCCAGGAGGGACGTTCTCCCCCCCCAAGGGAAAAAAAAGCCAATGGCTTTCCTTGGAAGTCTAACTTTGGACTTTTGACTGAACCTGTGGACAATGTTATGAAAGGAGCGAAACTAAAGAAAATCATTCTCTGCGGGTGGATGGCGGCCGGTCTTTTGTGGGGGATGAAACCGGCACTTTACGGTGGAACTTTTACTACGGGATTCGTGGGCAACCAGTTTTTCTGGTTTAACCAGGAAGGGAACACGACTATAGGAAACATCGGCAACTCTCCCTTTTATGCGTTCGAGAACGGTAATGGCTTTACCGTCGGATCGATCGGCAACCAGCCCTTTTGGTTTAACCAGGTGGGCAACGTGGGGGTAGGGAGCATAGGAAATGAGCCCATCTTTGAATACCAACTCCAGTCCCCGCAACCGGATCCAGTTGGCTCTCAAGGCGAGCTTGCCCCCGCTACTTCCGGGATGGATTTTGAGGATGGGGATTAACCAAGCCCAGGGATAACCGGATGACGAAAAAAGAGGCTGCGGGCTATGCCCTCTTGTAGCCCTTGCTTAGATAAACAAGCATTTAGCAACGGGCTTGGAACCGTCCAAGGCTATTGAGCTTGCCTCAACGGCCAGTTGGAAGCAATCCCTTCATTCCCTCTTCTTTTGGATAATCCGGTTCGGATCCTCTCCTGGATCTGCTAGGCTGGGGAAAAGGGAGAGTTCAGGAGGAAGATCGCCGCAAGGGAGGGGATCTTGTTGCCGGAGTAATATCACAGGGTAAGCCCCGGTAAAGAAACGGCCAAAAAATGCTTCTTAAAGATGAAAGAAAGGCCCGAGCTCAAAGGAAGAGCCCAGGGGAGATCTCTCCTTTCTCGGCTCGATTTTTTAGAACTAAAAAAGGGCTTTGGGATAAGGCCGTTTTAGGGTATATTGAGCTTCCCTTTAGGCTTCAATATCTCCATGAAGAAAGAACGGTTTTTATCCCTTTTTATTTTTTGCTTGTCCTTGAGCCTCCTTCAAGCCCAACCACCGGGATCAAGTGGCCCCTTTAAGCCCAAGGAGAGGAGGGCTCCTTCTCTTGGGGCTCTTGAAAAAAAGAACCTCGCCAAGCTTCTCGTCGGCCGGGCAAGGCAGCGGTTGGAAGAAAAGGAGTGGAAAAAAGCCTACGGGTTACTAAAAAAAGCGCAAAGCCTGGATCCTAAAAACGGAGAAATCTACAGGCTTTTGGGAGACAGCTACGTGCTTTGCCAAAACCGCAGGAAAGCCCTCTTGGCTTACCGCCAAGCGGTCAAAGTCGATCCTACGTCCGCCGAAAACTGGATGGCCTTGGGCCTTGAAGAAGAACACCTGAACATGGCCAAGCGAGCTTTGGAAAGCTTTAAAGAGGCTACCCTTCTTAGCCCCACGGCCCAATCCTGGTATCACCTCGGGCTGGCTTACATGAACTTAAACCGTTTTAATGAAGCGCTCTATCCCTTGGAAAAAGCCGCTCACCTTGATCCTGGACTTATCGAGGCCCGCCATACTTTAGGCCTCTGTTACGAAAAGTTGGGCAAAAAAGAAGCCGCCCACCAGGCTTTCAGCAAGGCTTACCTCCTCAACCCCACCAATGCCACCCTCCAGCAGAACATCGCAAGGATCACCAAAAGCCCTGCACAACCCCCCTCTAAAGATAAACCTTGAAAAGGGCTAGCCGAGAAAAGATAGCGAGGCCTTTAGTTGACGGCCTTTTCAAGCCTTTCTTTCCTCTCCAAGAGTTGAATAAATCCCATGGGACGAAAGCCAAAGCGATCCTTTCTAACCGATATCCAGCCTAAAAAACCCTGACATCACTCCCCTTTTTTTCTTGAAGTTCCATTCTTTTAAGTGCATCATGAAAGTTCCAAGTTCCATGAAGATTTTTTCTTTCCAGTTCTTTTTAGCCTTTCTCTTTTTTTTGGGTTTTGGACTTAAAGAGCTTTATTCCCAAGGGGACCTGGTTGAATCCGACCAGCTCCTTGCGATCGTTAACGGGGTAGAAATAAGGAAGTCCTACGTGCTGGCAGAGCTTAAGAAAGCCGGGATCGTTAAGCCCGATTCCCAGGCTATCCAGAATGCGCTGGCCAGCCTCGTCCAACAGGAAATCCTCTATCAGGAGGCGATGAAGCTCGAAATGGAAAAGAGCAAGGAGCTCTTGAGGGCCCAGGAAGAATTTAACCGAAAGGCCCTTACCGAGCTGGTCGTCCAGAAAAAAATAAGGAGCCAGCCCCCCTCCGAAGGGGAACTGCGGCTGCGTTACAGCCAGCTTTTAAAATCCTTGCCCAAGGAAGAATACAAGATCAGGCATATCGTACTACCCACCCGCAGGAAAGCCCTCGAAGTCATGGAAAGGTTAAAAAAAGGAGAAAATTTTTCCTTGCTTGCTATGGAATCCTTGGAAAAACAGACGGCTGACCGGGGAGGGGAACTCGGCTGGCAAAACAAGGCAACCCTTGTGCTTTCAGCCTATTCCTTGATCCAAAAACTGAAACCCGGCCAGGTCGGGGGGCCAATCCTTTCTTCGATGGGGTGGGAACTGATCGAGCTTCTTGCGGTAAGGCCCTTGAGGGTGCCTTCCTATGAAGAACTCAAGCCGCAGTTAATCCAGCAGATCGAGCAGGAAAACTTGAAAAAATACGTCCAGGAACTTATCGCTTCAAGCCGGGTCCAAATTTTCCCCTTGAACGTTTCTTCAACAACCCCATAATGGCTTCCCTCATGCGCTCTTTTTACTTGCTCATTCTCTTGTTTTTTTATGGTTGTGCCCAGCAGGAATCCGTCCGCGTCAAGCGGTTGACGACCGAGGCTTATAGCCCGAGCCGTTACGTGGAAATCTTGAACAAGGCTCCCAAGAGAAGGTACCTGAAGATAGCCGAATTGGACATCCGCGGGGCCGAGGGCAGTCCCAAGACCGAGCTGGTCGGGGCATTAAGCCAAAAGGCGAGGGAACTGGGAGCGGAAGCTTTGATTTTGGAAGATCGCTCGGTTCCCATCGGTAATCCCTTTATTATGAACACCTCCGGGGGGATGTACGATACCAACTTAAACCGCTACATTCCCGCCTACCACGCGGTGGCCATCCGGTACATGGAAGAATAAGCTTTTAGCTAAAAAAAAAGCTTTGAGAATCGAAAAGCTTGCCCTTTTAAAAAAAAAAGAGGTTGAAAACAAGGAAGTCAGTCTTTATCACTGATGCTTTCTCATGAGGTTTTTATTAACAATAGCCCTGTTTTGCTTTCTTTTGACTTTCTTTTCTTTTGCCGGCCAAGAAGGAGAGAACCCCCAGGAGGGTTCAAGCCCCAAGGATTCCCCGGAAACTTCCCTGCCCCCTTCTTCCGAAAGCTTGGGTTATTCTTCCCGGCAGGAAGATCAACAACCCGAAGTCCCTCCCGTTAACCTCCCCGGGGAAAAACATGCGGTCAGTATTCTCAACCAAAAGGAGCTTAAAGCCAAGCCAGTCATCGTCTCTACTCCAACCTATACCTACATCGTGACGGGCAACACCCTGCTTTCCCAAGGAACGATAAAGAAAGCCCTCAAGAAAGCGGTTGGCCCGGAAGATGCCTTGAACAGGCTTAAGATGCTTTACCAGCAAAAGGGTTACTTCCTTGTGACTGTCAGGGCTTATACCGAGGATAAGCAGGTGGAACTCGAGGTGATCGAGGGTAGGATCAGTGCCATCCATGCCGAAAAGCCGCTCGATCTTTTTTATTACGGGATCAAGAACAGGCCCGATGTTCAGACTTCGGACGTGATCCGGGACAACATTAATGCCGAAAACTATGCCCGAAGGCAGCAGGAACAGCCCAAGATCCATTTTGAGCCGGGTCAAGATTACGCTACCTCCGAGATGTTCGTCGAATCCCAACCCGTTCAAACCTTTACTCCCAACGTGCTCGATGAAGCCAAGCCGTGGGACACCTCCGTGATGTTCGGCAACTACGGGACCCGTTTTGTCTCCCGTTACCTGACCGATCTTGTCGTGGGCTATAGGCCGGGGTATGGGTTGCAAATCACGGGGGATCTTTCCGAGGGATTGACCGGCTTTGATACCTACAGTAACGGGGGGATCTATTACGCGGGGACCTTCGGCCTTTCCTGGGCCAATCCCTACGGGGTATACGGGGTGATGTACAGGCAGATGCATTTCCAGGAAGGACCCAATGCCCTGGGGCTTTTTAACATCCCGGGGATGACACCTGAACTAGCCACTTTGCTCGCCTCGGGGAGCACGGGAGATCTCCGTTACTGGCAGTTTTACGGTCAGCAGGTAGCTTACGCCAGTGAATCGATCCGGTGGGGTTTCGATGAATACCTGGCTTTCACCAATTTCCAGGATTTTTTTATCTTTCAACACCTCTATGCCCAGGATTACAATTCTTTCCAGGTGGGTTCGACCTATACCCAGAATTTTATCGCCTTTGGCAGGCCAGCCCACTGGGACGGGGGCATTCACGCCGTCCATTCCTATGCCCACGGCGGTTTCCAGATATTAAATCAAGACGTAAACAGCCTTCCCGGTGCGCCCAACCCCTACTTTACCTACTTCAAGTTCAACGCCGATTACGTCCAGGGACTTCCCTACGGGATGAACTTCATGGTCTCGGGATACGGGCAGGTTTCTGAAAATACCCTGCCCATCATGGACATGTGGATCTTGGGAGGGATGGGAAACCTCTCGGCCTGGTACCCGGCCGTGCTATTCGGGGATACCGGTTTTATCGGCCGAAGCGTGCTTTACTCCCCCACTTGGAACTTGGGGGGCTTTACGATCAATGCCTCGGGTTACACCGAATTTGGGGGAAGCCGGTTTAATTTCATGCCCAAGGGGGCAGTGGCCGCCTGGCAATACCTGGGTGATGTGGGGGTAAGTGTCGATATAGTCCACCGCTACGGGACGACGATCAGCGCTTATGCGGCTTTCCCCGTGATGTCGATTAACGTGCCGGTTGACCAAAGAAATTACGCCACGGGGGGGAGGGCGGCCATTCTTTTTGTCCTGCGTCAGAATTTTTGAAGGGATCGGGATGGAAAGAAGAAATTTTTAAAGAAATTTTAAGTTTTTAGGTTGACAGCAGATTGTAAAAAACATAAAAAAGGGCGCACAAAGAAAAAAAAGATAAAATTTTCTTTGACAAGAGAAACGAAAAGTTGATTAAATAACCGCACATTTAGAGAAAAACAAAGCGAAATAGGAGGAAACGATACCGTGAAAAGGAAATTCTTAAGGAAATTATATAAAGCGATTCTTTTATTGGCGGCGGGCCTTTGGATCGGGTTGGGAGCAAAAGGATGGGCTTTCCCTGGAGCGGGACAATTACCGGGAAATGGGACGATAGCGACGGGTTCAGCAACCTATTCAAACAGCACACCTCCGACCGGTTTTATCAATGCGGCTACGCTCAGTATTTCTGGCAATACGGCGATATTGTGGGGGTCCAGTGGGGGGACATTGAATGTTACAGGTTCTGGTCCAGGATTTAATGTTGGATCAGCAGCTCAGTTGTTTGTTTCTGGATCTGGAGCACTCCTTAATGTGGATACGACGGGGAGTCCTTCCTACATTATGGGGACTATAAGTGCTTCTGGGATTCCCGTTTACGTGGCCAACGGCAGTGGGATTATCGTGGGCAGCGGGGCATCGATTACTGCCGGGGGGGTAGGACTTTTGGGTTATGATCTCTCTAGCCAGGCTTCTGCGTTTTCTGGAACGGTCAGCGTGACGCCATCCATGACCACGGGAGGGGCGGTAACCATCCAGTCCGGAGCTTCTAAGATTACCGTAGGTACTGGAAATACCATTTTAGTGGCCGCTCCTTCGGTGAACGTGGGTGTTGCAACTCCTACTTCTTTTTCGGGAATGACCTTTTTGGATATTCTTTCGGGTTATTCGGTCACGGGCTACAATGTAGCTAGTGGGTCAGTTTCTGGAGGACCATCGCCTATTCCTGGAACATCCGGGTCGATCACTTTGAGTGGCCCAACTTCTGGGTTTTTTACGAATCCAGCTAGTTCCTTTTTATATTCCTCGGGGAGTATTACGACCAATGGGAACTTGGTTTTGTCTGGGGTTTCTGCCCAGTGGGGAACGGGTAATCCCTCCAATCTTGCGGCGAGTAACTTTACCAACAACGGGACGATTACGGGGGACTTTTCTTCATCCGCTCTTTTGTCAGGTTCTTTAGTGAATAATGGGTCTATCATTGCCTCTGCTTCCAATATCAGTATAACTGTTGGAGGAAGTATCACCAATAATAGTGGGGCAACGATTGGATCAACAGGGTTTAATGTATCTTTGGATGCTGCCGGTGGTGGTATAAATAACATGGGAACGATTACGGCAAATACGAGTGTTACTCTTACGGCGTCCAATCCCAACCACCTCGGTCCTTACCCGGCGGGCTCAATATCCAACACGGGGACTATCAGTATAACGAGTAGTTCTAGCTCCAATACCTTGGATGTTGTTAGTTCGACCGGTTCGATATTCTTAGGGGGCACGGTCAGTTTGGCTAATGGGACCGATCCTTCATCAACTGCTCATTTTAGGACGGCTACAACAGGGACAGTTTTTATGAATACCCCTCTGACCGTGTATACTACAAACTTTGATATAGGCAATCTCACGGGATCGGGGGTATTGACTTCGGCAGTAGTGAACTTTCATGATGTAGTTGGGAATGTCAGAAATGTAGTGAGCAACCAGGCGATCCAGAACGGATTCCATATTGCCAATGGACCCTTTAGTCTGACAACGATAACGATTGACAACGATGATGCCGTAGCTCCCCAGATTATTAACCTGGCAATTAATGGGAATGCGGTGATTCAGACCCATGATACCTCAACCTTTATCAATAGCGTATTCCCACTTGGATTATCCAATGCTGAAGCTTATTCTGGGGGGAACCTGTTGGTGAACGCCACGGGGAACTTGACGGTTAAGGGGGGAACGCCGATAGATCATGCCTTAAGTACTGACATTCTTGGGTTCGGTTCTGCCTTTATATTCCCCGGAGGGATAGCATTGAAAGCAGGGGGAACTTTAACAGTTAATGCGCCGATCGACAACGGGTATACAGCCGTGGCAGGACCTAATTTCCAGGGTATATTCTTGGCAGCACCAACGATTATAGTCAATGCGCCAATGGTAACCAGTGGGAATACTTTTGTGCACACTTCTGTCAGCGTCCCGGTTGCGGTGTATAGTGCTGCTAATTCACTCTTATTCCCGAGTTATTATAACGCAAATCTTACACCGGGTAAGCTTGTCGTCAGTCCCTTCCCCTTTTAAGGAAGGCGTAAGCAGGCTGGTTTAAAGAAAAAAGGGAGGCTTTTTAAGCCTCCCTTTTTTTTTATCGTTATAACCGGGTTTTTTGTTGACCGGGTCTCTCTTTTTGAAGAAATGAAAATTTTCTTTGACAAGGGAAACGAAAAGTTGATTAAATAACCGCACATTTAGAGAAAAACAAAGTGAAAAAAGAGGAAACGATACCGTGAAAAGGAAAATCTTAAGGAAATTATATAAAGCGATTCTTTTGTTAGCGGCGGGCCTTTGGATCGGGTTGGGAACGAAAACTTGGGCGTTGCCGGGGGTAGGACAATTGCCTGGACATGGGATTGTTGCCAGTGGAACGGTAAATTCTTATACTAATGTAGCACCACCAGCAGGGTTTTCAAATGCAGCAACTCTTAATGTGTCAGGGAACACGGCGATCTTGTGGGGGTCTAGTGGGGGGACATTGAATGTTACAGGTTCTGGTCCAGGATTTAATGTGGGTCAAGGTGCTAAATTATTTGTTAGCCAGACTGGGTCGGCTTCACTTCTGAATGTGGATACGACGGGAAATCCTTCGTATATTATGGGAAGTATTCAGAGTACCGGAGGTTACTTTTTCCCAATATATATTGCTAATGGAAGTGGAGTTGTTGTTGGTCCAAATGCGAGCATTACATTTCCTGGTGGAATCGGGATTTTAGGTTATGATCTATCAAGCCAAGCTTCTGGATTTAGTGTAAGTGGATCAGTGAGTGTAGCGCCCACGACCGCCGGTTCTTCAGTGACCATCCAATCTGGAGCCACTCTAAATGCTACCGAAAGTGCCCTTCTCATCGCGGCACCAACGGTGAACGTGGGTATCGCTACGCCAACATCGCTTTTGGGGACTTTTGGTCATCACCCTGTGAGTATTCTTTCGGGATATTCATTCACCGGTTACTATGCTTACTATGGAACTTTTACTACTGGGCCGACTCCAATTTCGAATGCTACTTCGGGAGCTACGGCAGGTTCGATAACTCTTTCTGGGCCTTCATCTGGATCCTTTACTTTTCCCATCGGCTCTTTCCTTCTCTCCTCGGGAAGTATTACGACAAGCGGCAAGCTCGTTCTTCCCGGTGGAGGGGATATCCAGTGGGGGTTAGGCTACGGCAACTTGGGGATGTGGCAGGGTTGGCTCTACAATTACGGGACGATTACCTTTTCCCAGCTCTTAAGTCCCCAGACGGTGGGTTTCCATGGATCCCTTTCTAATTGGGGAACGATACTGGGTAATCCTTCGTTAACACTACCCGGAGTGGTAATCTGGGTAACGGGAAGTATCATCAATAACAGCGGGGCTATCATGAACGGTGGGGGGACCAACGTGCATCTGTGGGCCCAGCAGGGGGCGTTGATCAACAAGGGGACGATCTCGGGCTATGATTTTGTCGATCTCTTTGCCCAGAATCCCGGGGGGTTGAACAGCCAGTATCCCTTGGGCAGCGTGTATAACAGTGGGGTGATCAACATTACCAGTCCTACCGCTTCGACCGATAGTTTTACCAATCCGGGTAATCTGTCCATAAGTCTCTTTGCTCCCCTTTATCCTCACCAGTTGACGGCTGTTCCCAATATAAACTTATGGGCTTCCAGTGCCACGGGGAACGTCTTTTTCGTGACGGGGGGAGCGGTGAATACTGCTGATCCCGGCGGGTTGCATGCCGCGGCCCTTTCTGCGGCGAGCTTTCCCTTGTCGACGTTCTACTTGAATATCCCGATTACTTCTCAGATCGTGAGTTTCAAGGGGGGCAATCTCACGGGAGGAGGAGTGTTAACCACGGAGGAGTTTCACCTGACGACGGCCGGGGATGTGAGAAATGTGGTGAGTAGCCAGGCGATACTGAACGGGTTTCATATCGCCAACGGGAACTTTGGGAATACAACGATTACTCTGAATTTGGATGGGGTAGTGCCGCAGATCATCAACCTTGCTGTCAATGGCGATGCTTCGATCAATTCGGGTGGGACCTCGACATTTTTACACTCTGTGTTCTCCCCTCCAGTCGGTTTAACCAATCCGGTACCTAACGAGGGAGGAAACCTGTTGGTGAACGCCTCGGGGAACTTGACGGTTACGCAAATTAATGGATTTTTGCCATTACACAAAGCTTTAAGTACCAATATTCTTCATCTAGGACCTTCCTTTATATTCCCCGGAGGGATAGCACTGAAAGCAGGGGGAACTTTATCAGTTAATGTGCCGATCGACAACGGGTATACGGCTGTCGCGGGTCCGAACTTCCAGGGGATATTCCTTTCGGCGCCATCGATCAGCGTGGCGGCTCCTTTTGTGACGAGTGGGAATACTGTGGTCCATACCTCTCTACCCATTCCCCCGGTTACGGTGTATGATGTTACGGCTGTCTCGCCCTTGTTTCCGACCATTTATACTGCGAATCCTAGTCCGGGTAAGCTTGTCGTCAGTCCCTTCCCCTTCCAATGATGGAGAAAGCAGGCTGGTTTAAAGAACAAGGAGGGCTTTTTGTTAGTCTCCCTTTTTTTAGCAATAAAATTGTGTTTTTTTGTTAACCGGGTCTTTCATCTTGGAGTAAAAATATTACAATAATTTATATTCATGCTGAAACAATCTCTTCAACTTGGGTTCGGATTATTCTGGGCATTATTTCTTGGAAATTCTTTTAATCCTGTTTGAGGAATGGATCCTTTTCCTCTAAATGATCGGCTAAAAAAGGTGCGTTTAATCCTCATGATGGGAAAGAAAAGTGGGCTACCCTAACGGTCTTACAGCCCATGGTTATTCCCTGGCAAACTTTGGGGGTTGCTTAAAAAAAGGGAATTAAATAACCGTTCAAAAACAACATTCAAAAGCAAGAAACGATGGCTTGAAAAGGAAATTATTCTTAAAGGAACTTTACCCGGTAGCTCATTTGTTGGAAGTGAGTACTTGGATAGGAGTGGGAGCAAAATGCCGGGTAATCCCTGCAATGACCTACCAAACTCCCAGATCATGGGATCGTTGCAGCTGAAGCGGTTTTAGGTTTTTCACAACCGGGATTTGCAGCTACCCTTCTTAGTGGTTCAGGGACTACGGTAATTTTGTGGGGGCCTAGTGGGGGGATTGGTAATGTTAGAGGTGTGGGTAACTTGTTTTCGGGACCTGGGCTTACCGTGGGTTCTTGGGCTACACTTAAGATTGCGGTTTTTTTCCCTTCTCAGTGTGGATGCAACGGGAAGTCCCTCTTTCATGATGGAAGCGATGACTACGAGTTTAGCTCATATTCCTGTTTGTGTAGCCAACGGTAGTGGATAGAAATTCTATTTTTAGTCAACAAGGGTTTTATCATGGGAAACATCCCAAAGGGTTAGAATATGTAAATCCAAGCTTGGTTGCCGGATCGGCTAGGATAGGAAGGGGTGGAGGAATTGATAATCCTGGAACGATTATAGGACCTGAGGCTGTCAGCCTTGATCCAACCAATAGCCATCATCTTGGGCATTATCCCTTGGGGTCGATAGCTGGCTCTGGGATCATAATCACAACAAGCTCTTTTTCCCAGGAATATTTTGAGCCTTGATAGTCCGACCGGTTCGGTATTTTTGTGAGGCGGTACAGTAAGTTTAGCGAACAGTAGTTTTAACTCTCTTGCTCGTTTTGCTCCCGCTCGAGCGGGAACTTTTTTTATGGATACGCCCCTGACCGTCAATACCCCGATATTTGGCATACCCATTCCGCCGGGTGACACAGGGGTTGTGGGCAATGTTGCAGCTCCGGGAGTTTTGACTACTGCGCTTGTGTGTGTTCGGTGTTGCGGGGAATGTTAGCAATGATTTGGGTCTCCATCCGACCCAGAACGGTTTTCATATTGCAAGCGGGCCGCTTGGAACAACGAACATAATTTTTAATGCCTTGGGGAGTGCACCTCAAGTCATCAACCTTGCGGTCAGTGGCACCACTCCCTTTAATTCCGGATCGACATCGGCTATACGATATTGGCTTGACCTAACTTCCAGGGGATATGTCTTTCGGCTCCATCGATCAGCTCCCAGCTCCCTTTGTAAGGGGTGGGAATACCCTGGTGCATACCTCGGTGCCCATTTCCCTTCCAAGGTTTTAAGATAAGAAAGGAGTGGGCAAAAGAAAGAGGCCGGTCCTTTTGATTTTGCATCTTGACAGGAACTTTTCCTTTTCCCTAAGCTTAACAGAATTCCTGTTCATCGTGGATGAGATTGAAGGACATTTTTATCGACTTGCTGGGTCAAAGAATAAACGGCAAAAAGGCCATAAATAAGGGAAACCAAGAGGATATTTCCCAGCTTAAAGCCGGGGATCTTCATTACAAGGCCTACGTGGGTCCTCCCGACCAGTACGACTTCATGGGGGCAACCCAGTTCAGGCTTCTTTGTGCCTTGGGGCTGAGAGCTCATCACAGGCTTCTTGACTTTGGATGCGGTTCACTGCGGGCCGGCAAGCTTTTCATTCCTTACCTGGATAAAGGCAACTACTTCGGCATAGAGCCTGCAAGTTGGTTAATTAAAGAAGCCCTGAGAAAGGAGCTAGGCAAAGATATTATCCGAATCAAGCAACCCCATTTTAACCACAACCGGGATTTCAAAACCGACGTTTTTGGAGTGGATTTCGACTACATTCTCGCCCAATCGATTTTTTCCCACGCGGGGAGGGATCTCATCCTGAAAGCTCTCAAGAACTTTGCCCGCTCGCTCAAGTCCCAGGGACTTATCGCGGCGACCTTTATCGAAGGGGAAGAGGATTTTGAAGCAGAGGGTTGGATTTACCCGGGAATTGTCAGCTACCGGCCGGCCACTATCGAACGCTGCATTGAAGAAGCCGCCCTTTGTTTTGTCCGACTGCCCTGGTATCATCCAAGGCAAAGCTGGTATCTGCTCGCAAAAGATAAAAGTAAGCTTCCCAGCCGGGAGCAGCTTGCGTATTTAACCGGGGCCGTTTACCATGAACCGTTTTTTGAGGAAAGCTTAAAAAAAGATCTCCTTGGGTTTTATTCTTACCGGGCGTTGGACAAAGCTTACTTGGAGCTTGATAAAACCCACCTCCTTAGGACTAGAAATCTACGGCTCATCCCCACCGAGGAAAACCGCCGGGGCGGGAAGTATGCTTACGGGGAGTGGGCTCATGTGATAGGGATATTCCAGACCCTCATTTACCAGAACCTGGACAAAAAAGAGGAGAACCTTATCCTGGACATGGGGTGTGGCACAGGGCTTTTGGCGATCGCCAGCGAACCTTTCCTCGGGGAAAAGGGGGCCTACTATGGAGTAGATGTTCGCTTGGAGGACATCGAGTTTTGCAGCCGCCATTACGATTCCCAAAAGTTTCACTTTATTGATTTAAAGGCTAAAAACCCCCATTATGCTCCCTTGGGGGAAGAAAAGCCAAAACTTCCCTTTGAAGACGATTTTTTTGATCTCGTCACCGCCCTTTCGGTCTGGACGCATCTTTCAGAGGAAGATAGCCTCTTTTACTTCTCGGAAATAAGCCGGGTGATGAAAAGAAAGGCCAGGGCCATCGTCACCTTCTTTCTGCTCGATGAAAGCTACGAGAAAACTTTACCCTTGCGCACCAAGGAAACCGGCAAATACCACATGACCGAAAAAAACCGGTGGGTATTTAACAAGAAGGCTTACGGTTCGGGCTACTGGTTTTGCCCGGAATGGGCGGAGGTGCCCGAAGAGGCGATTGGACTCAAGGAAGAAGCCTTGCAGTTGCTTTTGAAAGAGAGCTCCTTGAAAATTTGCCGTTATTATCCTGGAAACTGGAAAGAAATCCCCGGTGTTTTTTTTCAAGACGTTGTCATTTTTGAAAAGGAATGAAAAGAAGGTTTTTCCTTTCGATTGGTATTCAATAAGACAAAAGAGGGTATCTTGTGATTTAATCACTAAGAACCAGAGTTTTGAGGGGTAAGAGGATGGAACACGGAGAAAAGACTAAAGAGAAAAGAAGGATCGTTATTGTCCTTGGGATGCACCGCAGCGGGACAAGCGCACTGAGCCGGTCTCTCATGGCCTTGGGATTATCTCTTGGCCAAAGCCTGTTGGATCCCCAGCCGGATAATCCCATGGGATTTTGGGAAGACAGGCAGATCGTGGCCATCAACGAAGAAGTTCTTGCGGCGAGCGGTTCTTCCTGGGATAGTTTTGCTCCTCCTGATCTTTCTCTCAAGGAAGCGAAGATGGTCTCCCTCCTCAGAAAAGCCGAAGAGTTGATCGAGCAGAAGTTAAAAGAGAAGAATTTTGCTTTTAAAGATCCTCGGACTATCCGACTCCTTCCCTTTTGGCATACGGTTTTTGAAAAAAAGGAGATCAGTCCTTCTTACCTGCTGGTCATTCGCAATCCGTTGGCCGTTGGTTATTCCCTATTCCGGAGAAACCAATTCCCCTTGGTCAAGTCTTTTTGCCTTTGGCTTTCCCATAACGTCTTACCTTGGCCGCTCTACGTGCCCTATTTAAAAGCGGTCGTCGATTACGACCGGTTTTTGGATCAGCCCGAAAAAGAACTTCAAAGGATAGCCGGGGTTTTTTCCCTGCCTTATGACGACCAGGCTGTCTTGGTTTTGAAAAGAAACTTTCTCAAGCAAGAATATCGTCATGCCCGTTTTACGGACATGGATCTTGAACGGCACCAAGCGGCCTTTTATCCCCTGGTCGAAAGCTGGAAGCTTTTTAAGGCGATGGCTACTTTTTCTCCCATTCCCAGGGAAGCTAAAGCCCAGATGGATAGCCTTTCCAAGTCATTCTCGGCATTCCAGCAACTCTTGTCTCTTTTTGATTTTTACAACGAAAGTAAGAAAAAAGAGCTTGCCGAACTATACGATAGGGAAAAAAAGCTTGGAGAAGAACTCGAAGAAAAAAAGCTGGAGATCCGGGAACTAAAAGAAAAATTAAAAAAAAACCATTTTGTTAACAGGGCTAACAAGGAATTCATAGCGAAAATTTTTAGAGATCTCGCTTACTCATCGCCGGGGAAGAAGAAAATTTGGAACAGGGGGAAAAAGGAAGTCGACCCCGAAAAGGAAATGGCGGTCAAGTTCATGGAATCCGGGCTCTTTGATCCGGGTTACTACTGGAGTTGTTATCCTGATGTTAAGAAGGCGGGAGCCGATCCCCTGCTCCATTACGTTCGGCACGGCTGGAAAGAGGGAAAAAATCCCAATCCCTATTTTGATTCTGCCTATTACTTGGAAAAGAATCCCGAGGTCAAAGCGGCGGGCGTAAACCCGCTTCTTCATTTTATCGAGAATGGTTGGAAGGAAGGACGCAACCCGCATCCGGATTTTGACCTGGATCTCTACTTGGAAACCCAACCCGAGGTAAGGCTTTCGGGAGTCAATCCTTTGAAACATTTTTTAGAAAGTGTAAAGTCCTTGGAAGGGGGGACAGCGCCCGGGCAAGGCACTCCGGAACGCGGCCAGTACTTAAAAATTTTGCGTTCTTCTCTTTTTGACAGGGCTTATTACCTGGGACAATATCCCGACGTTCAGGAAGCAGGAATCGATCCCCTGCTCCATTACATCCGGCACGGTTGGAAAGAGGGAAGAAATCCCAATCCCTATTTTGATTCTGCCTATTACTTGGAAAAGAATCCCGAGGTCAAAGCGGCGGGCGTAAACCCGCTTCTTCATTTTATCGAGAATGGTTGGAAGGAAGGACGCAACCCGCATCCGGATTTTGACCTGGACCTCTACTTGGAAACCCAACCCGAGCTAAGGCTTTCGGGAGTCAATCCTTTGAAACATTTTTTAGAAAGTGTAAAGTCCTTGGAAGGGGGGACAGCGCCCGGGCAAGGCACTCCGGAACGCGGCCAGTACTTGAAAATTTTGCGTTCTTCCCTTTTTGACAAGGCTTATTACCTGGGACAATATCCCGACGTTCAGGAAGCAGGAATCGATCCCCTGCTCCATTACATTCGGCACGGTTGGAAAGAGGGAAGAAATCCCAATCCCTATTTTAATTCTGCCTATTACTTGGAAAAGAATCCCGACGTCAAAGCGGCGGGCGTAAACCCGCTTCTTCATTTTATCGAGAATGGTTGGAAGGAAGGACGCAACCCGCATCCGGATTTTGACCTTCGTTCTTACCTAGAGCGTTATCCCGATGTCAAGCAAGCCCAGGTTAACCCCCTTTGGCATTATCTCCATTACGGGCAAAAGGAAAACAGGATCACCAAGGGAAAAAGTACACCGCCTTGGGAGATCTCCCCTTCGATGGCTCCGCGGAAAAAAGCCCTTGTTTTTAACGATTACTTGCTAGTGCCAGATCGCCGAGGGGGAGATTTCAGGACTTTCCAGATTATAAAAATCATTCGGGAACTGGGTTGGGAAGTGAACCTAGCCGTTCTAAATGACCGGGAAAACCATGGGAAAGTGCTGCAAGAAGATAATCTCGATATAGAGTTCAAACACTACGAAGGGATTCTTTTTGAAGCGGGGGTGAAAGAGATCCTTCTTGGAGAAGAAAAGATAAAAACCTTTCTGAGCCGACAGGGACAAGAGATTTCAGTAGCTTACGTGTTTTCCCCAACCGTTGCTTATCATTTCATTCCCTTGATCAGGAGTTATGCGGTCAATGCCAAGCTCATCTATGATCCGGTGGATCTAGCTTTCATTAGGCTAGAGAGAAAAGCGGCCCTTTCAAAAGATCCTTTAGTGATAGAAGAAGCAAAACAAGCAAAGATAATCGATACCACCAACTTCGTGGCTTCGGATGCCATTGTTGCGATTACCGAGGAAGAAAAAGAGAAAATACTAGAGCTTTCTCTCCAAAGCCGGGTCGAGGTGGTCCCCAACATCCACGAGGTCCATAAACCGAAAAGTCCTTGGGAAAATCGCAAGAGTATTCTATTCCTTGGCTATTTCGGTCATGAGCCTAACGTGGACGGTTTAAGCTATTTTATTCTGGAAATGTGGGAAAGTATCCGGGAACACATCCCGGGCTGTTCCTTCGAGATCGTGGGTAGTTTTCTTAAAGAATACGTGCCGGAGGAACTGTTAAACCGGCCGGGGATCCAGCCGGTGGGTTACGTTCCAGATCTTGTCCCCTGCTTTGAAAAAGCAAGGGTGTTCGTGGCTCCCCTCAGGTTCGGAGCGGGAATGAAGGGGAAAATCGGGATGGCGATGGCTTCCGGGCTGCCCGTTGTCACCACTTCCATTGGGGCTGAAGGGATGAAGCTAGAAAACGGGAAAAATGCCTTTATTTGCGATGATAAAGAGGAGTTTATCCAGGCGGTAGTGAGGCTTTACAAGGAAAAGGAGCTTTGGGAGAGACTCTCGCAAGCCGCCCTTGAGCACGTGGAGAGTCGCTATTCCAAGGCTGTCGTCAAGGAAACCTTAAAGAAGCTTTTTTCTTTTCATTGCTTATGAACAAGCCAAAGGGTAAGATCAAGGTTTTTGGGGTATATTATTTAAATAAGCCCTCTTTCATCCGACAGTTGGTTCAAGCATGGAATGCTTCAAAAGAGTGGGCAGTCGAGCAGAGCTGGGTGGCCTTGGGCGAGGGAGAACCGGAATTGGAATTGCAAGCTTATACCTTGAAAACGGGACAATTCTGGAAGTTTGCCGTTGCCAACGAAGTGATTCAAAAGGATAGCCCTTTTGACTACCTTTTCATATGCGATGACGACGTGGTTTTGCCGCACGGTTTTCTGGACCGGTACATGGAAATCGTTCTTGAACGGGGATTTGATCTTTCCCAGCCCGCCCGCTCGCACGACAGTTTCATCGATCATCCTTTTACAGAAAGGATAGACGGTATCCAGGCGAGGCTGACCCGTTACGTGGAAATAGGCCCTGTAGTGTGTTTCAGCAGGAGGGCTTGGGAGCTCGTTTCCCCTTTTCCGCCATTCCCTCCCTCGGGGTGGGGATTTGATTTCGTCTGGCCCCTGGCCATGGAAAAGGCCGGCTACAAAATGGGAATCGTCGATAGTCTTCCTTGTGTCCACAACCTCAGGGTTCCCGTCCTTAACTATGCACAGTCTAATCCCTGGAAAGACATGGAGTATTTTCTTTCTGTTACCCCTCATTTGAAAAAAGAAGAAGCTTTTCGGATCTTGGAAGTTTATGCCTGATCGTCCTCATCCTCTTTTGAGTGTCATTATCCCTACTTTCAACCGGTCCTTTTACCTCCGGGCAGTGCTTGATGCTCTTGTCCAGCAGGACCTGGATAGCTCCCTTTTTGAGTTGATCGTTGTCGATGACGGCAGCAGCGATGACACCCCCGAGGTTGCCCAAGCTTTTTCATCCGGCTTGGCCTTGCGCTACGTGCGCAGGGAAAATGCGGGGCAAGCTTCCGCCCGGAACTTGGGGATTTACCTGTCCAGGGGGGAGATCTTGGTGTTCCTCGATGACGACGACATTCCCTCCCGCTCCCTTCTTTCCGAGCATCTGAAAATCCACGAGCAATTTCCGGATCCCCGGGTCGCCGTCTTGGCTTACACGGAGCTTTCGGAGAGTTTGAAAACCGATCCTCTTTTGGCCTACGTCACTACCGAAGGTGGGCAATACTTCAGTTATCCCGCTTTGAGCGAGGGCGGCATTTACGATTGGACAACATTTTGGTCGGGAAGGATTTCTGTCAAACGCTCTTTTCTTATTGAAGGAGGTGTCTTTAACCCCATTTTCAGGTTCCTTGAAGACGTAGAGCTGGGATGGCGGCTTTCCAAGCTTGGTTTAAAAGTAGTGTTCAACAAGAATGCCCGAAGCGTTCTCATTCGCAACCCCGGCTTTGAAGGGATCTGCCAACGGGAAAGAAACAAGGGGAAATACCACTTCCTTTTAGGTTATCTTTACCGAGACGAACGGATCAAGAGCTATGCAAGGATCGAGAATTGGCGGGAGAAATGGCGGCGGTATGCTCCTTTTAGTGAAAATCTCTATGTTTCGGTAAAGAAACTTCACGATTGTCTTGCTTTAAGAATAAAAGAGGGCCAATCGATCGACGAGCACAGGCCCCTGCTTTACGAGGCCTACCGTAAGCTTCTCGAATGTTTTTTTTACAAGGGGATGAGCGAAGGACCACAACTTGTCTTGGATCTTGGGAAAAAAGGTTATCTTGTAGAATCTCAAGGCAAAAATCTCGTTATATCTTTCCCCCGGGGAGTCCGGCCTCTCGTATCTTCCGTTTCCCTTGACAAGGAGAGTTTTTCATATCCCCTTCTTGAAGAGATCTTCAGGTTTTCTCCCAAGCGTTTTACTGTTAGCCCGCTTGGAGAGCTGGCAGCCCGAGCTGAAATAGAAAAAGATCTTGCCGAGTATCTCTGGGAGGGGATTCCCCAAGGAAGCAAAACCATCGAGGTCGATGGGGTGGTCGCTACCCTGGTTTTTTTGAACAAGAAGATGGATCATACCGCCTTGTTTTCCAAGGCGGAAGGCGAAGAAATCCTCCAAGAGTATTTGAAAAGCAAGAATAGGGAGGTTGATTCATTAAAAATATTGAGAGGACCCACCGAAGAAAGGCTTGCCGAGCTTAAAGAAACGGGTTTTGATGCCGCCGTTATGCACGGTAAGAAAGGCTTTCCTTATCCTTTCGTGGAATTTCTCTTCCTTTCCAAGTTGTTGAAAGCAAAGGGACTGCTTGTCGTTAACGATACTTTTGGTTATGGTTGTTCCCTCTTGTGCCAATACCTGCTTTCCTTGGAAAAGGAGTGGAAACTGGAGAAAACCTTCTCGGGATCGATGGTCTTTAGAAAGTTAAAAAACCTATCCCAAGAAGAAAGACAGTCCATTAAAGCTTTTGATCTTTCCGGGGAGGAAAAAACCTTTACCCTTGTCGGTCCTTATTGGAGAGAGACTTTCATTGGAGAACAGGACTCTTGAAAGATAACAAAAGAACCGGATTTTTTTAAAAAAAGTCCCGGTTTGGAAGTGTCCTTGGGACGCCGGGACCATCGGGAAAAAAATTCCCCTTTGACTCCAGATTTTTTTCTATGTAAAAGCTTTACTTGCTCGACAAGGATAAGAGGATTAAGAAAATCTACTCCATGACCCTAGTGGATGATCAGGGCAAAGAGATGGTTTAAAATGCCGGTTGTTTTCATTGCGGTTTAAACTTTAAAGATTGGCCTTTTAGGTTTAGACTTTTTTGTTCACCCAAGTCGATGAACGAACAATATTAGCTTCTGATCGAAAAGCCCCGCTTTTTTCTTTTGCCCCGTGGCCGAAAATTCCAGGTTAAAGGCCTTTTTTGACTTTCAAGGTATAAAGCGGCCAAGGAGAGTGGGCTCAAGGGAAAAAAACATTCCCATGGCGGCCGGAAGATCCGTAGAAAAAACAGCTCAAAACCATGGAAAAGCGGGCATAAAAAAAAAATGAAGAAATCGGCTTTGAAATTGAAGGGGAATGAAACAAGGAGTAAAAAAGTCTAACGATCAAGAGCAAGCAGTGAGTAGAGCAATAGAGATCGAAGATTGGTATCCTTATGGGGCCAGCCTTGAACCCCGGTGGGAATGGAACAAGAGGGTGCATCCCCTGCTTGATGATCTTCTAGGCTCTCGACTCCAAACCTTCGAGGGTTATCTCCGGGCCTGGAAAAAATTTGTTCCGGCCCTCCTTTCCATTAATTCTTTTTTGCCCCTGGAAAACCTTTCCGCCTTCTGGCATAACCGCTGGTTTACTAGCCTGGATGGGGTTGCCCTTTTTGGGATGATCGCCCAAGAAAAACCGGGACTATACCTCGAAATGGGTTCAGGCTACTCCACCCTCTTTGCCTACGCGGCCAAGAAAGCTCATAGTCCCACAACCAAGATTGTCACGATAGATCCGGCCCCGAGAATCGAGGTGAGTCCTTATATCGATGAGGCGATCCAGTCAACTCTCCAGGACTCTCCTCCCTCTCTTTTTGAACGGCTCCAGGCCGGGGACATTCTTTTTATCGACGGTTCGCATAGGGTTCTTCAAGGCTCAGATGTGACGGTTTTCTTCCTTGAAGTGTTGCCGGTTGTAAAACCCGGTGTCCTCGTTCATCTCCATGACATATTCTGGCCCGTGGATTACCCCAAAGCATGGTCAAAAAGGTATTATTCAGAGCAGTACCTCTTGGCCGCCTTGTTTCTCTACGCCCAAGAGAAATTTGACATCTTGTTTGCTTCTCATTACATCTCCATGCAACCTGGGCTCGTCCAAGTTTTAAATGAGTTATGGACCGCCCCTCAGCTCCAGGGCCTAAAGCCCCTTGGCGGTTCATTCTGGTTTAGGAAAAAAGCTTAAGGGGCTTGATATTCCTCGACAAGTTTGAAGTAGGTATCCTATTCAAAAAAAAAGTTTTAAAAAATCAAGGGCGGATTAGAAAAACTATGTAAAAAAAAGTTGACCCCTTTTGGTTCCTTTGATGTAATGGTTAGCGCTTTTCCCTATCCGGGAAGATAGATCCCTCGTTCATAAAGAAGGGGGGTTGCAGGAGGAAATATGCATAAGAAATTCTTGAAAAAATTAAGAAAATGGATCTTTGCCTCTCTTTTTTTAGGTTTTTCTGCCCTGTATAGCCAGAAACTTCTAGCCTTTGTCCCTCCTCCTCTTCCTCCTCCCCCGGCTCCGAATCAATTGCCCGGCCATGGGCAGGTGATCACGGGAGCGGCGACGTTGAATCCTCCCGGAAACACGCTTCAAGTGGAAAGTCAGTTTACTTCTATAATGTGGGGAGGTCCTTCCTATAATTTAAACCCCAATCAGCCGGCCGGTTTTAACGTGGGAGCCCAGGCTCATTTCGGGATCGTGAAAAATTTTCCCGGGCCTTCGGTGGCCGCCTTGTTGAACGTGGACGTCAGCGGTAATCCTTCCCAGGTCTATGGGAATATCACCGTTGCCGGGGACGTGATCTTTTTCTTGGCTAACGGCAGCGGTATTATTGTGGGTCCTTCGGGGACGATCAATGCCCCGGCGGGGATCGGTCTTTTCGGTTACTCGATAAACCCCTCGAATTTCGGGGGTTCCGTGAGCATTGCTAAGGACAGCCCGGGAAGCTTCGTCACGGTGATGAATGGAGCTACCCTGCGGAGCGAAAAGCCTGGGGCGATGATTCTTATTGCAGCACCCCAGTCGGTCAATATAGCTGCTCTAAAGGGAGAACCCGGGGATGGGGGAATCGTGGCTAAGGGAGGGGTAAGCCTGGTTGCCGGTTATGCGCTGAGCGGTTATAACGGCTATGGATTTACGGTGCCTTCCAATGGAGCCTTTAGTGTGCCGGCTAGCTTGAATATCCATGGATCGACCGATGAGCAACCTTTCGTGATTTCAACGGCTCTAAGTAACGGTAATATCTGGATAACGGGTGGCAGCGTGGTTTTGCCTCCCACCGGGGCTCCCGGTTTTGGAAGCCTTGTCTGGTCCACCACTCTAGTCAATGACGCTACGGTTGCCTTTTCCGGTCCTTTATCCATCGCCAACCGGCAGTATAGCGGCTCCTTGTACAATTATGGATCGATTGTATCCTTTGACGAACAACCCATAGTCATTAACGTCAACGGTTCTATTGTCAATTATGGGATCATTAACGGGGGAGAGTTGAACGAAGATGCTGATCAAAACGTAACCCTACAGGCTTGGCAAGGGGGAGTCGCCAACTTCGGAACGATAAACGGCCATGATACGATCGTTATTGCGGCGACGAACCCTTCAGGGACGGGAACTTTCCCCAAAGGGGGAGTCTTTTCTAATGGAACGATCTCTTTTAGTGCTGAGGATACTCCAACCACCCTTATTTTCCGGAGTGCAACAGGGCCTGGGTACTTAGGGGGAACGGTCAATTATGCTTCTCAAATGGGTATTACCAATGCCTTTTTAGGCAGCGGATTTTCTCCCGGCTTTCCCTTCGAGTTGGCGACCAATCTGACGGCCCAAAATGTATCCTTTAACGGGGGAAGCCTTGTAGGCGGGGGGATACTTTCCGTGCAGTCGATCGATCTTACCCTGAGCGGCAATGTCAATCATGTCGTGTCGACCAATCCCCTGCTTAACGGTTTCCAGTTAGCCAACGGTCCTTTCCCTTCGACCAATATCACGATTAATGCGGATGGAACAGGACCGCAGTTCATCAATATTGCGGTGAGTGGCAACGCGGTTGTCAATTCGGGGAACAGTTCTACTTTCATGCAACAGGTCATGGTTAACGGTGTGCAGGGACTCACCCTACCTGTTCCCAATGCCGGGGGCAATCTCCTCCTCAATGTCAGCGGGAACTTGACGGTTAATCCCGGAAGTCCTTCCCAGTTTGCGATGAGCAGGGACATTTTAAGTTTCCCCGGTTTTGTATTTCCCGGGGGCATCGCCATGAAAGCGGGAGGATCGCTTACGGTCAATGCTTCCCTGGATAACGGTTATTCTCCCTCGGCGGGGACCAACTACCAGGGGATTTTCCTTTCCTCTCCTTTCCTATCTGTAGGTTATCCTTTTGTTACAAATGGAAACACGCGGGTTACGGTTTCTTCCCCGGTTAACGAGGGTGTTTATGCGGTCAGCCCCATTTCTTCTTCTAACCCCACCGTCTACACGGTCGTTTTGAATCCTTCCGCCTTGGTGGTGGGTCCCTTTCCTTGGAGCCCATAAGCAGGGAATAGGGAAAACCGAGCCTGGAAAAGGTTGGAGGGGAAGCGGGGATTGTCTAAAAGAAGGCTTTTCCTCTGCATGGGCCTGGGTTTTTTGTAGGCTCCGGGTGTTGGGGATGCTCAATCTTCTTTTGGAAGAGGAAAGTTCTTTTTTTGGATACGCGGGCCTTTTTCTTAAGCTAGAACTTGAAGCCTAGGATCCTTTCTCCATTTCCCTTTCCTTTAACGGCTTGGAGCTCTTTGGCTGGAAAAAAGATTGACTTTTTAGGTTTCCAAAAGAAGGAAAAAAAGCTTTCTTGGCGGTGGACGGGGCCGTGGAGGAATGTTCCTCTCCTGTGCGGTTTGATTATAATGGGGAGGAGAGCTTAGCAGAAAAGCTTTTTTAAGTCGAAAGAAAAGAAAAGGCCTTGGCGGATTTTAAGTAAATTCCCCAAAAAAAATGATTTCCTTTCATCCCTTCTAAAAGAAGGCAGTTTTTTTTAAAGGTTTTCGTCCAAAACTGGGTCTAATTCAAAGAGATAAAGCGATACGGCAAAGAAAGCCAAGGATTTAGCTTTCAGTTTTTTAAAAAACTTGATCTTGGGTATTAAAGGGGAACTTTCATTGCTTTTCGGTTTAAAAGAGGGTTACAGAAAAAAAAGTAAAAAGGTTTCCTAGGGGGTTGGAATAAGAGGTAAAAAGAACGGCTTGCGGGAAAGATATTTCCTTGGGAAAAAGCGGATGAAAAAACAGGAAAGAAAGGGAGTGGGGCAAGACAGGGATTTGTTTTGGGGAGGGTAGGATGTGCGTTTTGGTTCTTGCGGACAAGGGCGCTAAGGATTAAAAGAAACCTACACGAAAGGGAAGATCAAGAGAAAGAGGGATGAGAATCCAGAGAGGAAATTGTTTTTATGTCGTTGAAGAACCCAGGTCAATTTTTTTCTTGCCCAAGGGAAGAAGGGTAAGGATCAGAGGTTTTTTCATAGACGCGATGGGGAAGGCGGCAAAGCAGATCACCGTGGAAGTAAAAAAGGAGAGCTATTGGGCGAAAAAGACGAGGCGTCCCGATGTCCTGCTGAAGTACTTCAAGGGGAATCCGGCGGTGGATGAAGATTGTGGTTTCGAATTGGTCCTTAAGCTGAGCCGGGGATTAAAAAGGATCGATCTCTATGCGGAGCTTCAGCAGGGCCAAAAAATGAGACTTGGTTTTTTTTATGCTTTTGTTTCAAAAACCGAGATAGAAGATTGGTACCTGCATGCTCCCCAAAAAACCGAGCATTGGTATCTCCATTCCCCCAAGAAGGCGGCGATCATGATCAATGACTCGCTCTTGATCCCTGATAAAAAGGGGGCAGATTTTAGGGCTTTCCAGATCCTCAAGATGATCCTTGAAAAGGGCTGGGAGGTCTATTTTGCAACCTTCCTTAGCCGGTTCGAGATTCCTCTTGGAGAAGGGAAGTGGGAAGAGGAGTTAAAAAGATATGAAAAACTTCTTTTGGATTTGGGAATAAAAGCCATATTTTATGGCGAATCAGAACTGGAGGAATTTCTCAGCAACTTTGGTTCCCAGTTTTCTTTAGCTTACGTATTTCACGAGTTGGTGGCTTACCGGTTCCTGCCCTTGATTCGAACTTATGCGATCAATGCAAGGGTCATCTACGACACGGTAGATTTGGCCTTCGTGCGCTTGCGAAGGGAAGCCTTAACGACGGGTAACGATCAACTGAAGAAGGAAGCTAGGCTGAGTGAAAAAAGGGATAAAAGCAACTTCAGGGGTGTGGATATCGTCGTGGCCGTCACCGAAGAAGAAAAAGAGCTCATAAAAGGATTTGTTCCTGAAAGGCAGGTGGAAGTTATTCCCAACATCCACGAGATTCATAGGCCTAAAAATTCCTGGGAGAGCCGGCAAGGCCTTCTTTTTTTAGGGTATTTCGGCCATAGGCCCAACGTGGATGCGCTCAGGTATTTTCTATCCGAGATTTGGAGAAAAATCCAAGGCGAAATCCCGGGTTGCCGTTTTGATATCGTGGGCAGTTTCCTAAAAGAAAATGTGCCTATGGAACTTTTAAACTATCCAGGGGTAAACCCCGTAGGGTACGTGGCTGAGCTGGCGGATTGTTTTGAAAAGGTAAGGGTGTTTGTCGCCCCGCTAAGATACGGGGCGGGAATGAAGGGTAAAATAGGGATGGCGATGGCTTCCGGGCTTCCCGTGGTCACCACTTCCATCGGGGCTGAAGGGATGAGGTTGGAAAACGGGAAAAATGCCTTCGTTTGTGACGATCCCTCGGAGTTTGCCCGCCAGACCGTTAGGCTTTACAAGGACAAGGAGCTTTGGGAAAAACTCTCCCGGGCTTCCCTTGAACACGTGGAAAGGTATTTTTCAAAAGAGGCGCTAAAAGATACCCTTGAAAGGCTCTTTTCTTATCCTTTTTCTTGAGAAGAGAAAAATTTCCTATGAAGGGAAAAAAGACGGCTGGTTATTAGGCCAAAAGGCTTAGGGCTGATGCTGCCGGTTTTGCCCGGAATAGGCAGATGGAGCCGAAAAGGCCGTTGGATTAGGATAAGAAACTCATCGGAGCCGTTCGAAAATGAGATCCTTAAAAATGCCCGGATAATACCACGGAAATGAACAAGAGCCCCCTTGGGTTTTTTCTAGAGGCCATGGTATTTGAAAAAAAGAAGGCTTTTTCCTTCCTCTCTTGAAATGCCAAAAAACAAAGGCTAGCATCTTGGGTTTAAGTCCTTAAGAAGCTGAGTTTTCAAGGGGAAAGTGGATGGAACATAGAGAAAAGACTGGAGAGAAGAGGAAGCTTGTCATCGTCCTTGGGATGCACAGCAGTGGGACAAGCGTTCTGAGCAGGTCTCTTATGACCTTGGGATTGTCGCTTGGGCAAAGCCTCCTTGATCCTGTGCCCTATAACCCCACGGGACTTTGGGAAGACAAGGATATCGTGGCCATCAACCAGGAAATTCTTGCGGCGAGCGGTTCTTCCTGGGATAGTTTTGCTCCTCCTTCTCTCTTTCTTAAGGATGAGAAGATGGTTTCCCTCCTAGGCAGGGCCGCAGACTTGATCGAGCAGAAGCTAAAAGAAAAGAACTTTGCTTTTAAAGATCCCCGGACCATCCGCCTTCTTCCCTTTTGGCATGCGGTTTTTGAAAAGCTGGACATCAGTCCTTCTTATATACTGGCCGTTCGCAATCCCTTGGCCGTGGGGTATTCCCTTTTCCGGAGAAACGGATTTCCCTTGGTCAAGTCCTTCTCCCTTTGGCTTTCCCACAACGTTTTCCCTTGGCCCCTCTATGCGCCCCATTTAAAAGCGGTCATCGATTACGACCAATTTTTGGATCATCCCGAAAAAGAGCTTCAAAGGATAGCCGAGCTTTTTTCCCTGGTCTACGATGAAGAGGCTGCCTGTGCTTTGAAAAGGAGTTTCCTAAAGCAGGAATTGCGTCATGCCCGCTTTACGGATAGGGAACTCGAACGGCACCAAGCAGCCTTTTATCCCCTGGTCGAAAGCTGGAAGCTCTTTAAGGCCATGGCCTGTTCTCCTATTCCCAGGGAAGCAAAAGTCCAGATGGATAGCCTTTCCAAGTCGTTCTCGGCGTTCCAGGAACTCTTTTCTCTTATTGATTCTTACAACCAAAGAAAGCCAAAAAAGAGCTTAGTTAGATTTATAATACCTAAAAAGCTTAGAGGAAAGCTGACAATACTAACCTTTTGTTTATAGCAAAAAACCTAGAAATCTTGTTCATTCTTATGGGGAAGAGAAACAAGGTCGGAACTAAACTCTAGTATTTACGATTGTGCTTTTTAGGTTACAATTGTTTATATGGAAAGCACGATGGGTACCGGCAAGGCGGCGAAGCTGCTGGGCGTAACGGTCAAGACGGTGCAGCGGTGGGAGCAGGAGTGAAGGTTGATTCCTGCGGTGTGCTCGGCCACCAATCGGCGACTCTACACCGAGGAGCAGACCCGCGAGTTCATCGGACTGCGAAATACGGCATCCCATCCGACGCGATTCGTCGCCTACTGCCGCGTATCCAGTGCCGCGCAGAAGCAAGACCTCGCCAATCAACGCAAGTTTGTGGAAGAGTACGTTGTTGCGAAGGGGTTGAGGAACTACCGAAAGAAGCTGGATGAAGCGTTGAAGAAGGATGTAGAACATGACCTATCGGATTGAATCTGACTTTGTGTTAACCAGCGATTGGTTGCCGGCGCACGTATTTACTCAGCATTACGACAGCATTTCTATTGCCATAGCGACAGCAATCGAAGGCGTGGACGATCCGGAAGAGCAAGAGGTGCGTGTCATCTGCGTGGAAACAGGCGAGGTCGTTTGGCGATCGACGGAAGAGCAATACGACTAAGCGATGCAACTGACCCACAAAATCGCCCTCTGCCCAATGCCTGAGCGGGTGGACTACTTCAAGCCCTCCTGTTGTACAGCCAGGCGTGTCTGGAACCCAAGCGCTGTACGAGTGGAACAAGCAGTACGCCCAGGGCAAGAAACCAAACGCGATGGCGCTTAAAAAACAGTTGGACGCCATCAAGTACAACGACCCGCAGTGGCTCGATGAGAACGGCAAACCCTGGCTCAAGGCCATCCATCGGGATGCCCATCCCCGGCCCTTTGCGCGCCTCGAAAAGGCATGGAAGCGCTTCTTCGCCGACATCAAAGCTGGCAAACCAGCACGCGAACTGCAGTTCAAAAAGAAGGGCCGCTGCCGCGACAGCTTCTATGTGGCCAACGACAAGTTTCGGGTCAGCGGTAAGACGATTCTCCTGCCCAAAGTGGGCGAAGTCGCCATGGCCGAGGCGCTGCGCTTTGAGGGCAAGATTCTCGGCGCCACCGTCTCTCGCACGGCGGATCGCTGGTTTGTGGCGATTCAGGTCGAAGTGCCAGACCGCATATTCCATCGCCGCCGCACGGGCGATGGTGTTGTGGGCCTTGACTTTGGCGTCAAAGCAGCAGCCACCCTCTCAAGTGGCGAAGCGATTGATGCTCCCAGACCGTTGAAAGCCGCTCTGCGCCGATTGAGAATCCGTAGCCGACGCTTAAGCCGCAAGATCGAAGCCGCCAAGGTTGCCGCCGGATTTGCTCCTCAAGCTCGTCTGCCCAAAGGCACCAAACTTCCCGTCTCCAACAACCGCAGGAAGTCTGCTGCGACATTGGCAAGGCTGCACGCCCGCGTTGCCAATGTCAGAGCGGATTTCACCCACAAGCTCACGACCCGGCTCTGCCGCGAAAACCAAGCGGTGGTACTCGAGGATCTGCACGTCAAAGGCATGTTGGCAAACGACCGACTGGCCCGCGCCACAAGCTTCGTGGGCTTTAGAATGTTCCGATCGCAGATCGAGTACAAGGCCAGGCGCTGCGGAACAAGGCAGGGCAATCGCAGACCGCTGTTATCCGAGAAGCCGGTTGTGCGCGGTCTGTGGCTGGAAGAACGAAGTGCTCGCGCTCAAGGATCGGGAGTGGACGTGCCCCGAGTGCGGTACGCCCCATGACCATGATGTGAACGCGGCGATCAATCTCAAACGGCTGGCAGCCGCAACTACCCTACATGTGGCGAGTCCGACCGGCAACGACGGCACTACGACAGGGACGGTCCCTGTCGGAGTCGGGAAAGGCAGGCCTGTCAGCTACGAATCGGTCAGCAAGACGCGTCGGGGCAGGAAAGGAAAGTGCGCATGTTTGCACACTTTCTTGATAGCAGCAAACGGGGGTTGAGCGGGGGATAAAAATGGCCGGCAGGAGAGTGGACCTGGGTTCTTTGATCCAGCTTACAGGGGTTATTGCTAAAGGAGTTGGGCCGCTTATTAAAGGGGCAGGAACAAGACTCCTGCTCCAAGCCGCCTGAGACGGCTGGAAAAAGAGAAGAAAATCTTATCCTTTCTTTTGATTCTACCTATTAGCCGGCTGTGAGCCTGCGCCGAAGGCGGCGGCCATGCTCCCCCTTTCTTCATTTTATAAACCGGGTTGGGAAGGGAACCTAGCCGTTTAAATTGACCGGGAAAGAAAGGGCAAAGTGCTATGGGAAGATGATCTTGACCTTGAAAAGCTTGGCCTGGGACTCCTGGGCTTTCTATGGGGTTCCACCAGCGCTACGGAAAGGAAGCCAACTGGTTGAATCCGTTCTTTTTCGCCCCGCTTGGGCTTCAGGTTGTATTATTTGTCCTGGACCGATCAAGGAGGGAATGAATTCTCGGGCCTTGAGCCGTTCTACAAAAGTCCTTCTTTTGGTTTATCTTAGCCAAAGGGACCTGTTCCTTGGTTTTGCTGGATTGAGTGGAGGATTTGACTTGTTGTTGCTCTTGGAGAAGGAAAAAAACTGGATTTGAGAGAAAGATTGTGGATAGTCTTTCCTTGTATGCATGAATCCAGGGTTACCGTTCTTTCTTGTTTTCCTAAAAACTTGCGAAGCGCGCGTGGAAATCTCCCCTGGGAAAGTGTGCCTTTCTTTCTTTTTTTCCTAAAAACCCAAAAAAAAGGAAGGATCTTTTCTTTTTCATCCCCGGAAGTTAAACGAAGGAGAAACTTTCTTCATTTTTAAATTTTATGCCTGATCGGCCTTTCCTCAGCGTCATCATCCCCACTTTCAACCGCTGGGCTTACTTGGAAAAAGTGCTTAGGGCCCTTGCCGAGCAGGACCTGCAAAAAGATTTTTTTGAACTGATCGTCGTTGACGATGGAAGCAGGGATGAGACCCCCCGGGAGATGGCCACTTTTTCCGGCTTGCAAAACCTGCGCTACGTGCGCAAGGAAAATTCAGGCCCCGCAGATGCAAAAAACCTCGGGATTTACATGGCAAAGGGGAAGGTCGTCCTCTTTTTAGATGACGATGATATTCCTGCCCGGTCCCTGCTTTCAACCCATCTTGCCACTCACCAGCAAAATCCCGATCCGTCGGTCGCTGTTTTGGGGTATACCGAGCTGGCCGAAGAACTCAAAACCGATCCTTTGTTGCGCTACGTGACGACGGTGGGATACCAGTATTGTTGCTATCCTTTGTTTGAAGATGGAAGCCTGCTTGACTGGCAGGCTTTTTGGGGTGGGAGAAGTTCTGTAAAACGCTCTTTTCTGTTGGAACATGATGGGCTATTTAATCCTATTTTCAAGTTTCATGAGGATATAGAACTAGGCTTGCGGCTTTCGAGCCACGGGTTAAAGGTTCTCTTTAACAAAAAGGCGCGCAGCATCCTTGTCAGGAATCCCGGTTTTGATGGAATCTGTAAAAGGGAATTGGTCAAGGGGAAGTATCACTACCTTTTGAGTTATCTCTACGATCACCCCCAGCTAAGAAAATACACGAGAAATTGGGAAAAAAAATGGAGGATCTTGTCTTTTTTTCACGAGCAGGGCTATGAATCGGTAAAGAAATTACATGAAAGTATCCAGTGGAGAATAAAGGAGGGACTGGAACTGGATGGAGCCACGGAAACAACCCTGTTCAGCGCCTACAAGCGGGTATTTGAAAGTTTTTATTACAAGGGGATGAGTGAAGGACCGCAACTTGTGGAGGAACTTGGGAAAAAGGGTTACCTTGTAGCCTGCAGAAGAAAGGGAAAGGTCTTGTTCATGTGTAGAGACTCTCCCTTGGCATTGGCCGGTGCAAGGAAAAGGAAACAAGGCCATCCTTTTGCAGGGAAATCTGGGGGTCAGGCCGGGGCTGAAAAAATCTTTATCCAGCTCGGTTCCTATTGGAAAGAGCCGATTTCAAAAGCCAGGGGCCTTTTTAGCGGTAAAAAAAGATTGTTCCCTCCGGGTCTTTTCAAGGGAATAAAAAATCTCTTCCTTTTTTTAAACAAGTAGAGCCTTTCTTACAGGTCATTGGGTTATGGACTTGCACAAGCAAGGGATTTTGCTTGGTTTTAAAAAAAATGCGGTAGTTTAAGGAGATTGCCCGCTTTTTTTACCCGTTGTAGCTGTTTTGCTATCGGATAAGCTTATAAAAAAAGGTTTTTTTTAAAGAAGAACGAAAGCGGGTTATGGAAAGACGGCTTGAAGAGGTTGAATACCTTGACATTTTGCCTCCTGATTCCCCTGAAGCGAAAAAGGGAAGGGAGGGGCTTAAAAAATTGAATTTTATCATGGGCAATTTTTCATGGTTTAAAAGGAAGCTTGGTCCTGTTGCCGGATCTTTCGGGGGGATAGTGGCCGTCCTCGAAATCGGGGCAGGAGACGGTTCCTTGGGAAGTTACCTTTACCGTGAGCCGCTGCTTAAAGGAAAGTTGCGGATAACCGGATTGGATCGGATTCCTAGACCCGGGTGTTGGCCTAAGGAATGGGATTGGATAAAGAGCGATCTTTTTGAAGCTCTCGACGGAGCCCTGCTTGATCGCCAAGATTTTAAAGGAATACTGGCGAACATGGTCCTTCATCATTTTTCTCCTGGACAGTTGGGCGTTCTCGGGAAGTGGATAAAGAGGGTCAACCCTTCCTTTTTGTTTTTTTGCGAGCCTCTCCGCAGCCGACTGAGCTTGATCGAGCTTTTTTTGCTGCGGTTAGCGGGCTTAAATGAGGTCACCTTTCATGACGGTTGGTTGAGCATAAAAAGTGGGTTTAGGGATGAGGAACTCGTTTCTTTCTTAAAGCTGGAAGAGAGGGATTGGTATTGCAACATCTCTTCTAACTGGATGGGAGCTTATAGGCTTGAAGCCACTGCACGATGAAACCGATCACGATCATTGGAGGGGGACTTGCAGGGCTTTCCCTTGGGCTTTGCTTGCGCCGGTTTAATCTGCCTGTAGCTATTTATGAAGCGGGCGATTATCCCCTGAAAAAAGTTTGTGGAGAATTCCTTTCGGGACTCCCCGGCCGGGTTGTCCAAAAGCTGGGGATAGAAGCCCTGTTGGAGCGGTTCCCTAAAGCCCGGGAAGCCGTCTTTTTTGTAGGAGAAAAAAAAAGATTTCTTTTAAAGTTTCCTTCTCCCGTTTACCTTGCTCCGAGGGCGGAACTCGATACGCAGCTAGCCATCCTTTATCGGGATCGGGGAGGAGCCCTTTATACGCATAGTTTATGCCGGCTCGATTCCTCTCCTGGAGAAGGAATAGTCGTTGCCTGGGGTAAAAAAAAGATTGCCGGGGATTGGATTGGTCTAAAAGCCCATCTCCAGGGGATAAAACTGCGCTACGACCTGGAAATGTATGCCAACGGTCATGGGTACTTGGGGTTGTGCCGGAGCGGCCGGGAGACGGTGAATCTCTGCGGGTTTTTCAAAAAGAAAAAGATTTCGGCTTCAACCCGGAAAGATCTCCTGGCGGGTTATCTCCTCGAATCGAACTTTTCTTTGGCTTACCGCTACTTTGAAAAAAGCCAGTTTTTAGAAGAGAGTTTTGCGGCGATACCTTCCTTTCGCTTGGGATTTCACCGGGAAAAGGAGCCTTTTGTGCGGATCGGCGACAGCTTTGCAACCGTTCCTCCCTTTGTGGGTAACGGGATGGCGATGGCCATGGAATCCGGGGCAGCGGCCTCTGAAGATCTGCTGCTTTATGCCCAAGGAAAATTAAGCTGGCTTAAGACCGTCTCATCCGTTCATCGTAAACTAAGAAGGCGATTTTTTCGCCGCCTTTATCTTGGCCTATGGATTCATCCCCTGCTCATGAAGGAAAACTCCCCTCTTTTGCCTCTTCTTTCCCAAGAAAAGGTGGCAAATACCCTTTACCGCTTGACCCGATCGAATGCATAGTTTGAGCAGGGAATGAAAAGGAAAAGAAAAAATATGCCCCGGCTACCCCTCTTTTTACTTATATTTTATATAAGAAAAAGGTATGTTCCTTCAATCCATCTTTTCCCTGGTTCCCGAACGGGGATATAAACAGTCGGAATGCTGGGAGATTTTCAGCCGGTCCCCAGTAGCCCAAGCTCTCCGTGAACCTTCCCTTCAGCTTGTACAGAAGATTCTCCTGGGAAATAGCTGGATAGATAAAAGGCATTTTGCGGTCGAACCGATAGAAATGCTCTTCGATCTGCCCGCGGAAAGCTTGAACAGGAAATTTGAAGAATTAGCTCCCAAGCTTGCCTCCCTATCCCTCCGTGAAATCCTTGAAATGTCCCATTTGAAGCCTTCTGAACTGGACGCGCTTTTTGTTTGTACCTGCACGGGCTATCTCTGCCCTGGGCTATCCAGCCATATCGCCGAAAGGGTAGGATTGCGGCCGGACAGTTTCCTGATCGATATCGTGGGACATGGCTGTGGAGCGGCTTTGCCTACCCTCAGGGCCGTAAAAAGCTTCTTGAGTGAAAATCCCGGCTGTTATGCGGCTGCTGTGGCCGTAGAACTTTCTTCTACGGCTTTTTACGTCGATGACGATCCGGGCACACTCGTCAGCTTGTGCATTTTTGCCGATGGTTGTTGTTCGACCCTTTGGCATAGTTCAAAAAGGGGACTCGGGTGGCGGTTCAAGGATTTTTTTTCCCTGCATATCCCCCAGGACCGGGAAAAGCTGCGCTTTGAGAATAGCCAGGGCAAGCTGCGCAACAAGCTTCACCGCTCCGTCCCGGTTTTAGCCGCGGAAGCTGTCGCCGGGCTTTACAGGGACTTTATAGCCAAGGGCGGTTCCCCGGCTCAAAGGCTCATCGTTCATCCCGGGGGGAAAGAGGTTCTTATAGAGCTGCAAAAAAGATTCCCGGAAAGCCGTTTTGAAGAAAGCGCTGAAATTTTAAGACTCTATGGGAACATGAGCAGTCCCTCGGTTTTATTTGCTTTTCAAAAAGGGATCGAATCCCAACCCGAAGAAAAAGAGATCTTGCTTTTTAGTTTTGGTGCCGGTTTTTCCTGTTATGGCTGTCGAGTCAGCCGTGAAGATTAGCCTTCTAGGTCTTTTTCATGGTCCTTTTTCCTCCATTGGCCATCAAAAGAGGGATGGTCAAGCAGGAAAAGATGACGCATTGGATAAGCAACTTGGCTTTTATTTTCAGGAAAACAAGCCTCCCTTGGAGCATTTCTTGTCGGCCTGGAGCCTTCTCTTGGGAGAAAGCAAGGATTAGGAAAAGGGTTTTGGTTTTGGGTCAGCCACCGAGGGATGAGCTCGCTTTTTTCCCTTGGAGGTATTTCTATTAGCCTTGTTTTTGCTTCCAGGTTTTTCTTCTTTAAACAGCAGGTGGGGAAAAAAGGCGGGTTTGTTTTTTCCTTGAAGGACGGCCGAGGAAAGGGTTTCTTCCATCGCCGATCAAAATGAAAGAAGATCTTCAAGCTTTACTTCTTTGAGTTTAGCTTCCAGTTCTTCTTTTTTGGGGAAAGAGGTCCTGGCTCCCTTGCGGGTGCAGCTTAAGCCCGCTGAAACCGTGGCAAAAAGCAGGAGGCTATCCCAATCCATTCCTCGGGCTAGGCCGAGACAAAAAGCCCCGTGGAATACGTCTCCTGCCCCATTGGTATCAACGGGGATAATGGGCAGGCTTTTCATCATCCCTTTTTGACCGCGACAGCTCCACAAAAGCCCCTTTTCTCCAAGGGTAACGATGAAACGTGGATATACTTTTGAGGCTTCTTCAAAAGCGGCTTGAGGATCGTTTTTGGTGGTAAGCTCGAGGGTAAATTTTTCAGAAGCGACGACATAATCCACTTGGGGAGCAAGCAGTAAAGTGCCTTCATGCAACGACCCCCCGTCCAGCACCGTCACGATGCCCCGTGCTTTAGCAAACTTGATGAACTCCAAGGAAACCGCCGGTTCATGCCCGTCAAAAAGAAGGACTTGGGGATGGTAAAAGGAAAAGTCCACCTCTGCAGGACTCAAAGGAGGGGTCCTTTTTCTATAATTAACGACGGCTCTTTGCCCATCGGGTTTAACCAGGCAGCAGGCGACAGGGGTAGGGTACATTTTTTTTACCAGGAGGGCGGTGTCTACTCCTTCATCCCTGAATTCCCTATGGATCAGTTCTCCAAAAAGATCGCAACCGACATAACCGCAAAAAGCGGCACTGCCTCCAAGCCGGCTGACCGCTACGGCGGCGTTTGCGGCCGGGCCTCCTCCGCAAAGGACAAGATCGCTTGCCATGGTCTTTTCGTCGCTGTGCGGATCTTTTTCGACAAAAAAGGATAGGTCATAACAGCTATGACCAACGGCAAGGACTTCTACCTGTTTCATAGCCAAGGGAAATCTTTATATAAGAAAAAAAGGCGGTAAAAAAAGCTTCTTTTTGGGAAAAAAAGGGGCAAAACTACGGTTCAAAGAAAAGTTTTTCTCTCTTTTCAAAGGATAAAAAGATTGCGCTCGTATAGAAGGCGTTTATTGTGGATATAGCCCAAGGAACGATTGAGCGGCTTATTTATGACTTTACGCGTTGGTCTTTTTGTCAACAAGGAAAAAAGGGGAGCTCATGAACTTCTCGTGGAGTTGCTCGAATATTTCAAGAAATACGGCGTCTCTTTTTTCCTGGAAGAGTCGACGGCCAGGCTTGTGGGACGGGAGGGTCTATCTTTGAGCCGGCTTTCACAAGAAGTGGACCTGATCCTGGCCGCGGGAGGGGATGGGACCATTATCCGGATAGCCCATGAAATCTTCCCTTCACAGGTGCCCATTCTCGGGGTGAACACCGGTAGCCTGGGGTTTTTGACCGCGGTTGGCAGAGAAGAAATTCTTCCTGAACTGCCCAAGATCTTGACCGGTCGGTTTAGGAAAAGTCCCCGGATGGTTCTTAAAGCGGTAGGAAGTGCCTACGGGAAGGATTTTGAAATTCCCTGTTCGCTCAACGATATCGTGCTATTCAGGGGAGCTTATTCCCACATGACGATGATCGATGTCTTTGCCCAGGGAAAGCTTGTGACCGAGTACCAGGCCGATGGGGTGGTTGTTTCTACCCCGACGGGATCCACGGCCTATGCTTTGTCGACGGGAGGACCCATAGTCGTTCCTGAGTCCAAGGTTTTTACCCTTAATCCGATCTGTCCTCATACCCTCACAAACCGCTCCTTGGTCTTTGCCGAAGAGGTGGTTTTGCGCTTTTCCATTCCCTTGGGGGGAGGACCGGTGCGGTTGGAATATGACGGGGTAGCCTATGGAGATCTTCATCCCGGGGACTGGATCCAGATCGAAGCTAGATCTGAAAGAGTCGTCTTGGGATTTCTCAAGGAGAGGGATTTTTTTGAAATTTTAAGAAAAAAGCTCAGGTGGAGTGGGACCGCGGTCGAGGAATAAAAGGATTTTGCCGAACTGCTCCTTCTTAAGCTATCCTTTACTGAGAGAGCACAAATGAACCTCACCGATGTATTGACCCAGGATCGAGTCCTCTTTAATTTAACGGCTAACGATCGGTTCGAGGCCATAACAAAAGTAGCCCAGCTCCTCTCGAACTCTCCAAAAATTCAATCTTTTGCGGCATTCCTGGATGCCCTCCTGGAAGCGGAGAGAGCGGGATTAACTTGGTTTGAACAAGAAGTGGCTTTCCCCCATATTCGCAGTGAACTCGTTAAGGAACTTATCCTTGCGGCCGGTTTTTTTTCTCCCGGAGTTTTTTTCAGGGAAAATGCTCCCCTGGTTCAGTTGATTTTTGTGATCGGCGCCCCCAAGAAAATCAGCACGACCGATATAGTGGTTGTGGGTTCCCTGGCAAGGATCGTCTCTAAAAATAAAAACCGGCTCCTTAACGCTAAAAATGCCCAAAAGTTCATCTCTCTTTTGAGCGAGTATGAAAAACAGCTTCAGTAATACTTGACGGTTGCGGAATCTTTTTTTTCTTCTTTTGTTTTTGATTTTGGTGTTTTTTTATGAAGGATTTTCGTGGACAGGTGGCTCGAGAGGATGAAGGCACTCGACTCGAAATCGAGAATGGGGCTAAAACCCCATCGCGGGTTCGAATCCCGCCCTGTCCGCCATCCCCTTCTTGTGTCCTTTTCTAAACCTTGTTTGTCCACTTGATCTTGCATTGTTCAAAAGAGGCATATTTCCCGGTTGAGCAAGACTTCTTGATTTAAAAAAAAAATACCCTTGGGAGAAAAAGGTGCACTTTTAGTACTCGGCATGATAAAAGCCAAGGATTTTTCATTGCCTTTCCTCTTGTTGAATGAAAAGGGAGGGGGTCAAGAAGAGGGTTTTTTCCCTGGATTTTATTACCTTTGGCCTTCATCTTCTCCATGGGCTTGGGGTTAATCTTCCCGCTTTTTTCCCTAAAAAACGATGAAGAAAGGCTGGCCTTGAGAACCTGGGGCCAGGGGTTAACCCGAGAGCGGGTATAAAAGCTTAACCGTGGATCCGGGGGAGAAGGTCCTTGAAAGCTCAGGGAGTGCATTGGGCCAGCCCCTTTTCTTTCTAAAGAAGCTTGAAAGGGGTTTGAACAGTTGATTCATTATTTGACCTTTTTCAATCTTTCTTCATGTTGGCCGTCTTGAACGGCTCTACGGCGAGTTCCGCCGGAAGGCAGGCCTGTGGAGAGGAAGGCTCTGGCCTGGCACTCACGCGCCAGCCGCATCCAGCCTTAATGAGTAAGCCTGTCAGCTTTGCCCCTGTTTGAGCAGCAGTGAGTAAGCCTGACGGAACGGAAGAAAAGTTAATCAGAAAGGGGAGGGGATTTTGAACTAAGCAGGTGGTTTTTAGGCTGGCTGCTTAATAGGGCCTTGGCCAAGGTTTCCATTTTATTTTTAGAAATTATCCGGATAACCAGGGCGGGATGCCTTGGGGAAATATAAAAACTATCCCCCGGGGAGAGACGGCCAAAGTTTTTCAAGTTTTGAGGGTTTAAAAAAACAAAATGGGTCTTGGGTAAAGCGATCGAACTGATGAGAGGAATGAAACCCTTGATAACGGGCTTGGCGACAAGCTGCCTATTTTTTTTGACCTGGATGACCTTGAAATGACCGTATACCCAAAGATGCTGAGCTTTGTGTTTTTTGATGTAACCGGCAAAATCCTGCGCCGAGACCAGCCGTCCTTGTTTGGGAGAATACTCGGGGCCAGAGGATTGGCTCCTATTTTCCGTTTGCCTATCCGTGGGGGTTGCCCCTTGTTGTTTTTCCAATTGCTTTTGAGCCTGTTCGATGGCTTTGTCCAGCTCTTCGGATTCCGGGGTCTGGGCCTGTGCAAATAATCCAATAAACAATAAGCAGCTGATGAGCCAAGCCGTTTTTCTCATAAGAAGACTTTATCTTTTTCCCTCGATTTCGGCGAGCTTGGTTTTCAGTAGGGCGGCTTCTTTTTTGATTTCTTCCAGTTTTTCCTTGGTCAGGGGAGCCGTTTTAAGTTCGGCTAAAAGCTCGCGTTGTCTTTGGATGATCAATGCCTTGATCTTTTGCCCTTGGAGTTGGTATTCGTTTTGAGCGTAATAGTCTGGAAGGGTTTGGGAAACGGGACATCCGGCTATATTAAGGGTAAAAGAAAAGGGGATGACCGCATGGAACACGGTTTTAGCCCCTACCGGGGTGACGTCGAAAAGGTAAGCTTTAAGTTCCTTGCCAAAAGTAACAACCGGGGCAGCTTGAGCTGGAAATAATGGGGAGAGCTTGTTGTAGAGGGATGAGGGAGTTTCCAGGTAAGTCCATAGCTCGGTATCGGGACCTTGGTCCTGTTTTTCTTCCACGGGGACCCATTGGATCATTATTCCTGCGAAAGGAGCCCACAAGGGTTTTATGGCTTTTGGATAAAAGCGGCCGCTGACGACTTCGGCTTTCTGCTCTTTCCAGTAAGTCCAGAGTTGTTGGAGGAATGAAGGGGGCTGAGCGTGGTATTTCTCTTGGAGGTGGCTGAGGGTAAAGTAATCTTCCTCTTTGCTCAACGCGGTCTTAAACGTCCATCCCTCGGGCATGGAAGAGGAAAGTTTTTCTTCTTCCCGGGCTAAAACCCTCGCAAGAGAATCCTGAAGGGGTATTCGGGAAAAGAAAAAGGCTTTCTCGTAGAAAATAAGAGAGCAGGAAGCCAAAAGACCGATGATTGCAAGGGATACGAACTGTGGGTTGAGTTTCCTCAGCTTTAAAGGGGTACTGCCTTCGGTTCCCTGGATAATCTCGGTGGATCCAGGCATAACTTCCTCCTCCTCTTCTTCTTCAGAAGGAAAATCGTCGGTCCAAGGGGGCTCGGTTTCTGCCTCTTTATAAAAGCGGAAGGAAAGGAAACGAAAGATCCAAAGGAAAACGGCCGAAACTAAAAAATAAAAGAATAAGGTGGGGCAAAAAAGGGAAGAGAGAAGAGAAAAAAGGAGGATCATTAAAGGTTGGAAGAGATACCAGAACCATTCGTTTCCAGGGAACCCAAAACGGGGAATTCCCCAGGAAAGAGGATTTCTCAAGATCTTTTTCTTTTCTTCTTCGTAATAGAGAACGAGGGCTTCAAAAAGATAGATAAGGCTAAGCAGTCCGCAGAATATAAGCATTATGCCTATGTTCTTATGGTCAGCGGTTTTATTGATCCAGCTCAAGATCAAAAGGAGAGTCAACGAAACGAGAAAGCGTTTTGGATTGGCATAATCTTTGCCCATTTTGCGGACAGTTAACAGCTCACAGGGGAAAAACCAGGAAACGTAAAGGAAGAAAAGGAACTTGAAAAGTTGGAAAGAAAGAGAGTTGTTCTTTTCGCGGTTGTGCATAAGAAGATAAAAATCAAAAAACTTAAAGCCTGCCTACCCGAGCTTCCGGTTTAATGGTATCCAAGGTTTTATCTTCTGTTCCTCCCCCCTCTCTTAACTAGCCAACAATAATTTTTTTGAGGGAAAAAAGCAAGCAAAGCTTTTGAAATTTTTGAGCCATCCATGGTCTTGGCCGGGATCGGCCGAAAGAAAAGCCGTTTTTTATGCGGATAAGTCAAAAGGCCTGTATGCTATGCCGATGATGAAAAAGGCCTTCGGTTTGGGTCGCTTAGGAGAAGGAGGAGAAGAAATTTTTTTTGTTTACTTCGCCGTTGGATAGGCTTACCTGGGGTTAGGGGAAAAAACATTTTTGTCCTCTTCTTCGAGCATGCTTGAACGATTCATTGCAATCCTGTTAAAAAACAAGCCGGTTGTTTTTCTTGGCTTGTTTTTTTATCTTGGGGCAGCCCTTTATACCGCCTTCCATCTTTCCATCGATGTTGTCCCCGACATTTCCAGTGTTCAAGTCCAGGTTATGACCCCGGTTCGAGATTATGCCCCCGAAGAGATCGAGAAGCTCGTTACCTTTCCCTTGGAAAGGGAGTGTTCGGGAATACCGGGGCTGGAAGAAATGCGCTCGGTGAGCAAATTCGGTATTTCTCAGCTTACCCTCATTTTCAGGGACGGTACTGACGTTTACAGGGCAAGGCAGTTGACCAGCGAAAGGCTGCTGACGGCCCTGGATAAAATCCCCCCTGGCCTGGTTCCGCGGTTGGGACCGATGAGTACGGGCCTGGGGGAGGTCTTTGTCTATGCCCTCGATTGGAAAGAAGATGCCCCGGGCAAGCCGCCAAGCGAGTTTGAACGACTCGTAGAATTAAAGTTGATCCAGCAGTACCAGGTTATTCCCCAGCTTCGGATGGTTCCAGGAGTTGTTGAGATCAACACCCTGGGTGGATATGACAAAGAAATCCTCGTTATGCCCGATCCGCAAAAACTCATGAACCTGGGACTGACTTTGAAAGATCTTGCCGATGTCGTGGGCATGAACGTGGAAAATGTGGGAGGAGCTTACGTCAAAAAAGCGGGTGAGCAGATGACCGTAAGGGCGGCAAGCCGGGTGGAGGAGATCCGTCAAATACAGATTCTGCCGATCAAGTACCCCGGCTATGTCAAGCCGGTTCTTGTCGAGGATGTGGCGGCGGTTCAAGCAGGAGCGAAGATAAGGGTTGGAGCAGCCCTGAAAAACGGCAAGGAGACGGTCCTGGGGATTATCCTCATGCGCAGCGGGGAAAACGGCAGAACGGTTTCCCAGAGGGTCTTTAAAAAAATCCGGGAGATTCAAGCCCGGTTACCCGAAGGGGTGAACATAGAAGTCCTTTACAACCGCTCGGAATTCACAGACCAGGTCATCCACACCGCTTTTTCAAACCTCCTGGAAGGAGCCACTCTGGTCACTGTGATCCTTTTTTTTATCCTTGCCGATTTTAGGGCAGCCTTGATCGTTTCTTTTACCATTCCTCTCTCTTTCCTTTTTGCCCTCCTGGGGATGAAGCTTTGCCATCTCTCCGGCAATCTCATGAGTCTTGGAGCCATAGATTTCGGATTGATCGTGGATGGTGCGGTCATCATGGTTGAAAACATCCTGCGCAAGCTTTCTCAAGGTGAATCCCAAGCTAGCCCATCTCTTGCGGGAAAGGAGAAAGAAAAGGTAGTTCAAGAAACGGCTACCGAAGTAGGTCCATCGGTCTTTATCGGGGTGCTGATTATAACTTTTGTTTACGTTCCCATATTAAGCCTTGGCGGGGTGGCCGGAAAGACGTTTAGGCCGATGGCCCTCACGGTCATTTTTGCCATGGTGGGTTCGATTATTTTCAGTTTTACCGCTGTTCCCGTCCTTGCCGTGATGGGGCTTGGAAGCGGGAAAGCCTCGAGAAGAAAGCAGGATTGGCTGGTTGGGATGCTGCAGAAAATGTATCGGCCTTTTATCCGGTTTACATTGAACAAGGGATGGTTTTTCAGCTCTTCTGCCCTGCTCTTTTTTGTCATCGCCGTCATGAAATTCGCTACCTTGGGAGCGGACTTTGTTCCGAAACTCGACGAAGGGGCTTATGACATCAATATTTTCAGGGAAAATACGATCGGCTTGGAGGCCAGCGTGGCCATGGAAAAAGAAACCGAGAAGATCCTTCTCGAATCTTTCCCGGAAATCCGCTACGTTTATTCCCGGATAGGAATGGCCGATATAGCTACCGATCCGGCAAGCCCAAACGAGCCCGAACTGTATATTTTTCTCAAGCCTAAATCTCAATGGAGAAAGATAAACGGCAAAGCTCTTTCTAAAGAAGATCTCGAGGACCTGATCGAAGAAGAAATCAAACTGAAGGTTCCCGGCCAGGCCATGATCTTTTCTCAACCTATTGAAAACCGCTTTAACGAGATTCTCCAGGGTGTTAAAGCCGACGTGGCCTTCAAGGTATTCGGCTCGGACTACGGGACCATCTATTCATTGACCGAAGCTCTAAAGAAGCTGCTGGAAAAAGTTCGAGGAGTTGTAGGTCTAGCCTTTGAGACATCCGGGGTGGCGCCTTCCCTGGAAGTTCTTCCCGACCGGTTGGCCATGGCAAGGTTCAATGTTCAGTCTGCAGAGATTAACGGGGCGGTTTCGGGGGCCTTGGGAGGGAAAACCGTGGGGCAACTGATCAACGGGGTTCGACGCTTTGACATCGTTGTCAGGTTCTCGGATCAGCAAAGGCAAAATTTAAATGCCTTGCTTTCTTTACCCGTTCGTTCGGGGACCGGCGGGCTTCTCTATTTATCTCAACTGGCTTCTACCCGTTATGCCGAGCGGCTGAGGTCTATTTCCAGGGAAAACGGCCTGCGTCGGATCGCCCTGCTTGTGGACCTGGAACGAAGGGACATGGAAAGTTTTGTTAGGGAAGCAACCGAAAAGATAGCCAAGGAGGTCCATTTCCCCAAAGGCTATTATTACGAAATCGGTGGCCAATACAAAAATTACCTCGAGGCTAAAGAAACTCTAAAAGGAGTGGTCCCCATGGCTGCCTTGGCGATAGTTCTTCTCCTTTATTTCCTGTTCAAAAACTTCAGGCATTGTTTCATCGTCTGTTTCTCCATTCCCCTGGCGGTCACGGGAGGGATCTTTTCCCTTTTGTTTTCCGGCCTTTCTTTCAGCATTTCAGCCTGGATTGGATTTATCGCAGTTTCGGGAGTGGCGATCCTCGAGGGACTTGTTTTGTTGGGAGCGATTAACCGCTGCCGCTCTGCTGGATTGACCCTCGTCGAAGCGATCGAAGAAGGAGCCTTGATGCGGCTGAGACCCGTGTTGGCTACGGCACTGGTGGCAAGCTTGGGTTTTGTTCCCATGGCCATTGCTCATGGCCCGGGGGCGGAAGTCCAAAGACCGCTCGCCCTGGTAGTCATTGGAGGTATTGTCTCTTCAACCTTGCTGGACCTGGTGGTGTTGCCGGTTTTTTACCTTTGGATTGAAGAGGCTTGGAACCGGTGGCGGAAGAGATCGTCTCCATAAAAATGAGGATGAGCGGGTTTCCCCGGGCCATCCCTTGCATCCGGGCCCGGGTAGAGGGAGCAGAAAGCCTTGGGCTGCTTTTTAAAAGACCGGCGCGGGAATTCCCGCCCCCTTTAGGGGGTTGGGAGTGTCACTCCAAGGACTAGTCCCTGGAAGTCATGAAAAGAGCTTTGAACAGGTGATTAAAGAGTTGATCTTTCTTGTATATTTTAGCCCGTATCTGCCGCCCTAGACGGCCCTACGGCAAGTTCCGCCGGAAGTCAGGCCTGCGCGGAGAAGAAGGCCCTGGCTCGATGTGTAAGTGTCGGCTGCATCCCCCCTGTGAAGCAGGAAGTCAGCTTTGTCCCTGTTTGAGCAGCAGTGGGTAAGTCTCGCGGAACGAAGGAAGCAGGGATAACCGCTCTTGGGGTTCTTGCAGCCCTTTTTGTGTAGGAACAAGTTAAAAAAAAGGATTTTTAGAAGGTTTTTGGCCTTGAGTCTTTCCTTATTTTAGGAAGGAAAGAAACCAGCAATAGGCTTCCTAGAAAATAGAACAGGGGGAGGAGCATGGGGGTTTTGAAAGAATGGCTGAGGATGAAGAGGCAGCCGAAGCTCAAAGGACCGATTCCCGTGGCGATCCTACAGGAAAGACCCCAAAGGGCGAAATATTTGCCTATTTTTTCTTCTTCGGAAAGAAGGCTCATGACAGCCCTGGATAGGGAAGGGAGAGAACCGTTGCCTAGGCCTATCAGGAATGAAGCCCCGTAAAAGGCCAGCTTGTTGTCGGCAAAAACAAGGCTGCTCACGCAGCTTACCCAGAGTAGAAGATCAACCTGGAGGGCTCTTCGAGAACCCCATTGATCCTGGATAAAGCCAAATATAAATGAACCTAGGGTTCCCCCGGCTTGAATTAAGAGAAAAATGCCGATTTGTTGGGCTCCCGTTATTCCGTATTCCATCTGGGCATAGACGGCTAGGATGATCATAAGGATGGTGGCTGCCGAGAAAAAAAGGAGAGAAGCGGCAAAATACAGCCGGATGGCCTTATTATGGACCATGAAAAAGACCGTTTCCTTGAGATCGGAAACGATTTTTAAAAGGGCTTTGCTAAAGCCGAGGCTGTTCTTGGTTTTTTTTTGAAGTTCAAGATTAAAAAACAGGGGCAAACCGCACATCATGTAAATGGCGGCAACTATGGGGAAACTAAGGCGAAGGAGTTCCGTATTGGCTACCGTAAAGCCGGGAGCAAGCAGGGGATAGACCCCAAGAAGGCTAAGAAAACCCCCTAGGTTGCCAAAAGCCCTTGTCCATCCTGAGAATCGACCTATGAAGGCCATGGGAATGATCTCGGGGAGGAAACTCGAAAAGATATTCTCGGTAAAAGAAAACGAAATGTTCGCTACCGAGTAACAAAGAAGACTTTTCCAAACATCTCCTTCCTTGGTCGTTCCCAGCAAGGTCGTAGCCGCGATGCAGAGGGAAAAGAAAAATCCCAGGATGAATTTTCTCTTGGTAACCACATCCGAAAGTGCTCCCACGAAGGGTAAAAATACGGCCACTATAATCTGCGTAAAGAAGGCAGCCAAGCTCAATAGGAATGTTCCATCGGTTCGGCGAGCACAAATGATCTGGACAAAGTAAAGGCTAAAAACAAGGTCCACTAGAACGATACTGAAAGAGACGTTGCCCAGGTCGAAAATTCCCCAGGACAATTTTTCCTTGAGCCCGACGGTGCCGTTTTCCTTCAAGGTGATCTTTTGAGTATCCTTCATGACCTTTCTCTGCCTTGCTGCACCGATAACCGACCAGGGTTAAAATTGAGATTCCGCTTATTTTCTTTTACAAGCAAGTTGTAATTGCAAGCCGGTTCCTCAGCCGTTTAGTTTCGTGGACTCAACCCGCCCGATGGTATGTCCAAAGCAAATTTACCTAGCTTGGAAACATGCAACCCTAGCTGGCTTCCTTGTTTTCTATTTTCTGGGGTTTCTGGTTGGGAAGGAAAAAGAGCACGCAGAGACCACACCCAAAAAATACAAGGGGAGCAAACAGAGGGGTTTGAAATGACTTGTTGACGGCAAAGAGCAGGCCGAAGACCAAGGGACCGATACCCGAAGCAAAGCGGCCGACTAATCCCCATAAGCCGAAATATTCACCGACTTTGTCAGGAGGGGATATAAGTCCCATCAAGGCCCTGCTCACCGAGTACAAGGAGCCGTTTGCCGTGCCAATAAGAAAACTGACCAAAAAGAAAAGCCATTTTTGCTCCAAAAAAAGGGTCAGGGCTACGCAGATAAACCATAGGGCGAGATTCAGCTGGAGTGTTCTTTTGGGTCCAAAGCTGTCTTCAATGAATCCGAAAATGAATGCGCCTATGGCGCTGCCGAGCTGAAGGGTTAAAAAAAGCCATATCTGTTCCGCTCCGCTTACCCCAAGCTGCATTTGAGAAAAGACGGCCAACACCACCATGATTACCGTAGCTCCACTACCGTAAAGGAAAAAAGCGAGAAAAAACAGCAACACGTACTTTTGTTTCAGGATGGAAGGAATCATCAGGGCGGTACGGAGGTAAAAATTTTTTAGAGCAAGGGAGAAATCTTTTTGAGATCCTGGCGTTCTCTGCCGGGTGACAAGAAAAAAGGGTAAACCGACCACGGCGTATAAAGCCGCAACCAGGGGAAAGGATAACCGGATGCGATCGATGTTGGATTGGATGAAACCTCCTGAAAGCAAGGGATATATGGCCATTAGGCTTACGAAAGCCCCTAGGTTTCCTGCAGACCTAGCCCAGCCGGACAGTCTTCCCAGCATCGATTCGGGAGCGATTTCGGGCAAGAAACTGGCCACCAGGCTTTCAGAAAAGGAAAAAGTAACGTGGGCGATAGCGTAGGTGATCAATCCTTTCCAGACCTCTCCTTCGACAGTCGTTCCCAGGTAAGCGGTGCTCAAGGTGCATAGGCTGTAGAAAAAAAGAATGATCTCTTTTCTCTTCCCCGTAACATCGGAAAGGGTTCCAACGAGGGGAAGAAGAAGACCGACGAGGATCTGGTTGAGAAAAGTCGTAAAAGTTAACAGGAAAGTGGCATCCGTTCTATGGGCACAGATGATCCTTATGAAATACAGGCTGAAAACGAGGTCAACGACGACCGTGCTGAATGCGGAATTGGAAAAATCAAAAGCGCACCAGGAAATCCTTTCGAGTATTCCTGCTTCTTCCGGTGAAGTGTGGCAACCAGGCTTTTTGTTAAACGCGATCATCCTTTTATCATTTATTAAACATGGAGCAGGGTGAGGAGCTACTTTAAGAAAAAAAATTATTCAAGAAATTTTTCCAAGCCTGGGTCCTTGGGTATGCCCAAGCTCAGGGCATCCTGGTAGTGCCTTTTTGCCAGCTCTTTAGCGGGAGGACGCTGGGTGGCATAGATAACGGCAAGGTTGAAATGGGCATCTCCATAGTTAGGATCCAGTTCCAGGGCTTTCCTCAACTCTTTTTCGGCCGCTTCCTGCCATCCTTTCTTGGAACAAGCGATCCCCAGGTAATTCCTCGTCTTGGGATCGTTGGGGTTGATCACGATCGCCCGGGTAAGCTCCGTGACGGCATTATCAAAAAGTCCTTCCTGGTAATAAACGATTCCCAAGATGGAATGAGAAAAAGCATCGTTGGGATTAAGCTTTAAAGCTTGGGCTAACGCATTTTCGGCTTCTTTCAGTTGACCTTGCTGGTAGTAGATCACCCCTAAATTGGCCCAAGCGGTGACGCTGTTTGGAAATTTTTCTAAAATTTGACGGTATTTTTCAGCCGCTTCCTGGTAATGCTGCCCGGAAAAGAGGGTGGAAGCTTCATCAACAAGTTTCTGGACGTCATCGGGCAAGGCAGCTGGGAGGGTCGAAGCAGCCGATTCGTTGGCGGCTGCAGCAGAAGCCGCGGTTTGTGCCTTGGGATCGGCAGGGACTGCGCTTCCTTCATGGGAGGATTGATAGGCAACCGGCTGGGCATCCGCAGAGGGTAAAGCGGGGTTGGATTGAACGTGGTCGGCGGTTGTTTCCCCCTTGGACTCCGCCTGGGGGGTGGTGTTGGATTGGCCCAGCGCATGCTGTTGTTCTTCTTGGGGTTTAGTCAGTTGAGCTTCAAAACTGGATTGCTGGATTTCACCCAGCCCGGGCTGGGAGGGAGACTTGAGCAAGGCCATTTCTTCGGGAGATAGGTTGACGACGGGAGAGGATAAGAATTCCAGTTCTTTCTGCAAGAACTTGGAATCGATTTTTAGGTTTTGCAGTTCTTCAAGAACAAGTCTTTTGGCTGAATCTCTCCGCGCTTGTTCCTGGAGCTGCCTATTGATAATCCCCCTGAGAATCTCGTTTTCTTTTCTTAGCGACTCGGTATTCGGTGCAGTGGCTAATTCACGCGCCGACTCGGCGAGTTTTTGTTGGGCAATCTCCAGTTGAGACTTGAGCGTGCTGGCCGTATTTCTAAAAACTTCGTTTTCCCTTTCTAGAATAGTCAGTTGCTCCTGGACTCCTTTAAGTTGATCACGCAGGGCGGCTATGCCGGCTTCACTGTTGCCTGCCTGCAGTGTCCTGATTTTCGCTTCAGCCTGGGCCAACTTGGCTTTCAAGGAATTGTTTTCCTGGAGGACAGCGGTGATTTTGCTTTCGATATTGGAAGAGCGGAACATCGCCAGTTCTCTTTGTGTCGCCGCCAGCCTGTTCCGCAGCATGTTGGCCTCGGTGACAGCTTCTTCAAGTTTCATTTTTGTTTGCGCAAGCTCCGATTCCAACTGGCTTATCCTGTATTTTAACTTGGTTACTTCTTCTTCTGAGCTTGATCCTTTATTATGCTTGGAAAGAAGGCTTTTGATCACATCCCGGTTTGATTCCAATGTGGGGGGTTCGGTCCGGGTGGAACTCAGGGCTGAGCTGAGCCCCTTTTGAACTTCTTCGGGTGTTTTACCCAGCTTTGGGCCAAGGACCTTGAGTTTTTCCTTGGAATAATTGATCCGGAAATTGACGATGCCCGGTTCCCATTCCGGGAAGTTTTTTTTCAACAGTTCAAGCCGCCGGCAACATTCGCTGTATTTTTGAAAGGCTCCCGCCGCTTCTCCTTTCTTTTCCATCTGCTCGGCTTCCTGCAAGGCTAGGTATATGTTCAGAAACTCATCTTGGGGAGAAATGACGGCAAAAACTTGCGGGCTCAATCCAAAGATTAACAGCAGGGAAAATAGCCATAGGAGCTGTCTTGCTTGCTGCATCGTCGCCAATTTTTTTTCGCTTTTCGTTTAAAAGTCAATAAGTTTTGAATGGAAGTGGGGGTCATTAGGTTTTACTCCTAAAAAGGGAAATGTGTTTAAAAAAATATAATTTTTCTTCGGTTCTTTAAAATTTTCCCCATAATAGGAAACCTAAGAGAACTCTTAACTAGCTATTTTAAGGAAATCCCTATGAAAGGAAGTTTGAACTGGGTGGAAGAGGTTATCGCCGCAAAGAAAGAGGAAATCAAGAAGCTTCTGCCCCAGAGGGCAAAGATGGAAAAAGCCCTTTACAATAGCTCCATACCCAAGAGGGCTTTTGCGGCTGCTTTACGTCACAGGAAAAAAATGGGTTTGATTGCTGAATTTAAAAGGAATTCTCCTTCAGCAGGGGTTATCTCCTCATCGCAAGATCTAAAGCTGCAGGTATCGAAATACCAGCAGGGTGGGGCCGATTGTATCAGTGTTCTCACTGAAAACAAGTTTTTCAAGGGTTCACTAGAGGATCTCAAGAAAGCCAGGGAGGCGGTAACCCTTCCTATCCTTCGGAAGGATTTTATCATTCATGAACTGCAGGTGATTGAAAGCCTTCTTGGAGGGGCCGATGCCCTGCTGTTGATCGTGGCGATCCTTCCGGTGAGGGACTTTTTTAAGTTGTATGCCTTTTGCAAGGAATTGGGCATAGAGGCACTCGTAGAGGTGCATAACGAAGCTGAAATAGATCGGGCCTTGGAAGCGGGAGCTTCGCTCATCGGTATTAATAACAGGGATTTATATACTTTGCAGGTCGACCTCCGGGTGAGCCGGGGTCTTCTCCCCTTTATACCCGAAGAGACAATCGTGGTGAGCGAAAGTGGCATTAGCTCAAGCGATGACCTCTGTGACTTAAGGGTAAGGGGGGCGGATGCGGTCTTGGTAGGAGAATTTCTCATGAAGCAAGACAATCCCCAGAAAGCGATCGCCGATCTATTGTCCAGGTCTTTTTTATCCCGGGGAACGAGGAAAAGTACTTTTTTCAAGGGAACTTTTGGCTATCCATGAAAAGCCTTGATCAAGGTGGCTGCCATTCGAAGATCTGGGTTAAAATATGTGGGATAACCTCTTATGAAGATGGCCAACTGGCTATAGAACATGGAGCGGATGCCCTGGGATTTGTTTTTTATCCTAAAAGTCCACGCTATGTTCCCCTTGCCAAGGCTTCAAATCTTCTCAGCCGCTTCAATGTCCTGAAAGTAGCGGTGGTCGTCAATCCGTCCCTGGAAGAGATCGAAGTTTTGAAAAGGGAACTTCCTATCGATCTTTGGCAACTTCATGGAGAAGAATCCCCCGAGCTGGGCCAAGTTTTGCCTCAAGGAAAAATTATCAAGGCTCTAAGGCCTCCTTTTGAAATAAAAGCAAAGGAGTGGAGCCAATGCGTTTTTGCTTTTTTACTGGATTCTCCCTCCGAGAAATGGGGAGGGACGGGAAAAGCCTTTGATTGGAAAGAAGCTTGTCTTTTCAGCCGGCGATATTCCTATCCTTTTATCCTTGCCGGTGGACTGAACCCGGACAATATTCAAAAAGCCCTTTACGAAGTCGGACCGTTTGGGGTGGATGTTTCCAGCGGGATAGAAACCTACCCGGGAAAAAAAGACAAGAAGAAACTCATCGATTTTATCGAAAAATGCAAAAAACTCGATTCCCTTTCTCGTTAACTCTTCCCGATAGCTTGGGATATTACGGTCCCTATGGAGGACGGTTTGCTCCAGAGTCGCTCATGGAAGCTTTGTTGCAGCTCGAAGCCGAGTATCAAAAGGCTAAGGAAGATCCCCGGTTCAAAGAAGAACTCCAAGAGCTGCTTAAAAATTACGCCGGAAGGCCTACTCCACTCTATCATGCCAAAAGGCTTTCTTCCCTACTCGGAGATGTCAAGGTTTATCTCAAGAGGGAAGATCTGCTCCATACCGGGGCCCATAAAATTAACAATACGCTGGGCCAGGTGCTCTTGGCCAAGCGCATGGGCAAGAAAAGGGTGGTGGCCGAGACGGGAGCAGGACAGCATGGAGTGGCTACGGCAACGGCCTGCGCGCTCTTTGGATTGGAATGCACGATCTACATGGGGGAAGTCGACATGGAAAGACAAGCTCTCAACGTGAGCCGGATGAAAATGCTGGGGGCTCGAGTATGCCCTGTGAAGGTCGGACAGAGAACTTTAAAAGAAGCCATCAACGAGGGAATGAGGGATTGGGTGACCAACCTCAAAACCACCCATTACGTTCTTGGATCGGCCTTAGGACCGCATCCCTTCCCGATGATCGTCAGAGATTTTCAAAAAGTGATCGGTGAAGAATGCCGTGAGCAGTTTCTCGCTCAAGAAGGGAAGCTCCCTGACGTGGCCATAGCCTGTGTGGGGGGAGGGAGCAATGCCATAGGATTTTTCTATGGATTTCTGTCCGATCCGCAAGTTCGCCTCGTCGGCGTAGAAGCGGGTGGCAAGGGAGGAAGTCTTGGAGAACATGCGGCGCGTTTTGCTTCGGGCAAACTAGGGATATTCCACGGTACCAAGACATTTGTTCTCCAGGATGAAGATGGGCAGATCGCTTTGACCCATTCCATTTCAGCGGGACTGGATTATCCGGCGGTGGGTCCCGAACATGCCTTTTTGAGGGAAAAGCAAAGGGCCCTTTATACCAAGGTTTCAGACGAGGAAGCCTTGGAAGGATTTTTTCTCTTATCGAGAACCGAAGGGATATTGCCGGCCTTGGAAAGCGCTCATGCCTTGGCTTACTGCATAAAACTCGGCAAGGAGCTCCCGAAGGGAGCTATTGTGGCTGTAAACCTTTCAGGGAGGGGAGATAAGGATGTGAGCCAGCTCTCTGCCCTGCACGAAAACAACCCTGTCGGCAGAGAAGAGTCCCTGTAGCTGGCGAGCTTTTTTCTCCTGCAAAAAATGTTTTCCTATAAAGATTTTCTTTATTTTCCGCTTCAATTTTGAATATTTTTTTCAATGGAAAAGTTTTTTCGTCGAGAAGGAATCTTGTTTGTGATATCGGCCCCGTCGGGGGCGGGGAAAAGCACCCTTTGCTCCAATTTAAGGAAAACCCCTGATTTTATATTTTCCATCTCCTGTACGACTCGGCCCCCTCGAGTAGGGGAAGTTCATGGGGAGGATTATTTTTTTTTAACGGAAAAGGAATTCTTCCAAAAACTTTCGGCCCAGGAATTTCTTGAATATGCCCGCGTCCATGGGCATTATTATGGGACTCTAAAAAGTAGCGTGATATCCGCATTAAAGAATGGGACCGATGTGCTTTTAGACATCGATGTTCAAGGGGCCAGGCAGATTAGAGAAAACAAAGATCCATTGCTAAAGAATGCCCTGGTTGATGTCTTTATCATGCCCCCGACCCTCGAAGAACTGGAAAGAAGGTTGCGCAAAAGGGGGACAGAAACCGAGGAAGAACTTCGGCTGCGGCTTAAGACCGCCAGGGAAGAAATGAAGCTTTGGCCCGAATTTAAATATACCATACTCAGTGGTTCAATGGAGGAGGATTTAACGAAATTTCGGGCGATAATGCGAGCCGAGCGCTACCTGAGCCGAAGGCTCACGCTCGTAGAAGACCCCACTTAAAATCCCCCTATCCCCTTTAGGAAAGCAGATATGAACCGGGAAAAAGAAAACGATTCTTTTTCGATTCTCCTTGGGGTAAGTGGCTCCATTGCGGCCTTTAGGGCGGTGGAACTGGCCAGTGCTTTATCAAAAGAAGGATACCTTGTCGATACCGTTCTGACGCCTGCGGCAACCCAGTTTATAACCCCCCTTTCTTTTGAATGCGTGACCAAGAGAAAAGCCTATACCGATGCGATGTTCTCGGAGCTGCTTAATGGGAGTCCCCTGCACATAGAGCTGGCTCGCCGAGCCAGGCTTGTCCTTCTTGCTCCCGCTACGGCTGATCTCATAGCCCAGTATGCCCTTGGTCTTGCTCCTAATCTTCTTACCTCCCTTTTGCTGGCTACCCTTTGCCCGGTATGGATCGCTCCTGCCATGAATGTCGCCATGTGGCATCATCCCGCCGTGCAGAAGAATGTCCAGCTATTGAAAGAACGGGGGGTAGTGTTTATTGGCCCCGATGAAGGAGAGCTTGCCTGTGGAGATAGGGGTAAAGGCAGGTTGTGGCCTGTGGAAGGCATCTTTTCGAAAATAATCAGCCATTTTCCTTTGGGCGACTCGCAAAGAAAGAGGTTGCAAAATGAATCCCGAACCTAAAAAAGATAAACTTCCCGTTGTGGGCATTGTAATGGGCAGCCGTTCGGATTGGCAGACCATGAAAGCTTGTGCCGATGTTCTTGATGAATTCGCCGTTGATTATGAAAAAAGAATCATCTCCGCCCACCGGACGCCCGAGCTTTTAAGAGAATACGGGATGAAGGCGGTTGCAAGGGGACTTCGAGTCATTATTGCCGGGGCCGGGGGAGCAGCCCATCTTCCCGGAATGATGGCTTCCTATACCCCGCTGCCCGTCCTTGGAGTACCTGTGGAAAGCAAGGTGCTGCGGGGAATGGATTCCCTGCTTTCTATCGTGCAGATGCCCTTTGGGATACCTGTAGGTTGCTTGGCCATCGGGGAAAGTGGAGCTAAAAATGCCGCCCTGCTGGCTGTAGCTATATTGGCGATCGGGGACAAGGAGTTGGCTAAGAAGTTGGAGACTTTCAGGATAGCCCAAACGCAAAAAGTCCTTAACGAGACGTTGTAAGAAGTCATGAAAGAAATTTTGCCCGGTTCCACCATAGGGATCCTCGGCGGAGGCCAGTTGGGAAGGATGACGGCCATGGAAGCCAGAAGATTAGGATATGACGTCGAGGTCTATGATCCTGATCCTTTATGTCCGGCTGCAGGCCTATCCAGTCGGCACTGGAGCTATTCCTACGAGGATCTTGATCGATTAAAAGCATTTGCCCGCTCGGTCGATATTCTGACTTACGAATTTGAAAATATTCCCAGCGCATCGGTAAAGGAACTTGAAGAAAACTCCCTCGTTTGTCCTTCGGCGGCCGTCCTGGCCATCAGCCAGGATAGGGTCAAGGAAAAGCAGTTTTTAGCCCAAAACGGCTTTCCGGTGGCCCCCTTTAGGGTAGTGCGTACCCTGGCCGAATTGACCGCTTCAGCCGTTGAGCTGGGATTGCCGGTCGTATTGAAAACCGTGCAACTGGGTTACGATGGTAAAGGACAGGTGCCGCTCGATACGATCGAGGATTGCCGGTGGGGATGGAAAGAACTGGGTGAACCGAAGCTGGCCATCGTCGAAAAAAAAATCAACCTTTTGTCCGAGTTTTCCGTGATCCTGGCTTTAGGCTATGAAAGGAATTTTTCTTTTTTACCTATTCCTAGAAATTATCATCGAAAGGGAATTTTAGATTACTCGATCGTTCCCTCTGGCTTAGGCAAAGAGGTTGAAGAAGCGGCGAAAGAAATCGCCCTGGAAATCGCTTTAGCCTTGGGGGTCGTAGGACTTTTAACGGTGGAGTTTTTTCTTGCGGAAAACCAACAAATCCTCGTTAATGAGCTGGCTCCAAGACCCCATAATTCCGGTCATTTTAGCCTGGATAGCTGCATAACCAGCCAGTTTGAACAGTTAATAAGGGCTATCTGCAAGCTTCCCCTGGGGCAGCCGACTTTAAAAGGTCCCGTGCTCATGCGTAACTTGCTTGGAGATCTTTGGCGGGACGGTCGGCCGCCCAATTGGCCCGAGCTGTTGAAGATTCCAGGTCTCAAGCTCCATCTTTACGCTAAAAAGTATCCACGGGCGGGAAGAAAGATGGGCCATTATAGCCTTCAGGGCGAGGACCTGAAAGCTGTTCTGGCCTTGGATAAGCAAGCCCAGAAAATCCTGCAAGAAGACCTTGAGCCAAGTAGAACGGAAAGAAACGGCTGAAAAAAAGGTTATCCTCCCGCCGTGACCTGCACTAGTTCGATCTTGTCCTTGTCTTTTAAAACGATACTGCCGTACTCCTTTTTTAAAAGGGCCGTTTTGTTCATTTCGACAAAAACGGCATTGGGATCGAGGTTCAGCTCTTTAAGAAGCATAAGAACAGAAGTATTTTCAGCCACGGACATCACTTTTCCGTTAACCGTAATTTGAACCTGTTTAGACATGTTTCCCAATCCTTCCATACCGGTTCATAGCCCATGGATTTCAAGAGGGCCGCAATTTGGTCGGGGGATCTCCTATCGCTGATTTCGAACTGTTCGGTAGCTTTAGCCCCGTTTTTTTCGTTTTCATCAAGACGGATTTCCTTGCCTTTAAGCCGCCTATGCAAAGAATGGGTTCCCGCATCGGTGTATCCTCCGGGTTCTGTTTTGGAACCCGCGCTCATCGCCGTTATTCCAAAAGGAATTAATTTTTCCCTGAAATGAGGTTGTTCCCTCGTCGAAAGAACGATGCCTACCTGGGGAAAAGTAATCCGGAAGGCACAGAGGAAATGGAAGAGGTCCCTGTCTTCCATGGGGTAAGGGGGAGTGAATCCGCCGGCTGCCGGGCGCAAACGCGGAAGGGAGACGGTAATAGTAGCCCGCCAGCATTTTTTTAGAAGGTAGGCCGTATGGGCGGCCAAGCTTAAAGCTTCTTCCCTCCATGGAGCTAGGCCGAAAAGCGCACCTATGCCTAAGCGGCGTGCTCCTGCGGCATAGGCTCGCTCGGCGGATTCCAATCTCCAGAAAAAATCTTTTTTAGGACCAAAAAGGTGGTAGAGCTTGTACAGATCGAAATTATAAGTTTCCTGGTAGACGACAACCCCTTCGGCCCCGGCGTTGACGACCCTTTCGTAATCCGCTGTTTCCATGGGAGCAACCTCTATGGAGATAGAGGGAAAAAGGGGGCGTATTTTATCGATGCAACTTTCCAGGTAGCCTAGAGAGACAAATTTCGGGTGTTCCCCGGCGACGAGCAGAATCGATCGAAAGCCTTGGTTCCAGAGATAAGAGGCTTCTTGGTACACCTCTTCGGGGCTGAGTGTCAATCTTAGGATCGGGTTTTCCCTAGAAAATCCACAGTAAACGCAGCTGTTAATGCACTCGTTAGAAAGATAAAGAGGGGCATAAAGCCGAAGAGTTTTGCCGAAGTAAAGTTGGGTGAGCCTGCGAGCTTCATGGGCTAAGCAATCGAGCTCCCTATCGTTTTTAGGAGCAATCAGTGCCGAAAACTTCGATAAAAGCCGGCTGTCGGCATGGCTGTAAAAAGGGAGTTTTTCGAGACCGGAACCTGTCATGGGATTCGGTAAATAAACTAACATTAAAATCGACTAAAGCAAGGGGCCGGTAGCGGTCCGGGTTGGCAAAAGTAAAGGGATTTAACTTTTTTTCTCCTCGGCGAGCCGGGGTTTTTCAAGAACAACCACGGTCGGGGTTGACGGCGGCGGGGCTGCTGGTTGGGAAGGGAGAAGCCTAAAGCCGCATTCCTTGAGTACTTCTAAAATTTGCATGGCTAGGGAAGAGGGAGAACCGTTTTGGGAGGTTAGATCGGTAGGTAAAGGGGATGGACACTGGACTTGGGCTTCGTTGGACGGTTCCTTGGAAGAAACGCCAAGAAGAGAAAAAGAGAGGAGAAATTGAGCTTGGGGCTTCAGTCTTTCGAATATCCCCTCAAAGGGCTCTTTATCTTGGAGAGAAAAATTTTCAGGAAGAAGTCCTAGAACAAGGTCGAAATATTCTTTAGGGAAAGAAGCAAGCTTTTGGGGATCAAAATCGGTGAAGAATTCGGTAGTAGAGCTTGGGGATAGAACTTCCCGGATCGCTTGGATCGGCCCTAGGAGAAGAATGCGTCTATTCTCAAGCTTTACGGCAGCTTCTCGAAGGGAAGATGTAGGCAAGCCTAGGGCCTGGATAAGAGTTTTACCGAGCTCTATTTCGGGCTCCTTGGAACGGCAGTAGGGACAAAGAATAGGGTCCGGAGGTGTTTTTTCGCTTGATTGAAGAGGGAGTTCCTTGCCGCAGACCGTGCAAATCCTTGTTGGACGCGGTTCTTTAAGCATAAGGTTGGGACGTATCCGGGAGCTGATTTTAAGAATAGGTCGGCTTAATCTTCCCTCTTTCCTTCCCTGGATAAGGAAGTGGGAAAGGGGGTTTAAGTTTTGCTCGGCGACTTCTGGATATTGTTCCAGGTAATACTGGATATCAAAGTAGGGACTGGGATTCCTACGGTTTAAAGCTCCCTTTTCAATGAAATGAATAAGAGGATTTATCTTTTGTTGGACTACCTCGGGATTTTGTTTTACATAATAAGCGGTGTCAAAATAGGGATTGGGATTGAGGTCGGCAATGTAGCCTTCCCTGAAATAATGGCGTAAGGCTTCCTCTCTCGATACATCGGGTGCTTGAAGGATATAAAAATCCGGGTCAAAGAGATTGAGTTCGAGGACCTTTTCAAAAAGCTTGTTTTCTTCCCTAGCCTTGGGACTAAAAAGGCAGGCGAAGAAAGAATTTTTCTTTGCGCTCTTTTTATAGGATTTGTATTGCTGTTCTAACCTCTTGGCATCCAGGCAGTTTATCCTTCGGATTTCTTCTATCAACCGGTTTTGATAGGTGTGAAATTCCTTTTCTAAGTTGGCTAAATTCAGTTGAACCTTTTTTAAGTTTTCTGAAGCATCAAAGCCGGAAGGTTCTTTTTCTACAACGACACGAAGCTTTTCTACGGCGGAAGTGTCTTGGGTCGGCTTCAGCGGGTTTTCTAAAACTGTCTTTTCAGCACAAGCGGCAGCCTTGCTTTTATTTTTTTCTTCTTCTTCTTTGCGCAGAAGATCTTCTTTTTCTTTTTCAACCTGCCTGAGCTGGTTGGTTAAAGAAGCGACGAGAGCTTGTTCTTCCTCCCATTTTTCCTTTACGAGGGCCAGGAGGGAAAGAGGATCGGCAGATTGATCGGGAGAGACTTTGAAGAGCTGGCCTAGATCCCGGTAAAATTCCTTTTCTTTGTCCTCAAGCTGCTGGAGGCGGGCAAAAAAATCGGCCGCTTCTTTTTCTTTTTCTTTTAACTGCAGGCTTAAAAGGGCGCTTTCTTGGAGTTTTTCTTCAAGCTCTCTTATCTTGGAAAGAAGGCTTTCTTTTTCTTTTCTGAGTTTTTCGTTTTTCGCCAGAGAAGCGACTCCTTCTCCCAGGCGCAAAAAGAAGGAACGGACGATATCGGTCTCTTCTTTTTCTAAGCTTAACAAAGCTTTCAGGGAAGGATGAATATCTTTGCCCACCGCAAGCACTCCCAGTCCATGGCCGTGGAGAAAGTTAAAGTGAGGGTAGGACTCCTTGATTTCTTCCCAGTAAAGCCAGCTTCCGAATTCTTTTTCCCGGGCGTTCGTCCCATGGATGAGGATTATTCCCCTGTCGGTCATTTTGGGAAGCCATTTTTCGAAATTATGCCGGACGGAGGGATAGGTTGAAGATCCATCGATGTGGAGGAGATCGATGGAACTATCTTTAAAGTAATCCAGCGCCTCATCGAAGCTAAAAGAAAGCAATTTTGAAAAAGAACCATACCGGGGATAATGGTAAGATTCGAGTTCTTCGAACTGCTCCCTACTCAGCGGAGGGGTTGTTTCGTCTCCCTTCCAATGATCGATGCCATAACAGGCTGTGGGATAATGGAGGTATTTTACAGCCTGGCAGAAGGCACAGTAAGAATCGGCCTTGTAAACCCCAAGCTCGACAAAAATTTGGGGCTGAACGGCCGCCGTAATCCAGAATGCAAAAGGAATATGTCCGTGCCAGAGGGACTCAGGGTTCAACCTTTCCGGATAGAGGGATAAAATGGGATGACAAAAGGGAGTGAGACCTTCAGGATTCATGGAAAAATTTCCTTATTTTTTTAACAAGCTCAACCTATCCTTGCAAGAATTAAGATTAATGAAAAGGGAATATCAGCTAAAGCATTTTAGCTGGGTAGCCTTAAGGAGATAATAAAACCGGACAGCTCAATAAGCGCATCAGGACTTTTAATCTTTCTTTGGGCAAGCTTAAGTTTTTCAGGGAAAAAAATAAAAGACCTATTTTTTCCTTGTGGATAAGAGAGCCGATCACCGTGGGCTCTTTCCTCACCCCTTGAATAAGGGACAGCTTGGGAATGCCTTCCGTCATGGTTTCGACAAGGCGGCTTTGAGCCGCTTCAAGAGGCTTGTTTAATGCAAAGATTGTCAAGGCCGCGGAGAATTTTTCTGCAATCCCCGCCGATAGCCTAAGAATAGGGAGGAAATCCTTGGAAGGATCGAGCAGCAACCCAAAAGGAGATTGGAGTTGCTTTTCGGAAGGAAGGAAAAGGATGGGTTTCTGGACCTCTTCAAGTAAACGACACAAAGGATCGTCAAAGAAAGGTAAAAAATTAGAAAATTGACCTTTTGCGGAAACCACAAGAAGGTCACATTTTTTTGCCGCTTCGAGTAGTTCCATCCAGAGGATTCCACGGGAAACCTGGAATGACCATGAAACATGGAGCTTGTGGGCTGCATGGGACAATCTTTCCTCCATCTGGGCAGCCAGCGTACGGAATCTTCTTAGCAGGGATTCGGGCTCTATCGATCTTGTGAGGGTCGAATGAATCTCGGTTTCACAGGCAAAGGGAAGGTTGCTGAGCCGTAAAAGGTTGACATCTTCGACGAAAAGCCCCAGTAGCTCGGCTTCCAGCTTTGCTGCTAGTAATGCCGCATTGCTGATCGAAACGGTCAGATTCTCAAAGAGAAGAATTTTGCTTATCATTATTTCCTTCCTGGGATTCAACGGCCGCTTTCGGAAGAGAGGAGGCGAATTTTTGAGCGCGACGGGCGAATTGAGAGAGCTTTTCTTCAACTTTTCCATTAAGGCTCGAGGGAGGATATTTCCCATCCGGTCCCCTTTCCCCGGCGGGGATCCCGGTAAGGATTTCCATCGCCTCGTCGATCGTTTTGACCGAATATATTTTAAAGAGTCCCTTTTCTACAGCTTCCAGGACCTCCTCCTTGAGTACGAGATGTTGGAGGTTGGACTGGGGAATGATCACCCCGGATCGTTCATTGAGTCCTCGAGAAGAACAGATATCAAAAAAGCCTTCAATCTTTTCGTTGACTCCTCCAATAGCCTGGATTTCTCCGAGTTGATTAATCGAGCCGGTGATGGCGATCGATTGCCATAGGGGTTGTTCGGAAAGGGCGGAGAGCAAGGCACAGAGTTCCGCAGCCGAAGCGCTGTCTCCTTCCACAACCGAGTAAGACTGTTCGAAAGCCAAGGAGGCACTCAAAGAAAGAGGCTCATCGGGAAGATACCTGCCCGCCAGGAAGCCCGAAAGGATCAAGACCCCTTTGGAATGGATAGGTCCACTTAACTTAACTTCTCTTTCGATATCCACGACATGTCCGTTGCCAAACCGCACCCGAGCGGTTATTTTTGTCGGATAGCCGAAGAGGAAATTGCCCATGTCGACGACGACAAGCCCGTTCACCTGCCCGACTTTGCTCCCTTCGGTTTCAACGAGCAGGATTTGCCTCAAAATCGATTCTTTAATTTTTTCCTGCACCCTGTTTATCCGGTTGGAATAAGATACGATGGCGGTTTGAACGTGCCTGGCGGTAATTGTTGGCGCCTTTTCTTTTTTTCTCCAGTAATCGCTTTCTTCAAGCAGCTCGAGTATTCTTCCCCTTTGCAGGGAGAATTTTTTGGAGTCCTGGGAAAGCCTTAGGCTCTGCTTTAGGATTAGCCGCAAGGCCGATTTATCCAGGGGGCCGATGCCGTGGTGGCGGCAAAGGGAAGCAATGAGCTGGCAGTAGGGAAGAAGGTTTTGAGGGTGAGCGTCGAATTCTTCGCTGAAATCCACGCTTACTTTAAAGAGATCTTTGAATTCGGGATCGAATTGATAGAGCAGGTAGTAGATCAGCCGATCTCCCACGAGGATCACTTTGAGGTCGAGAGGAATGGGTTGGGGCTCTAGAGAAACCGTGCTGATTAATCCTAAAGCTTCACCCAGGGGTTCTATCTTGATCTGCCTCGTGCGCAGGGCTCTTTTGAGTCCTTCCCAGGAGAAGGGATGGGAAAGAACCCGCAAGGCATCAAGGATAAGGTAGCCTCCGTTTGAACGGTGCAAGGCTCCAGGCCGAATCAGGGAAAAATCGGTAACCAAGGCTCCCATCTGGGCTATGTGTTCGATCCTTCCCACGATGTTGACGAAGGTGGGATTATCTTCAAAGACGATCGGCTGACCCTGCAACTGGGAATTGTCCACGATAACGTTGACTTTATAACGTTTAAGCAAGGCTTCCAAGGGTTCTCTGCCGATCGTTCCCATTCCGGGCAAGGGCGGCATTTCAGTCTCCCTTGGAGAGCGAAAACTCTCGGCATTTTTTAAAACATCTTTTTGAATCTCTTCCAGGTGCTTAAGTACCTCTTCACTGTTTTTGTATTTCGATTTGAGCTCTTCGAGGAGACCCGATACAACTCCCTGGATGTAACTGCGGTTGAGTTCCCTGAGCTTGTTTTGGGCTTCTTTTCGCCACTTTGGAATCTGCCTGAGAATGGCCGTCAGTTCTTCTTGGAGTAAACGAATCGCCGTCTCTATCCTCTTTTTTTCTTCCTCGGGCAATGCATTGTATCTTTCGGGATCGAGGACCTCCCCGTTCTTAAAGGGAGCAAAGGCGATTCCTGCGGGTGTTTGCAGAAGGGCTATTCCTTCTTTTTGGGCTTTTTCCCTGAGTCGGCTAAGAGCCTCTTCTCTCCTGTCTATGAACTCCTGTTCTATTTCCTGGGCCCTGGTTTTATATTCATCGCTTTCGAAAATAGCAGGAATTCCAATCTTGAGATCGTCGACAAGCCTAGCCATGTCTTCAGAAAATTCCGAAGCTTTCCCCGCGGGGAACGAGAGGGCCTTGGGCTTGTTTTCCTCTTCAAAATTAAAAACATAACACCACTCAAGGGGAGTGGGGCCCCGAGCGGCCTTTTCCTTCAATACCCTTTCCAGGAATGTCCTTTTGCCGATTCCCGGGGGACCCATGACGAAAAAATTGTAGCCCGGTTTTAAAATGGAAAGGCCAAAGTCGAAGGCCTCTCCCGCTCTTTGTTGACCGACAAAATAATCGGTTCCTAGAGGAATTTCATCGGTAGTGTTATAGGGAATGTCATGGAAATCCAAGGGAATTTCAATCTGCTGCCTGGACAACGGGATGGGGGAAGTCATAAAGTCTTTTTGTCAACAGGGTAAAATTAGCAATAAGGATGTTTTTTTTGCGCTTTTTTTCTTGTTTATAGTTTTCTTTTTCATTACTAAGAACCATGCTAAAATCAAGAGAAATAAGAAGAGCTGGTTATTTCTTTTTGGGTTTTTTCCTTTTTTGTTCTCCCCTTCTTGCCAAAACGGAGTATTTTGCTTCCCCTAAGCCTCAGTGGCATAAAGCGGGAAATCAAAAGGCAAAACCGGAAACGATCAATATCGTTGTTGATGGGGGCAAAGTCCCCGTGGATGTGTGGGTGGATTCTGTCCCTTCCTATCCTTACCGGATCTTGGGCCTGATAGAAACAAACAGGCAAAGAAAACATGCGGCAAGGGTGGCCGTTGAACATGGGGCAAACGGTATTGTTTTGCTCAAGCGCGAAGAAATTCCCTATGTTCCCCGCTGGGTGGGAAGGCATCGTGGCACCCTGCGCTTCAGTGAATTTCGTTACTGGTGGGCGATCAAAAGGTAACCGATCTCATCTTGGGTCGCCCTCCCATGCCCCAGGTCAACTTTTCAAGATGTTTGGCTATCTAAAAGCCGCGGTATTAGCTGGCAAAAAGCCGAGCTAGAACCGAAGCGGGAAGGGGATCGGCTTCCCATAAAGCTATCGCTTTGTCTCTACCCCTGCTGGGAGTGTCTTCTCCAGAGCTTTACAGTTGGAATCTAACTAAAAATATTCAATTGGGGAAAAAAATTTTCCTTCTTTAGCTCATCCCTCGCTGTTCTTTTTTTAGAATAATCCACTTCAAGGAGCCGTGGAAGAAAGACAAGCCTGCTATCAAAAACGTGCGCAAAGGTGCGCACTGTTCTCTTCCTGCCCCGATTCCTCAACGGAATCGTCTCTGACAGGCGTAACTTTCCCGACTACGGCAGAGACCATCTCTGCCGCAGCGCCGCTGTTACCAGACGGACTCGCCACGGGTAGGGCAGTTGCGGTTGCCAGCCGTTTGAGGTTGAGCGCCGCGTTGAAGTCGCGGTCGTGGCGCGCGCCGCACTCGGGACACGTCCAGCTCCGATCCTTGAGCGTCAGCGCCTCGTTCTTCCACCCGCAAACCGAACACAGGCGACTGCTCGGATACCAGCGATCGGCGATGATGAGCCGCGTGCCGTAGCGCCTCGCCTTGTACTCGATCTGCTCGCGAAACATCCCCAAGCCCACGTCGCTGATGGCACGGGCCAGTCGGTCGTTTGCCAACATGCCTTTGACGTGCAAATCCTCGATCACCACCGCTTGGTTTTTACGGCAGAGCCGGGTCGTGAGCTTGTGGGTGAAATCCGCTCTGACATTGGCAACGCGGGCGTGCAGCCTTGCCAATGTCGCAGCAGACTTCCTGCGGTTGTTGGAGACGGGAAGTTTGGTGCCTTTGGGCAGACGAGCTTGAGGAGCAAATCCGGCGGCAACCTTGGCGGCTTCGATCTTGCGGCTTAAGCGTCGGCTACGGATTCTCAATCGGCGCAGAGCGGCTTTCAACGGTCTGGGAGCATCAATCGCTTCGCCACTTGAGAGGGTGGCTGCTGCTTTGACGCCAAAGTCAAGGCCCACAACACCATCGCCCGTGCGGCGGCGATGGAATATGCGGTCTGGCACTTCGACCTGAATCGCCACAAACCAGCGATCCGCCGTGCGAGAGACGGTGGCGCCGAGAATCTTGCCCTCAAAGCGCAGCGCCTCGGCCATGGCGACTTCGCCCACTTTGGGCAGGCGAATCGTCTTACCGCTGACCCGAAACTTGTCGTTGGCTCAGGCGAAGCTGTCGCGGCAGCGGCCTTTCTTCTTGAATTGCGGTTCAGACACCGGTTTGCCCGCTTTGCGGTCGGCAAAGTAGCGCTTCCAGGCTTTTTCCAGGTACGCAAAGGGCTGCGCGTGGGCGTCCCGATGGATGGTCTTGAACCACGGCTGCCCGTCCTCGTCGAGCCACTGCGGGTCGCGGTACTTGATGGCGTTGAACTGCTTTTTGAGCGCCATCGCGTTGGGTTTACACCCGGCGGCATACTGGCGCTTCCACTCGTCCAGCGCCCAGTTCCAGACGCGCCGCGCGGTGCCGCAGGCGCGGGCAAAGTAGTCTGCCTGCTCGGGCGTCGGACGAAGGGCGATTTTGTGGGTCAGTTGCACGGCTTCACACCTGTGTCGCGTTGGTCGCGTCCAGCTTCAGCGCTTCGTTGAGCTTTTTTCGGTAGTTGCGCAAACCGTAGAGCCTGGACGAGAAGCAATTCACGATGGTCATCAGGTCCTGCACCATTTCCTGTTCGGGCGACAGCCGCTCCAGGTTGAGCACGAGAAGTTCGCACCCATTCCTACTGGCGAAATGCTCGAACCACTCGAAGCCAAACCGGGTGAGCCGGTCGCGGTGGGCAAGGATCAGGGTTTTGACCTCTCGCCGTCCAATGGCGTCCATGAGTTCCAAAAAGCGCTTGCGCTTGAAGTTCAGTCCGCCACCGACCTCTTCGATGAACTCGACGTTCGCCAGTCCCTTTGCCACCACGAACTCTTCCAGCACCTTGCGCTGATTAACAAGATCGGGCTTCTGTGCGGCGCTGGAGACGCGGCAGTACGCGATGAGCCGCGTCGGCTCGGACACCGCATGGCGCAGGCCGAGAAAATCACGAAGCTGTGATTCGGTGTAAAGCCTTCGGTTGCTGTCGGTCCGCGCCGCAGGAATTAGTCGGCCTTCACGCTCCCATCGCTGCATGGTCTTGACCGAGACCCCCAGCAGCTTGGCCGCCCGGCCCGTGCTCATAGTGCTTTCCATGCCCTACATAATACACCATTACGCACTATTTGCAATACTAGAGTTTAGCTCCTTTTTTTCCGGCAAGCTATTAAAATAGCTTGATAGCAAGTCCCTTGGCCGTTTTGGTCATGGCTTTTATTGGGTGTTGGAAGCATCGGAATTTCTTCTGGAAAGCAGCCGATGCATTGCGGTGATAATCGATTATTTGAAAGGATAGCTTATGTTTTAAAAATTATAAGTCTATCCTTATGTTCAGAAAATGAAGTTTTTTTTAAAATCTATTGATAATTTTTATTGACTTTTACTCCTAAACAAAAAAAATTATAAAATCATGGAAAATGATAATGATTATTTTTTTCAGAAACTGCAGGGAGCCGATACCGTCGAACTCAATCCCAACCACCTGTTAACCTTGCTGAAAGTGATTAGAGAAAAAAGCGTGACCCGGGCTGCCGAGCTCATGAACCTGGGTCAACCTGCCATTTCGGCCAGGCTCAGGCAATTGAACCTCGCCGTGGGAGAGCCTCTATACCGGAGAAAGGGACATGAAGTCGTCCTTACTCCAGCGGGTGAAGGGCTCATGGTCTATGCCGTTGCCCTCGAGGAAAACATGAAAAAAGCCGAAGGCTATATCCGGCGGCTAAAAGGTTTGTCAGCGGGGACTCTACGCATTGGAGCGACGGTAACCGCTTCCAATTATTATATTCCCCTCTCCCTGGTAGAATTCCAGAAAAAGTTCCCCGGCATTCGTATTTCCGTAGAAACGGCTCCTACCCATGAATTGTTCCGCCGCATGACGGAATTGGACCTGGGTTTCGTGGAAGACCCGATAGAGGAAGATATTCCCGAGACTTTCCAAGTCAAGAAATGGTGGAAGGATAAAATTGTTTTGATTTATTGGAAAGATCATCCCATGTCTGAAAAATGGCAAAATGGGGTAATGCTTGAAGAACTCGTTGATTATCCCATTATTTGGAGGGAACCCGAATCAGGCGTAAGAAAAACGGTTGAAAAGGCGATAGAAAAAAAAGGATTGCGTTTCAAGCTCTGTTTCGAGGTCAGTGGGGCCGACGCGGTCAAAGAAGCGGTAAGAGCAAAGATGGGTATCGGTTTTGTCGCCAGGCGGGTTCTCGAGCATGGGAACAGCGATCTTCTCTATTGTGAAATCGATCCTCCCCGTGGTATCGAATGGTGGATAAATATCATTGAGCCGATTGATAAAATGAAAAGCAGGGCTACCCAGGCACTGGTCGATTTGTGCATGCAGATGAGCCATAAACTCATGGATAAGAAAGTCAAAAGCGAACATTTGAAAGAAAACGACATGCTGGGTAATATCGCTTAAGGCCAAGAAGGGTGTCGTGCAGCAATCAGTTCAAAAGGTCGAAAGGGGATGGAAGGGTAGAGGAGCACTCTCCAATCCTTCTAACAGGTTTGAATCCTTAAAGCTAGAATGGGAAGAGGAGTATCAAACAGGCCATGGGGTGAGGAAAACGCTTTTTTACGAGGATCCCACCTCCGAAATCTTGTCCTATAACAAGAGCCCTGATCTCGGTTTTGAGCTGAGTCTTAATCCCTATAGGGGATGCGAGCATGGGTGCATTTACTGCTATGCCCGTCCAACCCATGAGTACTTGGGCTTTTCTGCTGGAGTCGATTTTGAAAGCCGGATTCTTGTCAAAACCAAGGCTCCTTTTCTATTGGAAAAAGTTTTCCGCTCGCCGCGGTGGAAAAGCAAGCTGATCTTGGTTAGCGGGGTAACCGACTGTTATCAACCTTGCGAATCCCATTTTAAACTCACCCGGCAGTGCTTGGAAATTTTTTTAAAATATCGCCAACCCCTTGCGCTGATTACGAAAAACCGTCTTGTATGCAGGGACATGGATCTATTAAAGGAGCTTGCCCGGCATAATTTAGTGAACGTTTCTCTTTCCGTGACGACCCTGGATCCTGCCTTGGCCTCGGTTCTTGAACCACGGGCAAGCAAGCCGCAGTTGAGGCTTGAAGCCATCAGGGCCCTTTCCTCGGAAGGTATTCCGGTGGGAGTGATGATCGCCCCGGTCATTCCCGGGTTGAACGATTGTGAAATGCCTTCTATCTTGAAGGCTGCTTCCGAAGCGGGAGCTTCATTTGCAGGGTATTCCTTGTTGCGGTTGCCGTGGTCGGTAGCGGATCTTTTTGTTGAGTGGCTTTCGGCCCATTTTCCAGGAAAAAAAGAAAAAATCCTAAACCGCATCAAGGATTATAGGGAAGGCAAGCTTAGCGACAGCCGCTTTGGGACGAGGATGACCGGCAGCGGGAAAGCGGCCGCAGAATTTAACCAGTGGTTTGGATGCTTTCTCCGTAAGTATGGATATGGGGAAAAGAAAAAACCGGGTATAAACTCTCCCCTCAATCAACAACTGGAGCTCTTTGAGTAAGCCTGCCCGGGTTCATCGGTCCCTTTTTTTTTAAGCCGATTTTTCCCTTCTTACCCACCGGGAGCAAGCTTCCCCGGCTAAGTTGGAGAGCTTTTTTCTTCTTATCCTTACCACCAGCCCCAGCCCCAACCCCAACCTGGACCCCAGCCCCACCCCCAGCCTGGGCCCCAACCCCAGCCCCAACCTGGGCCCCAGAAATAACCGGGGTAGTAGTACCCGGGGTAATAATAGGACTCTGACCAAAGATGGATCTGGGTTGCCCCGATGACCGGGTAGGCGTAGGATCTTTTCCCGATCACTCCGGGCTGAACACCCAGGACTTTGCCGACAACCGTCACCGCCCTATCTTTACTGTAAATAGAGGGATCGAGAAATTTTTTTGAGGCGATCAGGAACCGGCCTCCGCTTCTATCCGTATCCAGGGGCCTGTCCGTTGAACTATCCAAGGGCTTTTGAATTACCTCGATCAGCGTGGTATTTTTTAAATTTTTCGTTTGGGCTATGGTTCCCCCGAACATCACGGTCCTTCCCTTGTAGGCTTGGGGATTTCGTATGAGCTGGGAAAAGGAAGGTTGGCCCCGGGTTTCTTTTTTTACCGTGCTTGAAAAAGGACTACAGGAAATCAATCCAAAAAGAAGAACCGGAAGGAAGAGAATCCTAAACCCAAGGCTAGGGGAATTCATAGGATGGAGATCAGAATTCTTTTAACTGGTTTCCTGTTCTTCCCATGTTTTAAATGGGCATGCAAGAAAAAACTACCAGAAAAATCCCGGTCCATATCCTCCCCACCCCCAGGATGGACCCATAAACGGACCCATGCCCATGCCTAGAGCCTGGTAGTCGTATTCCGATGCGGAATAGGATGGCCAGAGGTGGATTTGGGAAGCGGCAATCAAGGGATAGACATAAGTTCTTTGACCTATGACTCCAGGCTGGCCACCGATGATCCTGCCTGCAACCGTTATCCTTTTGCCGACGCTGTAAAGCTGGGGATCGATAAAACGGCTTGTTAGGACAAGGAATCGACCCGAGGATTTTGAACTGTCCAAGGGATAATCGGTATTGTCCAACGGGTTTTGAATAATTTCTATGTAACTTTTGTTTTTCAGGTTTTTGACTTGGGCAATGGTGCCCCCGAGTATCACCATTTTATTCTTGTAGCGGTTAGGATTCTTTTTAATCTCCGTAAAAGAAGGGCTTCCTTGGGCTTCTTTCATAATGCGACCCGATATAGGGCTGCAGGAACTCAAGAAAACAAGCACTAAAAGGATTGCCAAGAAGCAGGCCGGGGAAGGAAAAAGTAAAGAAACAAATTTAGCCATTGAGGATATATTCCTGGGTTAAAATTATTCCTGGGTTAGAATTCAATTCCCCGAATCGAGGGGAGCTGCTTATAATTCAAATGCCAAAACAACAAAAAGTTTTTTTCCTTTAGAAATTTTTCTGCAAGGATACGAGTTGTTCTTTGACTCCATAACCCTTAAAATAAAAAGAAGAAATGAAAAAAGTGGGATGGTGCCTGGTTGCCGTAGCGATGATCTTTATTGGAGGGGGACATCTGCTTATCCTTCAATCCATCGCTTGGAGCCGGATGATCAGTCATTATTCCCAGAGTATTCCTTGGTATAAAGCGGTCGAAAAAACTTTATCGGGCAAAGAAAGTTGCCGGATTTGTGAAAAGATTCCCCGCTCCTTCAGGGATTCCCCCCTGAAAAGCCAAGTTCAGCCTACGGATAAAGAACTGATGTTTGTCTGCCTTGCTCCCGGCCTTTCTAGACATGAGCTTATCTTGGATTCTTACGTAAGCTACAGCCCGATTTCTTTTAGCTGCTCCCCGGGAGAACCTCCTCCTACTCCTCCTCCGAAGTTCAAAGTTCTATCGTGCTGATCGAGAAGGGTATTAGCCCATTGGATGTCCTCTGGTTGGATTGATGAAGGGCTTACCGCTTTTTCTTTTTGCTTCTGTTTTAGACAACTTGACGACCCGGAAGATTCATAATTATAGACCCTTGGGGAAAAGCCGATGCGTATGGAAATAAAGGATATCATTGGATTGGTTGCTTCGCTGGTATTTCATTTCGTCCTCTTGTTCGGGGTGGGTTCCCTCTTTTACAAGAAGGCCGAGTACGCCATGGGTGGCGCTATAGGCTATTCGCAGATCGAGCTCGTGGAGGGAAGCAGCGGCAAGGTTGACGAACCCCAGGCTCAATCCCCCGTCGTTCCTCAACCCCAAAAAGAAGAGATTCCCAAGAAGGAGGATTTTTCTCTTCTAGAAAAGAAAAAGGAAGAACCAAAGCCCGCTCTTGCCATTACGAAGCCTTCTGCGAATTACGGACAGGGAAGGACGGGAAAAGGCAAAAATACAAGGACCCTTGTTCGAGGAACCGCTAGCGGGGGTGGAGGCACAACGACCGCCGCTTCCCCCGACTACCTTCACAACCCTATTCCTCCTTATCCCGAAGAATGCCGCTGTCGGGGTCAAGAAGGATTGGTCGTTTTAAAAGTGTGTGTATCTCCGGAAGGCAGGCCGGTGAGCGTGCAACTGTCAAAAAGCTCGGGATTCACGGCCATGGATAGATCAGCGCTTGAGACGGTTCAAAGGTGGAAATTTAATCCCGCCAAAATGGCCGGTATACCCGTCACCTCCTACGTGATCGTTCCTATACGGTTCAAGCTTTTAAATGATTAACCACGACAGAAAAAAACTTTTTCATCGCTTGGGATTTGCACTACCTTTTGGATTATGCAACCAGACCGATTTCTCTTACAGGGCAATGACCTCATTCCCACCCTTCAAGCGCTTAACGTGGCTTACCTTGGAATAAGCATGGGAGTTTTCAAGACCTTGCATGCAGAGGGTGCTCTCTCTTTTGAGGAACTCCAGCAAAAAACGGCCGTTGATGCCGAGTATCTACGAAGGTTTTGTCTTGCCGCCTATGCTTTTGGTTTTATGGATGAAAAGAACTCCTTGTATGTTCTATCCCCCCTTGGGACCCTCTTCGCGGATGAAAAAGACAGGCACAAAACCTTACCCTTGGCCTTGCAATCGGTTTTTTATCCCTTAATCACCAGCCAAGTTGCGAAATTGTCTAAAACAGGAGGCCATGTTCATGCCTTCCCTCCTTTTGAAGATACGGCCGTTTTCCCGTTTATGTGGACGATGATGGAAGATAAATTTTCTATCCTTTTCCAAAAGGAAATTATTCCCAGGCTTGCTTTCGTCGAGGAAATCGGTCCTGGAGGGGGAATTGTCGTTGACGTCGGCTGCGGAAACGGCTGGTTGTTGCGAGCCCTTTTAACCCACTTTCAAACATTACGTGGACTCGGTATCGATTCCAGCCAGGAAGGTATTGCCGAGGCGCAAAAACGTGCGGGCGGCCTCAAAGACAGAGTTCAATTCGTTGCTGCGGACTTTTTTGAATATCCCTTGCCCCAACAGGTTTCTTTATTTACCTTTAGTCGGTCGTTGCATCATCTTTGGTCATCAAGATCAAGGCTGGTAGAGAAACTCAAGTCCGCCTTGAACCCTCATTCAAAGGTCCTGGTTTGGGAGCCGGTTTGGCCGGAAAAGCTCGAGCAATTAAGGGAAGAAAATAGGCAGGTCCTTGCCTTTCAAAACCTGCATGAATTTGTAGAAGGAAACCAGTTGCTCGGAGAAAACCAGATCGAAACTTTCTTGGAAGAATGCGGATTGAATGTTCAGAAATTCGTGCTGGATAATGGAACCGACTTCGTCTTTGTCGGGTCTAAGGATTAAAAAATGATTCTTGTTGGAGATGTGGGGGGAACCCATACTCGTTTCGCCCTTTTTGAATCTATAACATCAAGGCGGTTGCTCTACCCGATCGAATATTTCAAGAGCAAAGATATAGCCGATTTTACAACCTTTGTCCGCCTTTTCTTGGAAAAGAGGAAGCTTAAAGTCCAGGCGGCTTGTTTCGGCCTTCCCGGTCTCATTGTCGATTGCAAAGCAAAACTGACGAATTTAAACTGGGTCGTCGATGAAGAAGTTTTACGGGATACTTGCGGAACGGAATACTGTTATCTTATCAATGACCTCCAGGCTGCAGCCTATGGGTTAGCTGTCCTGGACGAAAAAGAGCTCATGGTCATCCAGGAAGGGAAAACCCAGCCGAGGGGCTGTCAAGCCCTTATTTCCCCCGGAACCGGCCTGGGTGAAGCGGGATTAAGATGGGAAAACGGCCGCTACGTTCCTTTCCCTTCTGAAGGGGCCCACGTCGATTTTGCTCCAAGGAATGAACAGGAAATCGAACTTTTTAGGTATTTACACAACCTTTACGGGCATGTGAGTTATGAAAGGGTGCTTTCTGGACCCGGCCTTTTGAATATCTACAGGTTTTTGAAGGAAACTCAAACCGCCGTGGACCACAACGGGCTGGAAACCGAACTGGAAAATAGCGAAGATCCTCCACGGCTCATTTCTTTGCACGGCCTCCAAAAAGATTCCATGCTGTGTGTAAAAGCACTCGATCTTTTTGTTTCTTTGCTTGGGGCTGAAGCGGGAAATTTAGCCCTGAAATTTTTGGCGTCGGCCGGGGTATATATCGGGGGGGGAATTGCTCCGCATATTGTAGAAAAGCTCAAAGAACCTTTTTTTATAGAGTCTTTTTGCGACAAAGGAAGACTTTCCTTTTTCTTGAAAGAAGTTCCCCTGAAAGTTGTATTAACCCCTTGTCTAGGACTTTACGGTGCGCTGCATTATATCGAAGAACAAATGGCCGCGGGTTGAGTTGCAGCTAATAAACTTGATGTGCCCCCGGCGGGACTCGAACCCGCACGAGCTTTTTAAGCTCACAGGATTTTAAGTCCTGTGCGTCTGCCATTCCGCCACGAGGGCTCTTTAAAAGTACCCCTCTTAAAGAAATGATTTATTTTGGCCTTATCGACAACCGAATACAACGAAAATCTGTTTTAAAGACGCCTTCTTTTTCTTGCAAGCAGGATTGGCCGATCCTTTCTTTGAGAACCACTCCGAGGGCTGATGGGGAAAGCGAGGGAATTTAATCATCATGGGGAGGAATCGAGCCGGAATTTTTTCCAGGATCGGCTTAAGGCCTCTTTTTGAGGCAGGGTCTTGAGCAGGCTCAACCTTTCTTTTTCTATTTCCCATAGAGGTTCTGTTCTCTGCCGGGCTATCTCCTCTTTCGTAAATTTTTTAAAGGGGAATTTCTGCGGGCTGAAAGAGTCGACCATCCAATTGAGAAGATCGGCAAGTTCCTCGTCGCTCATGGGGGATAGGGCCACCCCGGGAAGCTTGATGATATACTTTCTTGCCTTCTCGGTACTGGCAAAGTAGCCGATCGTTTCGTTGATCCGAGGAGAGACCCCGGCAACGCCCTCTCCTTTTAAACCATGACAACCCGAGCAGTGAAGCCAGTATAGCTCCTCTTCCTTGGACAAGCTCCATGAAAAACGGGGGTCAATCGCAACCATAAGAAGAATGAACCGGCATAGGAAACGCATCAAATCCCCCTTTTTTTCTTCAGTCCTTTTCCTTGTGCTGCGATACCGGTTCTCTTTCTTCCCGGGGATTGTCTTGAGCAGGGGCAAGAACGGCGGCTCCCGTACAGTGATAGATCATGTTAGGAGCTCCAAAACACCAGATTGTATCATTGTTGCGGAGCAGTTGATAGACGGGCATTTCCTTTGCGTCGGTCTGGCGGCAGTAACAGCGACCGCAGTATCCTTTGCCACAGCAATCCCGATAGGAAACAAGGTAATGTTTGCCATCCTCGGGATTCCTGCAACTTCCAACCCAATGAGTGGGAGAGGGGAAGGTGCCGGGAGGACAGGCTGTGGCCCCCCCTCCACAGCAGCTGCAGAGAAAACCGTCTAGGCTGCAGTATCTCCAATAGGAACAGGAAGTGGCAGGATCGTTGCTTGCAGGCGGTTCTTTTCCTTTTTTTTCTTCCGCATCATCCTTTAGAAGGCTGGGACGTTCAACCGGGACCGCCATGATGTTCTTAGCCGCCCCTATAAAAAGGGCAAAAGAAGCGAAGAAACTTCTCCTTGGCAGGCGTAAGGCAAGATGGCGGCAAAAAAACTCAACGAGACGGTCAATTGCTTTCATATCAGCCGGCTGTCTGCTCTGTCCGTTGAAGGGCCTTTAGCCTTCTCGACTCAAGGTTGAATCAGGCCACCTTCCCCGTTCATTCTTCGGGCTTCGCCCATGCTCGATTAATCCTTCAAGCTGTTCGATGCTATTGACAAGCCCCTTGGCCATAACCTTGCCTTCGGCATTAATATAAACGGCATAGGGAAGCGAGGCTACTCCAAAGAAAACGCCAAGCTCCCGGGAAACGACATAAGGGAAAGGAGATACATATTTTAAATTCCTTATTTTCTCATGCTCGGACCTGTCTTCTCCGTCACTGGCAAAGATAAGCTCGATGTCGTTCAATGAACGGCTTAAAGTGGAGATGCCGGGCAGAAGCTTTTTGCATAAGGGACAGCGCGGAGAGATAAACAAGACAAGGCTGTCTTTTTTGAGGGGATGCTCCCCACCTATTCGAACGGGAGACCTGCCCTCGTCAATGTCTTTTAACTCAAAAGGCTTGGTTTTTTCCCCTACTTTTATTCCTCCCTGAAAGGGGAGGACTCCAAGAGGGCTGATCCTTTCGTGAAGGATACCGATTTGCCGTGCCAGGGCAAAAAGGCCGAGGGCAAGAAAACCGATCATGATCCAGGCCAGGGCAAGCAGCAAGACAAGCAGTTCATTCATAAAGGTTCTTTTTTTTCAACAAGGGAAGAGAGTTGTTGCTGAGAATCCGATTCCAGGCGGCAAAGGTAAGGCAAAAAACGAAAGTTATCCATGGAGAAAAGAGTTGATCCCAAAAGGTCAAGGGCCGGTGAGACTGGGGACAGAGCGAGAGAGCCGACATCCCAAGCAAGACCAAGTTTCTCAAAAGAAGAATCCAGGATAGTTCCAGTTTTAACCCCGGACCAAAACAGCCGCAATCGGCCGGTTCTTCACCCTGGAGAAGCTTGATGAATATTACAAGGGAAAAAACTCCAAGGAGGCCAAGCGCCAGGATAAGACCGTAGGTTTGCCCCCCAGGAAAGAATAAGCATAGGGAGGCTGCCCATTCGCTCAAGGGAATCAGAAAGGAGAGAATCAAAACGAGCTTCCCAGGGAAAAGACGGTAGCCTGCGAGGGATAAAATAAAGTAACGATGATGGATCCATTTTTGCAGCCCGGAATAAAAAAAAAGGGCGGCAAGAAAATAAACGATTGTATCATGGATCAGAGGATCGACCATAGGCTTAAGAGCAGTAACTTAAAAGAAGAAGAGCCCCTTCTCCAAGTTCTTCCATGGATCCGATCTTTGTGCCCTTTTGAAGATCATAGATATCAAGATAACCTTTTCGACTCAGGCAACAAAGATAAGTTTTTTGTTGGGCTGCGACCTGTATCGAATCGACCGGTCTTTCCAAGGAAATCGTTCTTTTGCATTTTTGATTCGTCATGTCCACTTCCCAAACCGCCTCGGCGCTATCTTTATGCCCCTCTTTGCCTGCCTTATGCATGAGAATATAGAGGTTTTTTTCCAGGGGATCGCAACTGAGAAGTTGCCAACCGCACGGTCTCCATCCGCTTCCTTGGGAGATATCTTCTTTTTTCCCCCATTGGACCGCCGGGCCTTCGAGCTGTAGGAAATTGAGCAGGCCTTCATAGGAGATAAAGACGTATTGGTTGGTCTTTCTGAGATAAAGGCCATGTTCGAACAACGGATCGTTCATCGAGAATCCGGCTGGAAACCTGCGACGCTGCTCAAGATGCCCTTCATCGTCAATGGAGAAGACCAAGAGACTCCCATCACGGCCGATCATGATGAACCTTCTCTTTTCGTAGGGATAGAGTAAAACGTAGCCGGGAGTAGGAATCTCTCTTAAGAACTTTCTTTGATGCAGATCAACTACCGTTATGGAACTGGCCGGAGTAATGTTGCAGACAAGAAGGAAACGGCCCTCTCCGCTCAAAGCCTGGGTGTTCTTCTTGATAACGCAAAGAAAACGTTTCGGAGGAATGATGATTTCTCCGACAACCGATAGATTTTTCCCGTCGTAGAGGGTAATCACATCTGTCCTTTTCCCTCGCGTGCCTCGGCTATAAAAACTCTCTACGGCATAGACGAATTGACCGCCTGGTGAAAGAACGATATTCCCAAGGTAACCCAAGTCGATCATGCCTAGAACCTGCTGGCTTTGAACATCGATAAAGAAAGCCTTGTGGTTGGCCACGGTAAATAGCTGGTAGGGAGTAAGCGGGGGAAGAGAAAGAGTCTTGAAGTTTTCTATAACGATTCCTTTCTCTTTTGTTTTAGAAATTAAGAATAAGCTCACCCGCGGGCAAAAGTCAAACCCATGGACTATACGGACCGCTGATTAAATCTTCCCTGGTGTGGTGAGGAAAGCCCGCTGCCGAGGCATCCCCTGGCAAAGGGATTAATGACCAGAGCAGGCTTCGCTATTGTTTAGGCAAAAACGAGTAAGCCTGACGCAGCGGTTTTTCAACATCTTTTTCATGCCATATTGATTTCGAAAAGTCTAAATCCCGCTTGAGGAGGCACTTGCCTTGTCCTTCCCTCTCTTAAGGAAGCTTGTGCCGTCTTGGAAACCGGTCTTGGGCTACAGGGTATAGATTTAGCCGGGCTCTAACAAAGGAGGCATGATTTAGCCCGGGGTTTGCATGCCTTTTATACCAGCCTTTTTCAGAAGTCATTGGTTGCAGATAAGCATTGAGAATGGAAAAAAAGATTGCCAACGGAACAAATTTTTGGCAATTAATCCAATTTCATGGGTTCAAAATGGATCGTTGTGCCTTTTTTCCTTTTTTTCTTCTTTTGCCTTTCGTTCAAAGGGGAACGACTCTGGGCAAAGGCTTCGAAGGAAGCGATCAAAAAAGGCTCTTCTTTTTCCGCCCCCCAGGCTATCCTCATCAATAAAAAGGAGTTTGAGGCTGCCCTACCCAAGAAAAAAAAGTGTTCAAGGGGACTCTGCGCCCGAGTTGTCAGGACATGTATTGAAAAGCTTATCGGCAGACCCTTGGAAAGAAGAGACTACGCCAAGGAGTATGGAGAAGTCCTGGTGAAAACAGGCTTTTATAGGGAGGTGCCTGCCCACTTGCAACCCAGGGATTTCGATGTCCACATCCTTTATCCCAGGAAAAGAAGCCATTACGGGCATATGGAGATTTTTTACAAGGGCAGGTGGTATTCCGATTTTTATCAACCCGCTTCCTTGTGGCAACTTTGGCCCAAGGAATACCATAGGATCAGGCTCTATCGGCTGGCCTATGAGCGCCTTGCTCCCAGTCCAAGTCCAACCCGAGGGAAAAGCCCCAAGGTTGGGCAACGCTTTGCCCAATCCTCCGTTTATTAATCGCTTCTCAATGAAAGATCTCTTTGCTTGTTGGAGCTCTTTTTAAAAAATCAGGGATTTTTGTTGTCCTTCTTGTTTTCCAAGAGGGGAGGGTTTTGAAAAAAGTTTTTCAAGTTGTTCAAGAGCGTTTCCGCCTCGGCTTTCGTAAAGTCGGTGTTGAGCTTCGATCTTTGTTTCTTTAGCTCGTTTAGTCTCTGTTGGTCGGATCTTTTCGTTTCCCCGCTTTCCCTGGATACTTGGGCTTCAAGCCTATGTATGGAAGCATCAAGCTCGGCAAGGGCGGCTTGAGCTTCCTGCTTATTTTCTTTTGTCGGGTTTTGCTTGTATTCTTCTATTTTATCCTTGGCAAAATGCGCTCTTTGTTCTCCGCTGCATCCCCCTACAAGGACCGGCAGCAAGAAAAAGAGGGCTAAAGGGATCAAGCTTTGAAAGTGCACAAGCTTAGAATAAAAGATTCTTTGCCTGTGGATCAAGCAATAAAGAGCCTTGGAGGGGAATGACAAAAAAAAATTCAAAACATCTTTAATTTATAATTTTTTTTAATATTATCGATGTAAGGAACATTTTATGAAGTCTTTTCTTTTTGATTCCTATGGCTTGGGGTATTGGTTATTGGGTTTAGGTTTTGTTTTATTGGCCGGGCTCTGGTGGTACTTCAATCATCGCCTTTCTTCCTTGAAAAGACGTATCGATATTTTGAACCGTGTTTGGAATGAGAATTTTACAGCCGGTCAACATCCCCAGGAAGAATTCCAATATCTTGTAAAAATGGTGCTCGATCGAATCGATCAGCTTGATCACCATCTTAACGAAAGGTTCGATAGGATTGAACAGAAACTGGAACAGATCGACATGAAACTTTCAAGTTATCAAGTCTTGCCTGGCGAAGAAGGGGAAGATTTTTTTGAAGAAGACCTGCCCGCTGAAAACAAAGAGTTCATGGACGATAGGCAGAAGCCCCGTTTTCGAGGCGAAGATGGGATTTTCCCCTTTGGGCTTTCTTGAAGGCTCTTTTTGAATGCCGGGCTGGGTGCCGATAACACCAAAAGAGAAGTTTTTTTCCTTCTTGGATTTTAACTTCGACAAGCTTGAAAACAGCCCAGGGTTTTAAAGGGCTCTCCTTTCAGCTCTAATGAAAATGCCTTCCTTTGGATACGAAGTCGAAAAATCTTTTCTGCCTGTTGACGGCAGAAAAAGGATAGTCATAGAGCGGATTTTCCCCTCGGTGGATTGCTCTGATTTCCCTCTAAAGCGGGTTATCGGTCAAACCATGGTTGTCCGTGCTTACGTCTTTGCTGATGGGCATGAAAGGATTTCGGTTCATCTCGCCTACAGGCATATAGCCGACAGCCAATGGACTGAAATCTCCATGGAGGAGCTCGGCAACGATGAATGGGAAGCCTCTTTTCCTTTGGAGAAGCTGGGGATATACGAGGTTAAGATCATCGGTTGGATCGATCATTTTCAAAATTGGTTGGAAAAGCTGCATAAGTTGGCTGAAAATGACAAGGATATCGCTGTAGAATTATCCATCGGGATAGGGCTGCTCGAAAAAAATTGGGCGTTTAGCCGCAGTCAGGAGTTAAAAGACTGGATTGACCGTCTCAAGGATGAACGACTTTCCCTCCATCAAAGGTTGCAGCTGATTAAAAATCCTTACTTGGAGGAACTCGTTCAAAAGAACCCGGATAGGAGTTTATCAGTTGAATCCGAATCTCCATTGTTTATCTTCGTGGAACGGTCTAAAGCCCAATTTAGCAGTTGGTATGAATTTTTCCCGAGGTCCTGGAGTTCGGTTCCCGGCAAGCATGGGACATTCAAGGAATGCGAAAGACTTCTTCCCGACATCGCCGCGATGGGTTTTGACGTGGTGTATCTGCCTCCCATCCATCCTATCGGTAAAAAGGCCAGGAAAGGCAAAAACAATGCCTTGATCGCTTCACCGGAAGATGTGGGTAGCCCTTGGGCTATTGGTTCGGCAGAGGGAGGACATAAATCCATTCATCCCAGTCTAGGCAGCCTGGAAGATTTCCGGCACTTCGTCAAAAAGGCTGCCGACTACGGTATAGAAGTAGCCCTAGACATCGCTTTTCAATGTTCTCCCGATCATCCTTACCTTCTTGAGCATCCTGCCTGGTTTAAATGGAGACCCGATGGGACCGTCCAATATGCTGAAAATCCCCCCAAGAAGTACGAAGATATTGTCCCTTTTGATTTTGAGACTGAAGATTGGCAAGCCTTATGGGAAGAACTTAAGAGCATATTCGTTTTTTGGATAAACCAGGGAGTCAAGATTTTCAGGGTAGACAATCCTCATACCAAGCCTTTAGCGTTCTGGCGCTGGGTCATATGGGAAATCAAGAGGGATTACCCCGATACTCTCTTTCTTTCTGAAGCCTTTACGCGGCCTAAGTTGCTCTATGGTTTAGCCAAGCGGGGGTTTTCTCAAAGCTATACCTATTTTACCTGGAGATCTGAAGCCTCCGAGATCAAGGCTTACATGGAAGAGTTGACCTCTCCCCCGGTAGTGGAGTTTTTTAGGCCCAATTTTTGGCCTAACACCCCGGACATCCTTGCCGGCTATCTGCAGTATGCTCCCCCCTCTGTTTTTAAAATGCGTCATGTGCTTGCGGCCACCCTCAGCTCCAATTATGGAATTTATGGCCCTGCCTTTGAACTCTGCGTCAACATTCCCCTTGAACCCGGGAAGGAAGAATACAAGGATTCTGAAAAATACGAGATTAAAACTTGGGACTGGAATGCTCCCGGCAACATAAAAGAATTCATTGCCAAGGTCAACCATATTCGGAAGCTCCATCCCGCCTTGCAGAGAACGGAAAACATCCGCTTTATTCAGGGGGATAACCCAAGGCTGCTTGCCTATGTCAAGGAACTGCCGGGACATGGAGATCCCCTCCTGATCGTGGTGAACATGAGTAGAAATACCGAGATGGGTTGGATTCATTTCCAACCTGAATCGGTTGGACTAGATCCTTCCAAGCCTTACCAGCTGACCGATCTTCTTGCGGATGTGACCTACACTTGGCATGGAGAATGGAACTTTGTGAAGCTCGATCCTGAAGCCTGTCCCGCTCACCTCTTCCAATTATCACAGGATGGTTCGTTTTCTCCCTGACAAGGAAAGCGGAAGGCTTTAAAATTAATCCCATGCGGTCTTTTTTTTGGCTTACTCCGCCTGAGCGAGAAGCCTTCACGGAGGCTCTTCGAGTTTACCTGCCCCGTTGCCGGTGGTTTGCTTCCAAGTCTAAATCCATAACCAAAGTGGACGTCGAGGAGGAATTCTGCCTTGATCACCCCTCGGCAGCCTTCAGCATTCTTTTGGTTAGAGTCTATTATGACGATGGCCTTCTTGAACTCTATTCGTTGCCCTTGGAGAAAACAAGCTCGACCGAGGTCGGCAACGAAGAGAGGCTGTTTTTTGATGAGCGCTCTTCCTTAAGTTATAGGGAAGCTACGGCTAGGGCTGAACTGGGCCAACTGCTTTTCGAGTTGATCGTGAAAGGACGAGAAGTCCAGGGTGGAAAAGGGAAAATGCAGGGTTATGGTTCCCCTTTTCTGCTTTCTTTAGATCGAAACACTTTGAGCCGTCTCCAGGGGCAATTTTTAGCCGCCGACCAATCCAACAGCGCCTACATCTTGGGCCAGGAATTCTTTTTAAAGCTCTACCGCAAGCTTGAACCCGGAGAAAACCCCGAGACAGAAATTCTTTCTTTCCTTACGGAACGATCTTCCTTTTCCCATGTGCCTGCCTACAGGGGCAAAATCGAAGCCCGGATTGAAGGCCTATCCTACACTCTTGGTCTTCTTAGCAGCTATGTTCCTAGCCTGGAGAATGGTTGGAAAAAGGCTCAAGAAGCTTTATCTCGATTCATCCGGGCAGCCCGGTTGCAGCCAAACGATGAGACCGGCGGTTCGGGGTTCTCAGCAATGGCCGGTGGGGCTTATTTTGGCCCAGATGCTGCTTTGATTGGAGAAAGAACGGCCGGACTTCACTTGGCCTTGAGTAGAGCCCAAGGAATCCCCTCTTTCGAACCCCAACCTCTAGAGAAAGAAGATCTTTACTTTCTCTACGAAGAATCGATTGGCATCATGAAGGAAAAGTGGACAAATGCTCCTTCCAATCCCTGGTTCAATGCCTGGCTGTCGCGGCAAAATCTTTCCTTCGGTTCATTGACGGAGCGGGTAAGAAAAAGATTGGAGGAAAAAATCAGCGCGCTGGAAGCGGGATGTGTCCATAAAATCAGGATCCATGGAGATTATCACCTGGGTCAACTGTTGTGGACCGGATCAGATTACCTGGTTATCGATTTCGAGGGGGAACCTAACCGGGCTATGGCAAGAAGGAAAATCAAGTGGCCCGGGTTGCGTGACGTGGCGGGAATGCTCAGGTCTTTTCATTACGTGGCTTACTCTTTTGCGGAAGGCAAAGAAAGAGAAGGCTTTTTTTTGAAGAAGCTTGCCGAGCTGTGGTACTCAAAAGTCTCTAAAAATTTTCTTGATGCTTACAGGCGAATGACTCGGGGAAGTATTCTATTGCCGACCGAAGAAAAGAATTTCCGGCTGCTGCTGGATTTTTTCCTGCTCGAAAAGGCGGTATATGAAGTGGGCTACGAGCTGGGAAGCAGGCCTTCTTGGGTAGGAATTCCCCTCAGCGCGTTGCTCGAACTGATCCGTTAAAGTTGCGCTCTTGCTTATACTTCAACAACCGTTTTGCCTATGGGGGCTTCGGTAAAAATGGAATGGAGGGCTTTGGGAGCGTTTTCAAGTCCATGGAAGATATTCTCTTTATGCTTGAGTTTTTTTTCTTTTACCCATCTCTCCAGCTTGCTTAGGGCTTCCGGCCATTGGCTCATCAGGTCGGCGACGATAAATCCCTTGAGGGTTGCCCGGGCCGAATGGAGTCTTTCAAAATTTTTAAGAGCATAGGGAGTCTTGACGTTGTATTGAGAGATCATCCCGCAAATGACCACCCGGCTGTTTTTTCTAAGGAATAAGAGGGCGTTGTCGAGCGTTTCTCCTCCCACGTTGTCGTAATAAAGATCGATTCCTTCAGGGGCGTCTTCCTTGAGTCCTTCGATAAGACTCCTCTGGGAAATATTAATTGCCCGATCGAAGTGCAGTTCCTCAACCAGGTAGCGGCATTTTTCCTCGGTTTCGGCTATGCCGATAACCCTGCAACTATGCATCTTGGCTAACTGTCCAGCGGTCATTCCTACCGTTCCAGAAGCCGCGGAAATGAGGACGGTCTGTCCAGCCTGCGGTTTCCCGTAACGGAATATCCCGAAATAAGCGGTTATCCCGGGCATCCCTAACACCCCTAGAAAAGCGGGTAGGGGAGCAAGGGAAGGATCGATCCTTCTTAAATCTCTAGCCTCGGAAAGGCCGTATTCTTGCCATCCCAAGTAACCGACGACGAATTGACTTGGCTTAAAGGCGTCACTTTTAGATTCCAGGACTTCACCTACCGACCAACTTTCCATCCGGCTCCCCACTTGTACTCCCCGGCTAAAGGTAGCCGGCTCTTCAGTCAAAAGCCTTAAATAGGGATCGATCGAAACGTAACGATTTTTGACCAGCACTTCCCCGTCTTTTGGAGCAGGAACATCGGTAAAAACAGCCGCAAAGTGAGACTCGTCGATCATCCCCTCGGGTTTTTTAACAAGAATAATCTGTTTGTTTTTCATAAAGAAAACTAATCCAAGGAAGGGTAAGAACCAACAAACAAATAGAAGTTAACCTATTTTACCAAAAGGCATAGGCGGCTTCGATGGCGGCGAAAAAAGCGGGCCCGGAGGATACGGGAACCGAGGGGAGTCCCAATGGGGCAAGAATGGCGCCCACAACATCTTTACCCCAATCCATTCTTCCCTCGGCTCTGAGCATCATGTTTTCCCAAAGGTCGATGCGGAACGTGAGGGTCGAACTCCATATGTCGGTGCGTCCCACATGTTGATAGAGAATTTCGTTGTTTGATCCTTCAATCCAATCCTGCCTAAAAGCGATGCTCAAGAGAGCTGTAAGCTGGTATTTCATCCAGAAACTCGCCCCATACCAATTGGCCGATGCCCTTGAACTTAAAGGATCTGTAGGTAGGGCAACCCCGCCGTTGTAGAAGCCCCCTGTAAGCTCTAAGGCAACAAGGAGCCTGTCCTTGCTGACTTGAGGAATCCAAGATCCATAGATATCCCCAAGAACAAAGGGGGCGGAACGGTTATACGGGCTTTCCCTGAATACACCCTCACCGGCAAAACCTGGATATAAGCCGAAGCCCGGGGGATCGGCCCCGTCAGGGCCAAAAAGAACCGAAGTAGTAACAAGGGCATTTTTCCTTGGTGTTTCGTAGCGCAAGGAACCGAGAAAAAGGGAAGAAAAAGGCTCGTTGTTCACTTCGCCAAAAAAAGGAAATCCTCCCCTGGCCGTGTTAAACCCTCCATCGGTAATGCCCAATGTCAGTTCCAGCGAGTTGGAAAAAGGATAAACCGCTTCGGCACCCACGAGAATCTCGGGAATGAGATTTGAAAAAATAAGCCCGTAGGAAAAGTTCACATTGGCCGGTCTTTCCATGACTTCAAAAGCAAAAGGAGACATAAATTTGCCCATTTTAAGGTCCAGCCCGTTGCCTACAGGCACCCTAAACTGGGCATAGGCCTGCGCCAAAAGAAATGAAGAGATGTTTAAGGCTAAACCATTGCTGTTGGGGGTAGAGAGCCCTACAATGTTGTCCGGCATGCCCATGGAAGCCGCATCTTCTCCGACCATGAGATCGGCCCTGAATCCTGATTGCCAATCGTTAATTTCCGAAAGGGGTTTTTCAATCACCAGGTAAACTTGGTTGAGATTCCATCCTCCACCGGCAATGCCATCGCTGTCCATTCGCGTTGGAATTTGTGCGGTTTGGGCTGCCGTTTTGCCCGAATGAGCCGAAATGAAGTTGTAGGTATAGCTGCTGTCTATATATCCGGAAAGAGCGATAGCCGGAGGCCTACTCTCCACGGCAATTCCTCCTTCTTCAAGCGCCTTTTGAAGTTCGGCTATGCTTTCTTGTTGGAGATCTACAGCCCTCGTCGTCTTGACGGCAACCCCCATGAAACAGACCCAAAGGATGATTTTCTTAGAAAGTGAAAAACAGAAATAGAAAAACCTGTTTCCTAAGGGGCCGTTAGGAAAACTCAAAAATGCTCTAAGCAACACTTTTCTCTTACCAGTCAAGGGGAAGAAAAACAACCGTAAATTTTTAACCCGGAAAGCAGGAAGATGACCAAAATAATAGGGATTGAAAAAGGAAAGAAAAAAAGATTCTTCCTTTGGGAGGAGATAGAAAGGGATCTTTTGGACGGGGACGGCCCAGCTTTATAAATCAAAATGATCAAAACATAGGCTATCTTATGGAAAATATTTTTTCTCAAGCTATTATTATAGGGAATTTCTTCCTGGATGCGACCGCCCTTTCCCTTAAAATAAAAAGAGGGAAAAAATCCTTGGGGAAAGGGGAAAGAGAGAGGAAGCCAAAGACGAAGATGAAAATATGCGATATAACCCAGTTTTATTCTCCTTGTAGCGGTGGGGTAAAACGGTACCTCTCTGAGAAACAGGATTACGTGCGCAGGCTCGCTAAAGATGAGCATTTTTTAATCGTTCCCGGGGAAAAAAACCAACATCTGTCCGATAAGTCGGTGCACACGATAACCATCAAATCCCCTAGGCTAGATAAAACTTCCCGGTATAGAGTCATGTTGAATTTAAAAACCTTGTCTTTGCTCATCGATGAGATTAATCCGGACATTATTGAAGTCGGAGATCCTTACCAGTTGGCTTGGTTTATCTTAAGGAAAGCCAGGAGACTGAAAATCCCCGTTGTCGGCTTTTATCATAGCCATTTTCCCGAGGCTTACTTGAGGACTTTTTCCCGTTACGGGGGTAAGCTTGCGGAAACGGCGTTTAGAAACATGGCCAAGGGCTATATTATCAGCCTTTTCTCAAAGTTCCGGTTAACGGTTGTTCCCTCTTACAAGCTTTGCGGATTGCTCAAAAACTGGGGATTGGATAATGCCGTCCCTCTCCCCTTGGGGGTGGATACAGAAAATTTCAGTCCGGGACCGAAAGACGAAAGCTGGAGAAAGTTTTTAGCCATTCCCCCCGATGCTTTTTTACTTCTTTACGTGGGAAGACTTTCAAAGGAAAAAAATCTTGTTTTGCTCCTGGAGACTTTTCGATGCCTCCTGGAAGAAGAGCCTGGGAACAATTACTGGCTTCTCATCATTGGGGATGGCCCCCTCAGGAGCCTTGTATTGGATTTGAAGAAAAAACTCGGCCGAATCGCCTGGATTCCCTACCTTGATTCCAAGGAGGATCTTGCCCGCAGCTACCGGAGCGCCGACCTGTTCGTTCATCCTGGAATCGTGGAGACCTTTGGCCTGGTAACGATTGAAAGCCAATCTTGTGGATGTCCTGTCATCGGAGTACATGGGACAAACATGGACGAGCAGATAGAGGGAGGATTGGAATACTGGCCGAGGAAAAATTGCCCCCGAGCTTTTGCAGAGGCAATAAGGAATTTTCGGCAAACCGATCTTAGAGAATTGGGCCTAGAGTTATCCAGGAAAGTGAGAGCCAAGTATGGATGGGGCCAGGTTTTCGAAAGATTGTGGGGATATTACCTAAAGGCGATGGGTAAAGAAGGCCGGGATGAATGCAAGGAGGCTGTTTTAGAATATGCACAAAAACGCGGTGTCGATGGACCTTAATGAGAACCGGAAAGTCATCCTCGAGGGAAAAAAGGACCAAGAGCCGGTTATTCGAAAGTATTGCCCCAAGGACAGGGAAGCGATCCGAAGGATATGCGCGGATACCGGCTTTCTCGGTAAGCCGATCGATCCCGTTTTTGAGGATAGGGAACTTTTTGCCGATTTTCTTACCCGCTACTACACGGACATGGAGCCGGAATCGGCTTTTGTTTGCGAATTGGGCGGAGAGGTCGGCGGTTATCTCATCGGTTGTTGCAAGCCTAGAATGAAGCTTTGTTTTGATCTTTTGAACGGCCCCTTGTTGCTGATGAAACTCTTCTACCGCTATTTCTTTAAACCTTATAAGCCGGCGTCCAAAAAATACATCCGCTGGCTGATTTTTTCGGGCCTGAAACAAACTCCTCCGGCTCCAAAAAATTGCCCGCATTTTCACATTAACCTCTTACCCAAGGTGAAAAGCCCCACGACAACCAGGAGACTCATTGACAGCTTTCTTTCTTACCTGATTTCAAGAGGATATAGCCAAGTTTATGGACAAATCGTCGTTTTTGGAGAAAGGAGAAAACCGGCTTTATTTAGCCGATTTGGATTCGAGGTGTTGAACAGCGTAGAAATCACCAAGTACAAAGAACATTACCCATCAAAGGTTTTTCTTTTTACCGTGGTCAAGGATTTAAAAAAAACCCCCTTGCTTTATTCCAAGTAAAATAAGGTTGTTTTGGGGAAAAGCGCATGACTGAAAAATTTCTTTTTGTCACTCTCCATGACGTGCATCCTCTGAATAGAGCTAAAATTGAAAAACAAAGAGAGCAGCTTTTGTCTTGGGGAGTTAAAAAGACAGGGCTGCTGATCATCCCTTTTTATCACCACCAGAAATCCATCGAGGAAGACGAGGGGTTTCGTGCATGGGTAGGCGATCGGCTGAGCCGTGGGGACGAGCCGATCATTCATGGTTTTTATCATGATCGGCTGGGCAGCAAAGAAAAGCTTTCTCAACTTTTTTGGACGCGGTTTTACACCCAAGGCGAAGCCGAGTTCCTTGATATTGGAGAAAGAGAAGCCTTAAGGCGGATTGGTCAAGCCAAGAAGCTCTTCGGGCAATTGGGATGGCCCACGAAGGGATTTATCGCTCCAGGATGGCTCTATGAGCCGCCCCTGCTCCATTGGCTTCGCAAAGCGGGATTTCGTTATACGGCAGCAATTGATCGCATTATTTTACTTGAAAACTCAACCCCTTCCTCTATTTATTCATTTTCCCTTTGCTGGTCGAATAGGTCGGCGTGGAGGAGGATGATCTCTCGGGCATGGAACAGTTGGCTGAAGAGCAGGGCGCTCGGGAAAGGAAAAGGTCATGTAAGAGTAGCCGTTCATCCCGAGGATAGTGATTATCGCTCCTTGTGGGAGCAGCTTGAGAGGTTCGTCAAGAATTTCCTGGATAGGGGAATGGAGTCGGAAACTTATGGAGTCCTGGTCAAAAGTTGATCTTCATCTTCATTCGAGTTATTCGGACAGGCCTTCGGAGTGGGTCCTGCGCCGTATCGGTTTTCCCCAAAGCTGTACCCCTCCCCAAGAGCTTTATGACAAGCTTCAAGCCAAGGGGATGCGGTGGAAAACCATTACGGATCACAACCGGATTGAGGGGTGCCTGGAGTTGATGGAAAAATATCCCGATGTTTTTCTAGGAGTGGAATTGTCCACTTTTTTCCCTGACGGCTGTGAAATCCATCTTTTGATATGGCACTTTGATCATCGTGATTTTGCTGCCTTAAAAGAACTTTCTTTGAATGTTTTCGATCTTGCCCGCTACCTGGTTGAAAAAAACATACCCCATGCGGTGGCTCATCCCTTGAAGAGTGTAAATTCGAAATTGACGGCGGATCATTTCGAGAAAATGATCCTCCTTTTCAAGGGATTTGAGGTTTGTAACGGGGCCTTGGAACCTCTTTCCCAAAAAATCCTTTCCCTCTGCCTGGGCATGTTGACTCCAGGACTGATCGAGGAATTTGCCCATAGGCAAGGTTTAGCGCCTCAAGGAGATAGGGCGCATGAAAAGATATTTGTAGGGGGTTCTAACGATCATGGGGGGCTTTCAGTGGGTTCGGCATGGACGGAAGTCAAAGGAGGAGCAACGGTTGAAGAATTTTTTAACTCCCTTTTTAGGGGACAGGGCAAAGTCCAAGGGGAGATGGGAGATCCTTTGAAAACTTCCATCGGTTTTTATAATACTTTTTTTAAATTCACACAGAGTCGGTTGAAGCAGAAAGCCCCCTTGACAGCCGATCTTGTAGGAAAGATCGCCGAAAGATTTGTCAAAGGGCAAAATCCCACGGCTTTTTCTTTTGCCGAAAAAGTAGGACATTTTGCCGAAGCGATCCGCACGGGCCAGGCGTTTAATTACATGGGAATAGCAGAGGGATCAACGCTGACGAAGCAGTTTATCCATTTTTTGACCGATGCGAAAACGAAGCAGATGCTGGATGCCATCGTCCATTCAACCGAAAAGCCCATTAACCGTTCCTTCCGTATAGCTTCCAAAATTGTAAACGAACTTTCTTATAGGCTGTTTCTCCAGTTCGTCTCTCGACTCGAAAAAGGGGATTACATCGATGCTTTCCAGTCCCTCTCGGGTTTCCTGCCGTTGGGACTTGCCGTTGTGCCTTATTTATGGTCTTTTTTTGACCAGGCTACCGATAAAACTTTTTTGAGAGGATTGGCCCACCGCTACTTGGGTTACCTTCCCAGGGAGCTTTCGGAAATCAAGGTAGCCTGGTTTACGGACACCATCGATGACGTCAACGGGGTGGCCCGGACAATCCAGGCGATGGCCAAAACGGCGTACAAAAGGGGTGCCCACTTGAAGTTGGTGATCTCGAGAAGCCAATTAAAAGAGCTGGATATTCCCGTACAAAATTTCGAACCGGTGGGGGAATTTGAAATTCCCGAGTACAAGCTCCAGAAGTTAAGTTTTCCCCCCTTTTTAGAAATAATGGACTATATCAAGAAAGAAGATTTTTCCCACCTGGTGATCAGCACTCCGGGTCCGGTGGGGCTCAGCGCCCTTTTGGCCGGCAAGATACTTCGGATTCCCCTGATGGGAATCTACCATACCGATTTTCCCCAGTATGCCCGGTTCTTAAGTGATGATTCCTGGATGGAAACATTGACCTGGAAATACATGGAATGGTTCTATGGCCAGTTAGATAAAATTCTCGTCAATACCGAGTATTATAAGCGGTGCTGGGTTCAAAGAGGAATTCCTGCTGAAAAGCTGGCTCTCTTTCCCCGCGGGGTGGATGTGGACATGTTTAGCCCCTCTTATGCGGACCAGGCGTTTTGGAAAAAATATGGATCGAGTTTACCCGTTATTCTTTATGTAGGAAGGATTTCAAAGGAAAAAGAGCTGGCTTTTTTGGCCGATCTCTCTCATTACTTGTGGGGAATGGGCAAGAGATTTTCTTTGGCATTTGTCGGGGAAGGCCCTTTTAGAGAAGAATTGCAAAGGCTGATTCCTGAAGCTATTTTTACCGGGGTGCTCACCGGCCTTGAGCTGAGTAAAGCTTATGCCTCGGCTTTTCTCTTTGTTTTCCCCAGTACAACGGATACTTTTGGCAACGTGGTTCTTGAAGCCATGGCTTCGGGGGTTCCTGCCATAGTTTCAGACGTGGGAGGGCCTTCCGAGCTGGTAAGAAAGCTTGGAATGGGAAAGATATGCAAGGCAAAGGATCTGAAAGCCTGGGCCCAGGCCATTTCTTCTTATCTTGACAACCCCCCGTCATGGGAACTGAAGAGGCAATGGGCGGAAAAGGTAAGAGAAGAAAGAAGTTGGAATACGGCTTTTCAAAATTTCTGGAATATGTTTCAAATCGAAGATACCTAATTGAATATGAACGAAACCGCCGAGATCAGCTTTTCTTTTTCTCCCTATAAACCCCTGCAATTTCTTGAACCGGGCAAAGATATCCTGGAAGAAAACACCCTTTGCGCATTGTTTGATAGGCTGGAACAGGAGCTTCAAAATGTCCGGGGCTTGGAAGATCTTAAAAGGTGGATCGGTTTTTACGATGAATTAAGAGAAGCCCTCGACGAGGAAAGGACCAAGCGCTATATCGCGATGACCTGCCAGACGGACGATGAAGAGAGAGAAAAAAGCTATCTCTACATCGTTACGGTGGTGGAACCGCTGAGAAAGCCCAGGCAAATGGCCCTTTTACAAAAGCTTGTTTCCAACCCCTTTTTTAACAGTCTTGACGGTTCTTACGCGGTTTTCAAAAGGTCTGTCTTGAGCCAGTTGGCTACATATAGCCAAGAAAATGTTGCCCGCGAAGTCGAAGAAGAAAAGCTCTGTCAACAATACCAGAAGATTTCCGGGGGGCTTGCGGCCGAATACGAAGGCAAAGAGTATACACTGGTTCAATTGAGCCCTTTTCTTGAAGACCAGGATAGGGAAAAGAGGAAAAAAGTATGGGAGATCATCGCCCAGAAACGATTGGAAAAAAAAGACATTTTTGAAGAGCTTTTCGACAAGCTCCTTGCTCTTCGCTCTCAAATTGCCGCTTCAGCGGGGTTCGACAACTACCGCAGCTACGTTTTCGAGAAATATCGCCGCTTCGATTACACCCCGGAAGATTGTTTAAAATTGGCCGAAGCGATAGAACAGACGGTAGTTCCCGTGCAAAGAGAAATACAAGACGCCAGGAAACGGGCGCTGGGTTTAGATAGGTTGAGACCTTGGGATCTAGCCGTGGACCCGGAAGGTGAACCCCCTTTGAAACCCTTTCATACGGCAGAAGAACTGTTTGAAAAAGTGGGAAAGATTTTCAAAAGAATGGACCTAAAACTGTGGAATTTTTATCAAACCTTGGGAGAGAAAAGGTTGATTGATTTGGAAAACCGCAAGGGGAAAGCTCCGGGAGGCTATCAAAGCACGCTCCCTTTGGCTCGCCTTCCTTTCATATTCATGAATGCCGTAGGAACGCATCGAGACTTGGAAACTCTACTCCATGAATCGGGCCATGCCATTCATTCCCTTGCCTCTAGAGATCAGTTCCTTTACGATTATCGATCGGCTCCCTTGGAGTTTTGCGAAGTTGCTTCCATGTCCATGGAACTTTTCGCTTCTTCGTTTTTAGACGAGTTTTATTCGAATAAAGAACTCAAAAGAGCAAACAGGAAGCTTTTTGAGGGGATTATTCTCTTTTTCCCCTGGATGGCGACGGTGGATAGCTTCCAGCAAAAGCTTTATACCAGTTCCGATCAAAGTAGAGAGAAAAGGGCGGATATCTGGGAAAGCCTTGTTGACCGCTTTGGAGGAATAGTGGATTGGGAAGGTTATGAAGAAGCCAGGCGCTATTTATGGCACCGCCAGCTTCATATTTTTGAGATTCCCTTTTATTACATCGAATATGGGATTGCTCAAATGGGAGCGTTAGCCTTTTGGATCGAGGCCAAAAAAGATTTAAAAACGGCACTTGAACGTTACCTTTACGCGTTGTCCCTAGGGGGATCGAAGCCGCTCAGGGAACTTTTTCAGCTTGCAGGCTTGCCTTTCGATTTCAGTGCGCAAACCTTGAGGCCCTTGATCGAAGCGGCCAGGGAGGAATGGTTGCGGTTTAGCACCTAAAAAGTATTTTCTTTGCCCCTACCCTTACAAATGCACCTAAAAAGTATTTTCTTTGCCCCTACCCTTACAAATCCTCGCAGGATTTCCTCCTCAAGGGAAAGAGAGCGCACTGAACCTGCCATGAGCCATACAGGGGGATTCGTCCTTAGGGTAGGGGGGTGATCGGCTTGCAAAAAGAATAAAACGGTTATTTTTCTTTTTCTTTAAATTCCCTTGAAGTGTCTCGGGATTTATCGGTAAGATCGGTTTTTCTTTTCCGCAGTTGCCGGGCCAGCCGATCCACTATAAGATCAACGGCTTGATAGAGGTCATGGCCGCGATCTTCGGCAACGATGTCTTTACCCGGTATATATAACCTTGCTTTTATGGCAAAAGCTTGATGGCTGATGTCCGCTTTTGCCGGTTCGTGGTGAATATTGACTTGGGCTGATAGGATCCGTTCGTTGATTCGGGTCAATTTTTCAAATTTCGATTCGATGTGATTGTAAAGGGCATCGGTCAGCTTCACGGTCGGGGATGAAATCTGAATTTGCATTTTTTTAATTTATCTTTTTTTTATTGAGAATGTCTAGATCAAATCCTATTTGATTTCTCCACAATTTATGAGAAGGTTATTTTTCCTACCATGCAAACGGGTAAAAAGAGCCAACTGTTTCTTTATGATACAACCCTAAGGGATGGTACTCAAGGCGAAGCCATCCACTTTTCCTTGTCCGACAAGCTGCGGATAGCCAAAAGGCTGGATGAATTTGGGATACAGTACATTGAAGGGGGATGGCCGGGAAGTAATCCTAAAGATTTTGCTTTTTTTAACCACTTGAAAGACTTGGAGTTGAAGCAAGCCAAGATTGCCGCATTTGGGAGCACTCGAAAGGCTCACCTGGGCGTGGAAGAAGACCCGCAAATACAGTTGCTGCTTCAAGCCCAAAGCCCGGTAGTTACCCTTTTCGGTAAGAGCTGGCTTTTCCACGTTCTTGAGGTTTTAAAGACCACGGCCGAAGAAAACCTGGCCATGATCCGGGATTCGATAAAGTTTTTAAAATCTCATGGCCGAGAGGTTATATTCGATGCCGAGCATTTTTTCGATGGTTTTAAAGCGGACAAGGGCTATGCCCTGGAGTGTATCAACGCAGCCGAGGAATCAGGGGCGGATTTCATCGTCCTGTGCGATACCAACGGGGGATCTTTGCCCTGGGAAATAGGAAATATAACGGCCGAAGTCCTCTCTCGGTGCAGAACCCCTGTAGGCATTCATACGCATAATGACGGAGAGTTGGCCGTTGCTAATGCTCTTGTAGCCATAGAAGCGGGAGCTCTGCAAGTCCAGGGAACGATTAACGGCTACGGAGAAAGAACGGGAAATTGTAATCTTATTTCGGTTATTGCCAATCTTGAACTCAAGATGGGCAGGAGAGTGCTCCCTCACGGAAAACTCAAGGAATTGCGGGAGTTGTCCCTGTTCATCGATGAAATAGCCAACGTCAGGCCCAATCCCCGGGCTCCGTTTGTAGGCAAGTCCGCTTTTGCCCATAAAGGGGGGACGCATGTCAATGCCTTGCAGAAAGCACTCAGCAGTTATGAACATATCGATCCTTTGGCCGTGGGGAATACCCGCAGAATTTTAATCGGGGAACTTTCCGGTCGGTCCAATATTATTCTTAAAGCCAAAGAGCTAGGCATAGCCCTGGAAGAGAACAATCCCAACATCCAGCGCATTCTGAATAAAATCAAGGAGCTGGAAGCCAAGGGATATGAATTCGAATCGGCGGAAGCCTCTTTTGCCCTTCTTCTCAAGAAAACCCTTTCTCCCTATCCCCCCTTTTTCAACTTGATGGAATATCATGTATCGATCCGTCAACTCCCTGCAAAGAATTACAAGGTTTGTGAAGCTACGGTCAAGTTGTCTATACGAGGGGAAAGAATTTATACCGTTGCAGAAGGTGACGGTCCCGTTCATGCTCTTGATAGGGCATTGCGCGAAGCATTGGCCAAGTTTTATCCTGAAATCAGTCAAGTCCGCTTGGAAGACTATAAAGTAAGGATCGTGGATTCGAAGGAGGGCACAGCCTCCTCGATACGCGTTTGGGTGGAGTCAACCGATGGCAAAAGGAACTGGTCGACCGTTGGGGTTTCGCACGACATAGTCGAGGCGTCCTGGTTGGCTCTCTTCGATAGCATAGAATACTGGCTGCTAAAAAAAACCGAAGAGCAAGCTTAAGGCCTTTTGTTTTTTAAGCGGGAGAAGGAAAAAAACGGCTTGGCCATTGATGTTCCACTCGAACCAGCGAAGAGAAAAAGCAGTTCAGTCGATAAGGATCACCCGGCCGATTGGAATGAAGCCAAGGGATCAGCGAGAAGGGAGATTGGAAGAACTTTGTTCTTTTTTCTCCTCTTTTTTCTCTTTTTTATGATGTTTCTTGGACTTTTTCTCAGGCTTGGTTTCGTCTTGGACCTGTTCAGCTTTAGGTTTGGCAAAGCTGTAAAGGGGACCAAAGGCAATACCCAAAGACATTATCAAGACAGATAGCTTGGCTATAGTTTTCATGGGATAACCTCCTTGTTTTCTTTTAATAATCATTTTCCACCGTTTTGACTGCTCAACTCTTCGCTGGCTTGAGTCGGATATACAATAGGCTTTTAATTGCTTATTTTGAACGATTTTAGTAATAAAAGAGAAGGGAAGTCAAAACTTTTTCAAAAATGATTTTTGTTTTTACCCTGTAACTGTTTTTCGAAAGCCTGATGATCGCCTATTTTGTCCATCACCTCAGTCCTTTTCTCATCCAATTTTCGGCTGGCTTCGGCATTCGCTATTATGGCCTTGCCTACGTTCTTGGATTTGTCTTTCTGTGGTTAGGCATGAGATGGCAGAGAAAGCGGGGGTGGCTGGAGCTTTCCGTAAGGCAGCTAGACGATCTTGTATTCTGGATAGCGCTGGGTGGGGTGATGATCGGGGGCCGTCTAGGCTATTGTCTTCTTTATGACTTCTTTCATACTCTAAAAGAGCCCTGGTCGGTGTTTGAAATATGGAGAGGGGGAATGTCCAGCCATGGAGGTATTTTGGGGGTTTTAATCGTTCTTTTTTGGGCGTCTTGGAAGTGGAAAAAGCCTTTTTTCCAGATCGCCGATGCGGCCGTGTGGTGTGCCCCAATCGGCATTTTTTTTGGAAGAGTTGCCAACTTCATCAATGGAGAACTTTGGGGTAGGCCCACGACCCTTCCTTGGGGGGTCGTGTTCCCCGATGCTCCCTTGGTTGATGGGCAGGTTGTGCCCAGGCATCCCTCCCAGCTTTACGAAGCCCTTCTCGAAGGAGTGGTGCTTTTTGGAATCTTGACTTACCTCCGTTTCCGTAAGGGGACGGCAGGGGCGGTTTCTATAGGTTTTCTTTTCAGTTATAGCTTGCTGAGAATCATTGGAGAATGTTTTAGAGAACCCGATCTCCATATCGGCTATTATTTTGGCTTTGCGACCCAAGGCCAACTTCTTTCTCTATTTACACTCCTCTTGGCTTTTGTTTTATTGTATATGAAAAAAAGAGGGATTTTAAAAACTTCAAAAGAGTCCATCGCCGCCAACCGTTAAAGGAGGGGGAAAGGACGATTTTGTTTTTTTAAAGAAACGGTGGATTTTGGAGTCTTTTTTTTGACTTTGCCTGCGATAAAAGGAAAATGTTCCAAAGGAAGGATAAACGCTGAAGAATGAACGAACTTGAAAAGTTGCGCCACTCCGCGGCTCACGTTTTAGCTGCAGCCCTATTAGAAATATGGCCCGAGGCACAATTGGCCGCAGGGCCTCCTGTTGAAGAAGGCTTTTATTATGATGTTGAACTCGATCATCGTATTAGTCCCCAGGATTTTCCGGCCATAGAAGAAAGGATGAAGAGAATTATTTCCGAAAAGCAACCCTTCAAAAGGATCGAGGTCTCTAGGGAAGAAGCCAGGCAGCTGGGGCTTAAAGGAAGGCTGGGAGCCTTATCGGAAAGGAAAATCCCGAGTCGATATAAACTCGATATCCTCGAATCGATTCCCGAAAATGAACCCATTACTCTTTACCAAAATGGTTCGTTTATCGATCTTTGTGCCGGGCCCCACGTTGAAGACACCGGATCGATCAAGAGCTTTAAGCTGACGCACGTTTCCAGCGCATACTACAAGGGGGATGAAAAAAACCCGCAACTGCAGCGCATTTACGGGACGGCTTTTTTCACTGCAAAAGAGCTCGAAGATCACTTAAAGCAGCTTGAGCAGGCTAAAAAAAGAGATCATCGCAAGATAGGAAAAGAACTTGAACTTTTCCTCATCGATGAAAGAGTAGGAGCTGGACTACCCCTTTGGCTTCCTAAAGGGGCGGTCATCAGAAGAGAGCTTCAAAATTTTTTGACCGAAGAGCTTCTCCAAAGGGGCTATCAACTGGTCTATACTCCTCATATAGGCTCACTCGATCTTTTTAGGACTTCCGGCCATTATCCCTATTACCGGGAATCCCAATTCCCGCCTATCCTTGATCCGGATGAGCTCAAGGCTTTTGAAGATAAAACCGGCAGTTGTGCAGAGCTGGCCAATCGCTTGGAAAAGGGAGAAGTTGGAGGTTATCTTCTAAAACCGATGAACTGCCCGATGCATATTCGGATTTTTGATTCAAAACCGAGGTCTTACAGGGATTTGCCCGTGCGCATAGCCGAGTTTGGGACGGTGTACAGGTTTGAAAAATCGGGCGAGCTTTCGGGGCTTACCCGCGTGAGAGGATTTACTCAGGATGATGCCCACATTTTCTGCACGGAAAGCCAGGTAGAAGGGGAGCTGATGGATTGCCTGGATCTGGTTAAAGTAGTCATCCAAAAAGTGGGTCTTTTGGACACTAAAGCCAGATTGGGATTGAGAGGAGAAGAGAAAGAAAAATACGTGGGCAGTCCTGAAAGCTGGAAAAAGGCAGAAGAAGGTTTACGCCGCGCAGCCGCCAAGAGTGGTATAGATTTTGTCGAAGAACCCGGGGAAGCGGCTTTTTATGGTCCAAAAGTGGATTTTCTCGTCAAGGATGCCATAGGAAGATCGTGGCAATTGGGAACGGTCCAATTAGACTACAACCTCCCTGCCCGTTTTTCTCTTTCGTATGTGGGAGAAGACGGCCAACTCCACGCACCAGTGATCATCCATAGGGCCCCTTTCGGTTCCCTTGAACGATTTCTTGCGATTTTGATTGAGCATTATGAAGGGCATTTTCCTCTTTGGCTGGCGCCGGAACAGGTTCGTGTCATTCCCGTTTCTGACGGCTTGATCGCTTATGGGGAAAAGATCAAAGAAATATTGCAACAAAACCGGTTTAGAGTTAGTCTTGATAGAAAAAATGATACCCTTGGAGCAAAAATTCGTGTTGCACAACTTCAAAAAGTGCCTTATATGCTAATCGTTGGTAAAAAAGAAGAACAAATGTCTAGAGTTTCGGTAAGAACTTCGAAAAAAGGAAATATAGGAGAAATGTCTCTGGATACCTTTATTTCTCTGATAACCGCTGAATATAAAGAGCGTAGAGTCTAAGATCCGATCTTCCTGTGCATCCTTCATCCCGTTTTCACTCCAATAAAAAAACCTTTGTTCGGATTAATAACGCTATTCGAGCAAAAGAGGTTCTTGTCATCGATTCAACGGGGAAGTCTTTGGGTGTCCTTCCTATTCAAGAAGCCCAGCAAAGAGCCCAACAACAAGGACTGGATCTTGTGGAGGTTTCTCCGCATGCTCACCCTCCCGTTTGCAAGATTCTCGATTATGGAAAGTTCAAATATTCCTTGTCCAAGAAGGAAAAAGATTCAAAAAAAGGGGCAACCAAGCTCAAAGAAATCCAGCTTCATGTCAATATCAACGAGCATGATTTCCTTATCAAGCTCAAGCAGGCGGAAGCCTTCATGGCCAAGGGAATGAAAGTCAAGTTCAACCTTTTCCTGAGGGGAAGAGAAATAACCCATCAGGATTTAGCCCTGAACTTGATGAATCGATTGATCAAAGAATTAGCCCACGTTGGGCAAACGGACCAGGAACCCAAACTTGCAGGAAGGAATATTTCCCTTACTTTTACTCCTTTACCGGCAAACAAAAGGTTGCTAAAATATAACCTTCCGGAAACGGAAACAACGAGAATAAGGGAAGAAAATAGGGAAAAACAAAAGGAAAAAGAAAACACCAGCAAAGAGGGGAACAAAGATGCCTAAACCTATTCCAAGAAGGAAAACAAAAAAGGCGGTAGCCAAAAGATTTAAAGTTTCAGCAAAGGGAAAGATTCTCTATCGTGGATCGGGGAGAAGACACCTGGCTTCTTCTAAAAACAGGAAAAGGATGAGACGAATCGGCTCTGTAAAAGTTGTAGATGACTCCGATAGAAAGAAAATTGTTGAAAGCCTGCCCTTTTCTTAAAATTGGAACTTTTTTTGAGATGCTATCGTAATACGAGAGGAGAGAGCGGATATGGCTAGAGCAACGAATGCGCCGCAATCGCGCAAAAGACGGAAAAGGCTTCTACGAGATGCACGAGGGTTTCGTGGAAGAAGGAGCAAGCTCTTTAGATATGCTAAGGATGCCCTCTACAAGGCAAGGTACTGGTCCTACAGAGACAGGAAAAATAGAAAAAGGGAATTTCGCGCGCTATGGATCCAGAGGATCAATGCGGCGTGCAGAAAAAGGGGGATGACCTATAGCCGGTTCATGGAAGCTTTGAGGAAAGCCGGCATTGGGGTGAACAGAAAAATGCTGGCGGAGCTGGCGGTGAGGTCTCAAGAAGACTTCGATCAAATTTTTAAATTAGCCAAGGAAGGGAACTTGGCAAGTTAGACACCCCAAAAGAATCCTTCCCTTCCTTTCCTGCATTCATGAGGAAAAAAGTCATTATCCTGGGATCGACCGGATCCATTGGCCGTAATGCATTGGAGGTAGCCAGGAAACTTGCAGATCGGGTTGAAATCGTAGGTTTGGCAGCAGGATCTCAGTCAGAACTGCTGAGAAAACAGTGCCTGGAATTTAATCCTCGTGCTTTTGCCTTGTGGAATACTCCCGCTCGACCCGAGTGGTTTAATGAATTTTCCCCTTCGAAAGGGTTTTGGGGTCCGGGCAGCCTCAATGCTTTGGTTGAAGAGCTGGAGGCGGACCTCCTTCTTGTGGCCATTGTAGGAACGGCCGGACTGGAGCCGACTTTGAAAGCCATAGATAAGGGAATCCACATCGCCTTGGCCAGCAAGGAAATCCTGGTGATGGCCGGCTGCGTGGTGATGAAGAGGCTCAGGGAGAAAGATGTCCAGATTATCCCCGTGGATAGCGAGCATAGCGCTGTCTTTCAATGCATCCGTGGCGAGGATAGACGCTCTGTAAAACGGATTATCCTTACCGCCTCCGGAGGACCCTTTCGAGGCTATAGCGTTGAAAGGCTAAAGAAAGTGACCGTTGAGGAGGCATTAAATCATCCGACTTGGAAAATGGGAAAAAAAATTACCATTGATTCGGCATCCCTATTTAACAAGGGACTTGAGATGATTGAAGCTCATCATCTTTTTTCTATCCCTTATTCTCAAATCGAGGTGGTTATCCATCCCCAAAGTATCATTCATTCCCTGGTAGAATTCTGCGACGGCTCTCAATTGGCTCAGCTCAGCCATTCGGATATGTGTTTGCCTATCCAGTTTTCTTTTACTTTTCCTGAAAGGCTACCCAGTCCTGTAAGACCGTTAAACCTTTATGAAATAGGAGATTTAACCTTTGAAGCTCCCGATCACAAGAGTTTTCCCGCTCTTAATCTTGCGAGATTTGCCGGGGAAGCGGCGGGAACTTATCCCTGCGCCTTGAATGCGGCCAACGAAGTGGCAGTAGAATCTTTTCTCGAGGGGAAAATATCTTTTTCCGAAATTTGGGAGTGCGTTGGCGCTGTTCTTGACAACCACAAGCAGACTCCAGATCCCCAGTTGGAAGAGATAATCGAGGCGGACAAGATATCTAGGGTCGCTGCTCGAGAATGGATAAAAAAAAGAGTTCGACTTTAGTCCATTGTGGGATAATTTTTTTATAATTTCCATGTCCTTGCAATCGCTTCTTCATTTCCTGGTCATCTTGTTCGAGGTGGTCTTCCTTTTCAATGTCATGATTGTTGTCCATGAGCTCGGCCATTTTTTAGCGGCTAGATGGAGGGGATTGGTCGTGGAAAGGTTTGGAGTTTGGTTTGGCCATCCTCTTTGGAAAAAGGAAATAGGGGGAGTAACTTACAGCCTAGGCTGGATCCCTGCAGGAGGATTCGTTGCCTTACCCCAGATGATTCCTAACGAGGATAATAAAGAAGGAGAAGGGGAGCCTTCTCGAAGGCAACTGCCGGCTGTTTCTCCGAAAGACAAGATCATTGTCGCTCTTGCCGGCCCCGTTTTTAGCCTTCTTCTAGCGGTTATCTTTGCCTTGGTTGTTTACGTTGTGGGCAGGCCGGTGAGCGAAAGCGAACTGACCACCGTGATCGGTTACGTGGTCAAAGATTCTCCCGCAGATCGTGCTGGATTAAGGGCGGGGGATAAAATTCTCAAAATTGATGGACATCCCGTCCAGAGATTTCAAGGAATGGATAACGATTCGGTCACTTGGAACATCGTTCGGAGTGAAGGTTCAACGATCGCTGTTGAAGTAGAGAGAGAGGGGAAAATATTGCACTTTGATGTTGTTCCTGTAAAGGAGGAAAGATCGGCATTTCAGCGGAAAAGCTTGAGGCAGATTTTTATTATGCCTGCCCAAACCCCTACTGTGGCCAAAGTTTTCCCGGGTAGTCCTGCCGAAGCGGCATCCATAAAGCCAAACGATCAGATTCTAGAAGTCGATGGGCAAAAACTTTATTCTCCCTTTCTATTGAACGACTATGTTGCATCCCACCCCCAGAAGGAAATGACCTTTTTGATTAAAAGGGCAGGGCGTACTTTTACGGTGCGGATCAAGCCGACCTATCCTGAAGGAGAAAAAGTTCCCCGTATCGGTTTACTGTGGGATTTAAACGGCCAGATGACCCTTTCTCATCCTGGCCCTATAGAGCAGCTTAAAGCGAGCGTTTCGGCGATGTTTAATGTTTTGCAGGCGGTTCTTTCCCCCAAGTCGGACATCAAGCCCCAACACTTAAGCGGGCCGATAGGAATAATGCGGTTTTATTACATGCTCTTTGAAAGTCCCCATGGATGGAGGCTGGCTCTTTGGTTCAGTGTCCTCTTTAATGTCAATGCGGCTCTTATAAATTTGTTCCCGATTCCCGTCCTTGACGGGGGGCATATTCTTTTGGGAGTCGTAGAATGGATCAGAGGCAGGCCGTTGAACATAAAGTTATTGGAAGCCCTTCAAACCGTCTTCGCTACTCTCCTCATCGGCTACATGCTTTATGTGACTTTTTTCGATGTTCAAGAAATTCCTTGGAAATCGAAGGGAAATGTTCCAGAATTAAAATTCCATTCCAAGGAGGAAGCGACATCTTCTCGGTCTCACCTGGAAAGTGCGAAGTAATAAAGGAGCTAAACTTTAGTATTGCAAATAGTGCGTAATGGTGTATTACGTAGGGAATGGAAAGCACAATGAGCACGGGCCGGGCGGCCAAGCTGCTGGGGGTCTCGGTCAAGACCTTGCAGCGATGGGAGCGTGAAGGCCGACTAATTCCTGCGGCGCGGACCGACAGCAACCGAAGGCTTTACACCGAATCACAGCTTCGTGATTTTCTCGGCCTGCGCCATGCGGTGTCCGAGCCGACGCGGCTCATCATCGCCGATCGCTGGTATCCGAGCAGTCGCCTGTGTTCGGTTTGCGGGTGGAAGAACGAGGCGCTGACGCTCAAGGATCGGAGCTGGACGTGTCCCGAGTGCGGCACGCACCACGACCGCGACTTCAACGCGGCGCTCAACCTCAAACGGCTGGCAACCGCAACTGCCCTACCCGTGGCGAGTCCGTCTGGTAACAGCGGCACTGCGGCAGAGATGGTCTCTGCCGTAGTCGGGAAAGTTACGCCTGTCAGAGACGATTCCGTTGAGGAATCGGGGCAGGAAGAGAACAGTGCGCACCTTTGTGCACGTTTTTGATAGCAGGCCAAACATGTTCACGGACAAAACCCATTTTTGCAGTTATAAACGAAGGCAGGCACGAGAAGTAGCGGTGGGCAAGGTAAAATTGGGCGGAGGCAACCCGGTTGCCATTCAATCGATGCTGACTTCAGACACGATGGATACAACCGCTTGTTTAAAAGAAACACTGGAGCTCGTGGAAAGTGGTTGTCAAATCGTAAGGATAACAGCCCCCACGGTGAAGGACGCATCGAACTTGGAGTTTATACGCCGGGGGTTGAACGATAGGGGTTGTGACGTCCCCCTGGTTGCCGACATCCATTTTAAACCTGAAGCGGCAATGGAAGCGGCGCGGTGGGTTGAAAAAGTGCGCATCAATCCGGGAAATTTTGCCGATCGAAAAAAATTTATCATCAGGTCCTATACCGATGAGGAATACAATCAAGAGCTCCAGAGGATCGAACAAGCCTTTTTACCCCTTGTTGAACTTTGCAGGAAGAGAAAAATCGCCCTGCGTATCGGGACGAATCATGGCTCTCTTTCGGATAGAATCATGAACCGCTTCGGAGATACCCCGCAGGGTATGGTTGAGAGTGCCCTGGAATACGCAGCGGTCTGCAGGAAGCATGATTTTCATGATTTTGTGTTCTCGATGAAAGCTTCCAATCCCCGGATAATGATTTCTGCCTACCGGAAGCTTATACAGACCCTGGAGAGGCTGGGGGAGGATTGGAATTATCCCGTGCATGTGGGTGTAACGGAAGCTGGAGATGGAGAAGATGGTCGAATCAAGAGCGCCATAGGAATAGGCAGCCTGCTTGCCGATGGTATCGGGGATACGATTCGGGTTTCCCTTACCGAAAAGAGCGTTTATGAAATTCCCGTGGCGGCAAAACTCCTTTCTGTCGTTGATGAATTGGCACAAGCCCCTTCACCGAGATTGAATTCCTTTTCCTTTTCCCCTCCCTTGGAATACAACAGGCGGCCAACGACAAAAATCGACTTGGGTATAGCTATAGGCGGAGATGAGCCGGTGCGGGTGGCCGTCCCCTCATCCCACTATGAATATCTTAAAAGCCGTCCCCCGGGGAAAGATTTTGTAGCTGAATTTCCCTATGATCCTTCTGCAATCGTTGAACTCGATCTCGACGATATCGATTCTATCCTTGCTCTTAGGGATAAACCTGCCCGGCTGGTGACGATCAAAGACGGTTGCCCTTATCCTCCCCTGTATGCTTTTAGAGCCCTGGCCTCCCTGCTGGATCCCTCTTGGCCCATACTTTTGAAGGATACGTTTTTCCCCTTAAGGGACCAGGGCTTGGGGGATAGAGAAAAAAACCTGATTGCTTCGAGTCTTCATCTTGGCTCCCTCTTGTGCGATGGCATAGGGGATGCGATATTGCTCAGGCGCGATCCTGATCCATCTTACGGCTTGGTTCTCTCTTATGCTATTTTGCAAGCGGCGGGTAATCGGACGGTCAAGACCGAGTACGTGGCTTGCCCCTCTTGTGGAAGAACGCTTTTTGACCTCCAGACAACGACGGCTCGGATCAAGAAAGCCACGGGTCATCTCAAGGGGATCAAGATTGCCGTCATGGGCTGCATCGTTAACGGTCCTGGAGAAATGGCTGATGCGGATTTTGGCTACGTGGGTGGAGCTCCGGGGAAAGTTAATCTTTACGTGGGGAAGAAGCCCGTTCGGTTTAACATCCCCGAGGCTGAGGCCGTGGATGCCCTCATCGATCTCATCAAGAAAGAAGGAAAATGGATGGATTCTGCAAGTTAATCTGAAAAAATTTTGTTTGATTGATAACTTTTTTTTTTCTGTTAAGTTTTTTTCATGATCTTTGCATTTGGATTACCATCGGGCTCGGAATGGTTTTGGATCTTTGTGGTCGTTTTTCTTCTTTTCGGAGCAAAAAAATTACCAGAGCTGGCAAGGGGATTGGGTAAAGCCCTGGGTGAATTTCATAAAGCGAAAGAAGAATTCGAAAAAGAGGTTAGGGAGGCAAGCAAGGTCCAAACGGAGGAGCCTGTTTCCAAGGGTAGCCCATTTCCCACTCCTGAGGGAACGGTGCCTAGAATTACCGAGAAAGAAGAATCAAGCAAGGGCGGTGTTTAATCCTTGATCTTCTTCTTACGGGGCATTTTCTAGAAAAGAATTAAGGCGTTGTCTTAATATTTTTATAGAAAAAAATACTAATGAGTTGACTTTTTCCCCGTTCTTTTTTATTCTCCCTGTTCACTATGGTGCCCTTATCTCAAATCTGGACGGTGGCGAGTTATGTCTTGAGTAAAAAGCTCAGGGGGGAAAAAAGATATCCTCTTGTCCTCATGCTGGAACCTCTTTTTCGATGCAATCTCGCCTGTGCCGGTTGTGGAAAAATTCAGTATCCCGACCACATATTAAACCGAAGGCTGACGCCCGAACAGTGCTGGAAGGCTGCAGAAGAATGTGGAGCTCCCATTGTGAGCATAGCGGGTGGAGAACCGCTCGTGCACAAGGAAATAGACCGGATCGTTGCCGGGCTCATCGAAAGAAAAAAATACATTTATCTTTGTACCAACGCGATTCTTTTACGAAAAAGGATCGATTTATTCAAGCCGAGCAAGTATTTGACGTTTAGTATCCATCTGGATGGACTGAAGGAAGAACATGATGAATCGGTTTGCCGTGAAGGAGTTTATGAAACGGCTGTTGAAGGGATTAGAGAGGCGGTGAAGAGGGGCTTTAGGGTCACGATTAACTGCACTTTATTTGATGGAGTTGATCCCCAAAGGGTTAGAGCTTTCTTTGACGAAGCCATGAATCTAGGGATCGAAGGCATAATGGTCTCACCCGGTTACAGCTACCAAAAAGCTCCCGACCAGGAACATTTTCTCCAGAGGAATAATACGAGAGAACTTTTCAGGCAGATTTTAAAAGAAAGAAAAAAAAGCTGGAAATTCAATCTTTCTCCCCTTTTCCTGGAATTTCTGCAGGGTAACATCGAATATGATTGTACACCCTGGGGAAATCCGACCTATAATATCTTTGGCTGGCAGAAACCTTGCTATCTTCTCCAGGATGGTTATGTGAAAAGCTTTAAGGAGCTCATCGAGAACACGCCATGGGAGAAATATGGATATAGGAGTGGGAATCCAAAGTGCGCCAACTGCATGGTGCATTCAGGTTATGAAGCTACGGCGGTAAACGATACGTTTGGCTCTTGGAAAGGTTTTGTTAAAACGGTCAAAGCCTCGTTATCTTAAGGGGAGACATCCATGGGAATTCTTTCACGAGGTTGAGCTTGTATGGAAGAAGGGAAAAAAAGTTGGAGTGGATTAAGCTTTGTGTTTAAAGATGATGTTCATAAAAAAGAAGTGCTGGAGGCCGCCTTCGATTATCGGGGTGATGTTACGGTTCAACTGAGAGGTGGCAAAACCCTGGCAGGGTATCTTTTTAATAGGCAACTGGATAGATTTCCTTACTTTGTTGAAATGCTCGTTGCCGGGGAAGATAGCCCTAGGATCATTCCTTTTGAAGAGATAGCCGCATTGAGTTTTAGTGGAAGGGACGCTGCCGACGGGAAATCCTACGAAGCCTGGAAGGCCAAAAAAGAAAAAGAGAGAAAAGAGGAGGCCAAAAAGATCGAGTCGGAAATGAAGAAAGCCGGACTTCTTGATTGAATTTATTGGGGAAAAAGGCCGAGGACAGCCCACATTCTTCCCGTGTTCCCCTTTTCAGCGCGATAGGAAAAGTAGCGTTCCAGCTGGCAAGCCGTGCATTTTCCCGAGTCAAAGATTTTTTCCACTCCGCAGGATTTAAGCTGATCGATGATATCGGAAACAAAATCGACTTCGTAATGGGGGAAACGGATGCAGGGACTTATTTGAACGATCAGATCGGATGGATTGGACTCAAAGTTTTTTTTCATTTCTAGGACCGCTTTTGTTGCAATCCTTAGTTGCGTTCCTTTTTTGCCGGAATGGACGAGTCCGATGGCCGAGTTCCTCGGATCAAACAAGTATAAAGCGGCACAATCGGCAATCCGAATGGCCAGGAGAACGTGGGGAAGGGCGGTTAAAAGGCCGTCGGCTTGAGGGAAATAAAGCTCCGTTTTGTCTTTTAATACCGCTACGGCTTCTCCATGAGGTTGACCGGCTCGGGCGATGGGGATAGAGGCATGAAGTCCAATACCTCCCAAGGAATTTCTCAGTAGGGGTTCCTCCGTTTGAGGGTGATCGGGGTCCCTGGGATAACGAAGAGACAGCCCGTGCTTGAGAGTGGGAAAGGAAAGAGCCGGGAAAAATTCCCATTGCAAGGTAATCATTTCATTTTTAAAAAAATCGGGCTGCAGGGATTTGAACCCTGGACCTCTTGGTCCCGAACCAAGCGCGCTACCAGACTGCGCTACAGCCCGGAAAAAATTAATATGGCAGCAGCAGGCTTTGAAGAAAAGTATTTTTCTAAGGAATGGTATTTCAGCTTTACCGGGATAAGCAGGGTCTTTTTAAATAGATGTTGAAAGAGGATACTTTTTGCTTCATCATGGAAAGAAAATCGCACCAAAAATGAGCCCATTTAATGGCAGGGTAGCTCAGTGGTAGAGCGGAGGTTTCATAAGCCTTAGGTCGAGAGTTCGATCCTCTCCCCTGCCAATTCCTCGTTATTGCTTTAATTGAATGATAAGTAATGAAAAAATCACAACCTCTTTTCTTTTTTCTTTTTCTTTTTAATAAGATCACTTTAAAAATAGAAGTATTATAAAAGCTTATAGAATTTGATCGAATTATTTTATAAATGGGTAACCTTTTCAGCCGTTCTTCCAACGATTTGCCTCCTAAGATAGTCTTGGGTATCGTGGTCCTGGGATTTCTCTTTGTCCTGGCCATCAGCTATTATTTTACTCCTAAATATTCCCGGGTTGGATATATGCCTACCCAGCCTATTCCCTTCGATCATGCTTTGCATACAAGTCAGCTCGGCCTGGATTGCCGGTTTTGCCATAGTTATGTAGAGAAAAGCGGTTTTTCTAACTTGCCTACAACCCAAACCTGCATGAACTGTCATCGGCAGATCAAGATGGATAGCCCTAAACTAGCTCCATTGAGAGAGAGCTGGGAAATGGGCAAGCCTATAAAATGGGTGCGAATCCACCAGCTTCCCGATTACGTTTATTTTGATCATTCCGCTCACGTCAACAGGGGCGTAAGCTGCGTCAGCTGCCATGGAAAGGTCAACCGCATGAAGGAAGTCTACCATGACAAGCCCTTGAGCATGAGCTGGTGCCTGGATTGCCATAGAAATCCCGAGTATTTTGTGAGACCTCAAGACAAGGTATTCGATATGGACTGGAGGCCGGAGGATGAAGGAAAAGAGCAAATCAAGATGGGTAAAACGCTGGTAAAAGAAAGAGGAATACATCCACCGGAAAATTGCGATGCTTGCCACAGGTAATAACGTGTAATTTAAGGAGATGGATAATTTCTTATCAATCTATATTTGGAGGGGAGAGGAGCATGGATGAGCTGAAAGGAAAGGGAAAAATGAACCGGAGAACTTTTTTAAAAACCATATCCGCTGCCGCTATGGCCACAGGGACGATCACCGCGGGGGGATGCCGCAGGCCCGAGGCTTTTCTCGTTCCTTATACCAATAGTCCAGAGTGGGTTATTCCGGGGAAAGCCACTTTTTATGCTACCTCCAGGCAAACCCGTAACGGGGCCGAGCCGCTTCTCGTCGAATCGCATGAAGGCAGACCCACCCACATTCATCCCAACCCCCATTTTTCTGACTACGGCGTAAGCACGCAAACCCAGGCTTCCATTCTTGATCTTTATGATCCTGATCGGGATGGAAGGATTATTCGAAAAGGGGAAACGGTTTCTAAAAAAGAGTTCATCTCCTTTTTCAGAGAAAGAATGCAGCAGTATATCGACCGAAAAGGAGCGGGGTTGGCTATACTTTCTGTCCCGATTATTTCACCTACTTTCGATCGGCTTAAAGCGGATTTTGTTGAAAAATGTCCCCGATCGACTTTTGTATTTTACGATCCTGTCGGCAATGCCCGGAGAAATGAAGCCTTAAAACTTTTTTACGGCACCTCTCTCTTTCCTGTTTTTCATTGGGAGAAGGCCGATGTGATTCTTTCCCTCGGATGCGATTTTTGTGCGGGTGAAGAAGGAGTGGAATCCATTCGTGGATTTGCCCGGTCCAGGAAACTCAAGGATAAGAATGGATTGATGAGCCGTCTTTACGTCGTTGAAAATCGACTGACCGTTACCGGTTCCATGGCCGATCACCGGCTTGCCTTGAAGGTTTCCGATTTCGAATCCTTTTTGCTCTCTCTATGTTATTTTTTGGTCCAGCAAGGAGGATATGACAGCCTGAAGCCCCTTGTTGCTTCTTTTGGTTTACCCGCCGGTTGGGGCGAGGAGCGAACCCGGTGGATAAAAGAGCTGGCTAGGGATCTGCATGCGGCTCAAGCTCCCCTTGTCGTTATCAATAGAATGGCCTCCCTCCGAGAGCAAATTATTGTTTTTGCTCTCAACGAGGCTTTTGGACAAAGAAAAGCGATCCATTTCATTCCGGGGATCGAATCCGAGGGGGCATCCCTTGAAGAGCTTTGCGAAATGATAAAAAAAGAGGAGATAAAGGAGCTTGTCATTATCGGGACCAACCCGGTGTATAATGCTCCCGGGGATCTGGAATGGCCTAGGTTGCAGCGGAGCCTGCCTTCGGTTATCCATTTTGGGCTTTTGTATGACGAAACCGCCGCCTGCGCGGATTGGCATGTTCCATTAAACCACTACTTGGAATCGTGGGGAGATTCGAGAACTTCAAAAGGCATTTATGTCAGCCAGCAGCCTTTAATAGAACCTCTCTTCGGTTCCATCGGCTTATTGGAACTTATGGCCTTCATGAATGGGATGTGGGAGGCTATCGAAGAGCCGGAACCTTCTTCTCCTTCCATGATTGCCCAACCCCAGGTAGCGGGTTCTCCACCCTTTGTTCCGCTGCCTGTAGGCCTGCAGCTTGTTCGGGACACTTTTTTTAAACTTTTTCCCGCCGCGACATCGGATAAGGATGTCAGTTGGAGAAGGCTTTTGCATGATGGGTACCATAAAGAGTCTGCTCCTGTTGCCGTATCTTCTCTCCCCAAGTGGGATATCCTCCAAGAGCTTGCCCAGGGCCGTAAAACCGAAGGATCCAATGCGGATGTATTGGAACTTGTTTTCTATCCTTGTCCCAAAGTGGATGAGGGAAGCTTGGCCAATAACAGCTGGCTGCAGGAGCTGCCTGATGCTGTAACCAAGATATGTTGGGATAACGCCCTTTTGCTGAGTCCTGGCACCGCTAAACGTTATGGAATAAACGGGCGCAGCGAGGATTCAAAGAAAGCGGAAGTGGTGCGCATAGGGTCTGGAAACAAATGGATCGAAGCGGCTGTCCTTGTTGTTCCCGGCCATGCTGACAATTCCCTATCCATTGCCCTCGGCTACGGAAGAAAACAAGAATTGAGAGTGGCCGCAGGGGCTGGTTTTAATGCTTATCCTTTAACCCAAAGCCGAAATTTTTGGTGGATCCAGGGCCTGACGATTCAAAAGACAAACCTCTTTTACCCTTTAGCTAAATCCCAGGAGCATCAGCAGATGCATGAGAGGGAGATATTCAAGATCGCTTCGCTGGATTATTACCGCAAGCATCCCGATTTTGCCTCTAAGAGAGAAGCCGATGCCATTCCCGAGGTGTCCATATATCAAAACCCCTACTCGGATAAGCGTGAGAAGGGACCCGCTTACACCGGGGGAGTGTGGGGTGGACCTTATCAATGGGGGATGGTGATCGACTTGGGAAGCTGCGTGGGCTGCAATAGCTGTGTTGTTGCCTGCCAGAGCGAAAACAACATCCCGATCGTGGGAAAGGGGCAGGTTATGCGTGGACGGATTATGCAGTGGATAAGGATAGACAGTTATTTCCAAGGCCATGAAGAAGGATCCCAGCTCTATTTTGAACCTATGCTCTGCCAGCAATGTGAGAATGCTCCTTGCGAGGCGGTTTGCCCCGTGTATGCCACGGTTCATAGTAAAGATGGACTCAATGTCATGGTTTATAACCGCTGTATCGGCACAAGAGCCTGTGCTGCCAACTGTCCTTACAAGGTGAGGAGATTCAATTTCTTTGATTACAATAAGCGGGATGTTCTCAAGAAAAAGAAAATAGGTCCTTTTGAAATAGGTAATTTATATCTTGGTCCTTTTGGAGACCAAGGCTCTCCTTTGACGATACAACTTCAAAGAAATCCCAATGTTACGGTGAGAATGAGGGGGGTGATGGAGAAGTGTACTTTTTGCGTGCAACGCATTGAAGAAGCCAAGATTGCGGTTTTGGCGAAAGCCAAGGGATCTTTACCCCAGCCGATTCCTACAGATAGGGTTAAAACCGCCTGCCAAGCTGCTTGTCCCGCCGAAGCCATCATATTTGGCAATTTGGCCGATCCGCAGAGTTCGGTATCAAAATGGAAAAAGAATGAGAGAGCTTTTCGCATCTTGGAAGAGTTAAACACGAGGCCAAGGATTACTTATTTGGCAAGGATCAACAATCCCAATCCTTCGATGGTGTCTAGAAACGGTGATGGAGAAAAAGAAAAGCTATGATAAGCAAATCGACTTTACCGGGCCGGTTGACCGAAGAACAGAAAGAGCGAGTACTCCAGGAACTCAAAAGAGAGCCTCTTGTTTTAAACGACAGAAATTACGGTTGGATAACCGACGCGGTCTGTTCTATTGTTGAGGAGCCGGCCAAGCCGCAGTGGTGGATAGCCCTTATCATTGCCCTCGTTCTTTCGCTTTTTCTACCCGTAACGATCGTTTATTTTATCAGTACCGGTCTTGGGGTATGGGGACTGAATAGCCCGGTGTTTTGGGGATTGGCCATTCTCAATTTTGTTTTTTGGATTGAAATCGGCCATGCGGGAACCCTGATCTCGGCCATCTTGTTGCTTACCCGGCAGAAGTGGAGAAATTCGATCAATAGGGCAGCAGAGGCGATGACTATCTTCTCGGTCCTTTGCGCAGCGGTATTCCCTCTCTTTCACATAGGTAGGCAGTGGATGTTCTGGTACCTTGTTCCGGTACCTGAATCCTATGCGGTCTGGCAAAATTTCAGGGCCGCTTTGCTCTGGGATGAATTTGCTGTCGGCACTTATTTTACCGTTTCCTGCTTGTTCTGGTACTTTGGGCTTATTCCCGATATCGCTGTCTTGCGAGATAGAGCTGAAAAACGGTGGAAAAAGAGACTTTATCATGTTCTATGCTGGGGATGGAGTGGATCGGCCGCCCAGTGGCATAATTATGAACTGGGTTATTTGTGTCTTGGCGGCATTGCGACCGTCTTGGTTGTTTCCGTGGCTTCCGTGGTCTCCACGGATTTTGCAACCACCATTCTTCCCGGTTGGCATGAAACCATTTTTCCCCCCGATTTTATTACGGGAGCTATCTTTAGCGGCTTTGCCATGATTGCTACCTTGTTAATTCCTCTCAGGGCATTGTATCCACAGCTTAAAGATCTCATCACTCCCAAGCATATCGATAACATGGCCCGGGTCATGTTGGCTACCGGCTCTATGGTTGGATATTCCTATATCATAGAGCTTTTCACTGCGTGGTATAGCTCCAATGTCTACGAACGCTATGTTTTTTGGAACCGTATTTTTGGACCTTACGGGATCGCCTATTTTTTGATGTTTGGTTTTAATGTTCTTTTGCCCCAACTTTTTTGGTTGAAAAGGATCCGCTTAAGTCCGTGGACGGTATTTATCCTCTCCCTGATGATCAATGTGGGGATGTGGGCCGAGCGTTTTGTCATTGTCGTTACAGCTCTCAGCCGGGATTTTCTTCCCGGTTCTTGGAGAATGTATTATCCCACGTGGGTGGACATTGGGCTGTTTGTAGGAACGGTGGGATTTTTCTTTTTATTGTTTCTTCTTTTTACACGATTTTTCCCTGTCATAGCCATTTCTGAAGTGAAGACTTTGGTCTATGAAAAAGAACGAAAGGAAAAGGATTCTCCTGGGGGAGGAGTTTATGAAGGATGAACAGCTATCCGGTGATATTTACGGCCTGGGGGCGGAATTTGACTCCGCCGCCAAGTTGAAGGCTGCTGCTCTAGAACTGAAAAAGTTGGGATATACCCGCTGGGAAGCCTATTCTCCCTTCCCCATCCATGGCATGGCCGAGGCTAGGGGACTTGGGAAATCAAAAGTTTCTTTGTTTAGCTTGATTGGAGGAGTAATCGGACTCAGTATCGCCTTGGTCATGGTAACAACCATTTCGGCTCCCAGACCCGCTTTTTTTAAGGAAGTCTTGAGCAGTCATCTCCAAGGGCTTTTTTATCCCCTAGTTGTCCAAGGCAAACCTTATCTAGGATTTCAAGCTTTTGTCCCCGTGCTCATCGAGATGACGATTCTTTTCGCCTCCTTTAGCACGGTTATGGGGGTGTTTCTTTTGTCGGGCATGCCTTCGGTTTACAAATCGGTATGGAATTGGGAAAAACTTGCACGAAAAGGGTTGGATGACCGGTTTTTCTTGGTTGTGGAGAACGTCGATCCCCTTTTTTCAGAAGAGAAAACAAGATTGCTGTTAAAAGAGCTGGGTGCTGAAGAGGTGGTGATGGTTCCAAGATAAACGAACGATTGAAAGACGATGCGAAATTTCTTTTTTATTTGCTTTCTTTTGGTTATTACTGTGGTAGCTACGGCGGGATTGAGAGGAACAAAAAGCCGGCGTCCTCCCCTAGAAATTTTTCCTGATATGGTCAGGCAACTCAAGGTCAAGGAGCAGGCCCCAAGCGTGTTTTTCCCTGACGGAAGGGCTTCAAGAATGCCCGTAGCGGGCACGGTGTGCTGGGAAGAGCCCGTTGAAAACCCTTATTTTTCTACAGGGATTATTGGTGATCAATGGGGGGAGGGTATTCCGCTCGAAGTTTCGATGGATACCCTGAGAATGGGCAAAGAGAGATTCGAGATTTATTGTTCGGCCTGTCATGGTTTGGCCGGCTATGGCAATGGGATCGCTACCCATTTCAATCTTTTTGGTGTTCCTAACTACCATCAAGATCATACCCGGCAGATGCCCGATGGCCAGCTCTTTTATATCATTACCCATGGACAGGGGATGATGTTGGGATATGGGGCCAATTTGTCCCTTGAAGAGAGGTGGGCTATAGTGGCCTATATAAGGGCCTTGCAAAAAAGTCAAAATGTCCCTCTTGGAGAATTATCCGAAGAACAAAAACGGCTGTTAAAGGAGGCAAATCCGTGAATAATTCCAGGCTTCATGCCCTTAATCAAAACATGCTTCCTAGGGAGAAGCTTAAAAGGTTCGTATGGACTTTTGGAATTTCGGGAATCGTTCTTCTTTTGGCCTCCCTGTTGGGGTTGATTGTAAACAGCTCTGAATTTTTCCATGCCTGGCTTTTCTCTTTTTTGTTTTATTTTGGACTGTGCGTCGGCTCTTTTTTTTGGGTCCTTCTTCATTATGTCACCAATGCAGGTTGGGACACCTTGCTGAGGAGGCAAGTAGAAAACGTAGCTTCTCTTTTTCCCTTGGTCATCCTTTTCTCTCTGCCGATCTTTCTCGATATTTTTTCTTCGCATACCCTTTATGAATGGACGCGGCCGGAGATTCAAAAACTCAAGGATTACATGGAAAAATCCGCTTATCTCAACGTTCCCTTTTTTTGCCTCAGGGCTTGCGTTTATTTTTGTTTTTTCGGTTTTGTAAGCTGGTTTTTCCGCAGGTTATCCTGTGTCCAGGACGAAGACGGCAATCCTTATCATTCCTTGAGATTGAAACGACTTGCCTATCCCGTTGCGGTGTTTTTTGGTTTTCTTTTCACTTTTTTTGCCATTGACTGGGCCATGTCCTTGGATTTTCGTTGGAGTTCAACGGTATGGGCTTTTTACCTTTTCAGTGGGGCAGCCGGGGCCAGCTTAAGCCTTTGGATTTTGATCCTGCTTTCTCTTCGTAAGCGGGGCTATCTTTTAGAGATGAACGAGGAACATTACCATTTACTGGGGAAATTGCTTTTTGCTTTTACCGCCCTATGGGCATACCTGGCTTTCAGTCAATACATGTTGATCTGGTATGGCAATATTCCCGAGGAAACTTATTTCTTTATAAGAAGAAACAATGATGGTTGGTATTATGTTTCTATTTTGTTGGTTGTGGGGAGATTTGCACTGCCTTTTCTTTTTTTGCTTCCCCAGTCCACGAAAAAAAATGAAAAGTTCTTGGGATTGGTTGCTTGCTGGGTGCTCTTTATGCAGGCAGTAGAGTTATACTGGATTGTGATGCCCATGGAAATGAGCCAAAATTTTGCGGTTGGCTGGATGGAGCTGTCCGTCTTGATCGGCATGGGACTTATATTTTTATCCGGTTATCTCAAAAAGGCAGCTGAAGTTTGCCTCTATCCAATTCATGATCCAAGACTCCAGGAATCGATAGAAGTTTATAATTGATAACTTGAACCATGAATATCCAAGAAGAGACGAAAAAAGAAAATCAAAAAACAATATTGTCTTCTTCCTATCCGCTGTGGGGAGGTACCCTCCTTTGTATTTTTTTATCCGGCTTTGTATTTTCTTCTTTTTATGCCTTTTCGATCATCCATAAGCAAAAGACAGAAGAACTGAAAGAAGCAGAACAGATAAGACAAATCCGCGTAGGAGAACAGCTCGAAGCAAGGAAAAGACTTTCCTCTTACGGATGGATTGACAAGGAAAAGGGGATCGTCCATGTCCCCATAGAAGAGGCCATGGTAAGCATAGTTAAGGAATACAAGGCAAAAACTCCTAAAGCTTCAGGGGTTTATTTGCCCGGTATACCTCGGCCTCAAGAACCAAAATAAAAAGCAGGGAATGAAGTCAAAAGAACCATGAATTCTTTAAAATCGCTCGTGGCACAAAAAGAGGGGCAGGGAGAGATATCCTCCGGAAGCTCTTTTATGAGCGCCGTTATCTTCCTGCTCATGGCCTCCTTTTTTTGGCTCCTGGTATCCATGGGTTTTGCCCTCCTTGGAGCGGGAAAGATCATGATTCCAAGCCTTCTTGGATCGTGGGGATGGCTGACCTTTGGACGCATAGAGTTGGCTTCTTTTCTCGTTTTTTCTTATGGATGGGGAATGAATGGAGGACTGGCTTTTAGCCTTTATCTGGTGGGCAGCAGTGGAGGCAGCCCTTTTCGAGAAAAGGGTTACTTCCTTTCCTCGGCCATTTTTTGGAATCTGTCCCTTTTTATCGGTATGATGGCCGTACTGACCGGGGATATCCCTTCTCTTTCGTGGGCGGGTTGGCCCGATTTTGTTCTATTCTTACTTCTTTTGAATTACCTCTTCATGGTTTATGGGTTGGTTAGGGAGGGGTTAGGTTTAGGCCTTTTTTTAAGAAAAATTTCGGGTTGCTATCTCCTCGTTGCTTTACTCTGGTTCCCTTGGGCAATTGGCAGCCTTTTTGCCTTTTTTCATTGGGATGTGATTCGAGGGGTTTCTTTTGCAAGCATGGAGTGGTGGTTTAATGAAGGGTTTTTGCATCTCTGGTTGGCCCCCGTAGGCTTGGCGATGCTCTATGATTACGTTGAAAGGGTGCGGGCGGAATTCCGCCCCTCGCGGCTTTCCTGGGGAGGGCTGGTTGCGTTTTTCTTTTTTTCGAATTTCGCTTGCGCTTCGCATCTTGTCGGTGGTCCTTTTCCCCTCTGGATGGTAGGATTGGGAATTGCTTCGAGGATTTTGGCTCTAGTCGGCGCGACGGCTATAACCATTGATCTGCGGCAGCAACTTAAAGAAGCCCTGAAAGTGCATTCTACCCCTATAGTATCGAGATATTATTTAATTGCCCTTTACTGCTTTATCATCGCCGTCTTGGGTGATGGACTTCTTTCGTTTCCCTTGGTCAGTCGATTTACCCATTTTAGTTTTGTAGAAATAGCTTTTCTTGTGCTCTTTCTCTATGGATTTTATTCTTTTGCATTACTTGCGATGGCCCATGGCCTTTTTACAAGTTTTTTTCAAAAACCGTGGATTTCTGAAACTCTCCTGAAGGTTACATTTTGGGCGAACATCTACGGTATGACCTTCCTCTTTGTATTTTTATGCCTGGGTGGACTTGTCCAGAGCTTTGAATTTCAAGATGTCCAATTGCCGATTGCACAAGTTATTGAATCGGTATTGCCTTACCTAAGAGGAGCGGGGATGTCCGCCACCCTAATCTTGTTTTCGCAGCTGACCTATTGTTTTCTATTGCTGCTGATGGCTGTGATGCCCGTGGAGGAGGGAGAGCAAAAAGGGGGATAAATCAACTGACTGAATCTTTATAAACTGAAGAATGGGATTAAAGTCGATGGCTAGACAGTTTCTTTGGATGTTGGGGATTTTAAGCTGCTTTATATTGGGCTGGATCGTCTACGTGATTGTTCCCAACCAGGTTTTGGACACTCCTCCCCGCGGAGAAGAAACCCCTCCGCCCGATTTCGGACTCGTTAAAACGGGTCAAAGAATTTATGGAGCCAACGGCTGTTCGGGTTGTCATACCCAAGTGGTCAGGCCGGCAAATATGGGTTCAGACATTGCAAGGGGATGGGGAAGTCGCAGGACACTGCCCGTGGATTATTATCATGAACGCAATCCTTTTCTAGGCATAGTGAGAATGGGCTCTGACCTTTCCAATATTGGAACAAGAAGGAAAGACCCTCATTGGTTTTATATTCTTCTTTATAATCCCGACAAAATATTCCCTGGCACCATCATGCCTCCCTATCGATATCTTTTTCGCAAGGTCAGGGCAGAAGGCAAAAGGAATCCTGAAGCACTGCCCCAGGAATTGACCCCTGGCGTTCCCAGCGAGCTCCAGGTTTTACCCTCCCCCGAAGCTATCGCCCTTGTCGCTTACTTACTTTCCCTTGATAGGACCTATGCGATCGAAACCCAGGCAAAAAAACCATGAATGAAAGGGAAGAAAATACTCAAATTATAGGTAGTGGAACGAGGGAAGGAGACCCAGCAAAAAGCCGACAAGATAAAGTCCCTCGGTGGTTTTTGCTTTTCTCTTTTCTGGCTTTTCTACTCTCCCTTTATATCTTGGTGTTTGAAACGGGGAGATGGCAGAACAATGTTTTTGACTCCGGAAACTTGTTTTGGGGCTATGTGGCCAAGGAGAAACCCAAGGAGGAGCCCAAAACAACCACCGCCGAAGCCAAGACCGATCCCATGGAAATAGGCCGGGAACAATACCAAGCGATGTGTTCGGCTTGCCACCAGCAAAATGGCATGGGTATGCCCGGTCAATATCCACCCCTTGCAAACTCCGAATATGTCGTAGGCAGCAAGTCTAGGCTAGGAGCCATTTTACTGAACGGGCTTTCCGGGCAGTTAAAGATCAACGGCTCAAGCTATAACGGGGTGATGCCGGGATGGAAAACGGCTTTGAATGATGCGAAATTGGCAGCGGTGATGACTTACATACGCAACTCCTGGGGCAATCATGCGGATAAGGTCGAGGAGATGGAGGTCAAGCAACTCAGGGAAAAATATGGGAAAAAAGAGGGGTCATGGACCGTCGAGGAGCTTTCTCAAGTAGGAAATTAAAACAGTTCAAAATGGCGTTGCAATTTCAATTAAATTAATTTTATTAATTGGAAAAAGGATCACAAATTACCTCTTGATTTAAAAACTTTAAAAAATAAATTACATGTTATAACAATATAACGGGAGTACACTATGGATTCTGAAATGTCGATGACTTCACCTGCAGCCCATGGCCTTCATGAGGAACACGAGGAAATTCCTTGGATAAGAAAGTATGTTTTTTCCACCGATCACAAGATGATCGGCTACCAATACATGGTTACTTCTCTTTTCGTGGCCCTATTTGCATTTTTCCTCATGGTATTGATGCGCTGGCAGCTTTCTTTCCCCGGCAAACCGATACCCGTTTTCGGGCCTGTACTGGAGAAACTCCTTGGGTCATCCATGGCTCCCGGGGGGGTAATGACACCCCAGTTGTATAATTCTTTTGGAGCCATGCATGGAACGATGATGATTTTCATGGCGCTTGTACCGGCTCTTTTTGCTGGATTTGGCAATTTTGTCGTTCCCCTTCAGATCGGTGCTCCCGACATGGCTTTCCCTAGGCTGAACATGGCCAGCTTTTGGCTGTTTTTCGTCGGGGTTGTCATCATGATGGTGAGTTTTTTTGTTCCCGGGGGGGCGGCGAAGTCGGGATGGACATCCTATACCCCGCTTGCCGATTTTGCGGATATGGGGCCGGGTTTTCACCCCATTTTCAACGGACAAACCTTGTGGCTCATCGGGATGGCCTTTAACATTACCGGGAGTTTGCTGGGATCCGTCAACATCATTACGACCATTATTCAATTGAGAACCAAGGGGCTAAGCTGGATGAGGTTACCCGTTTTTGTTTGGAGTGAACTCGTTACGGCTTTTCTATTGCTCCTGGCTTTTCCTCCCTTGGAATCGGCGGCGATTATGCAACTGATGGATCGACTTTTTGGAACGAGTTTCTTTTCTCCTGAAGGATTGATTGTCAACGGCAAGCATGCGGATATCAGCGGAGGGGGATCTTCCATCCTTTGGCAACATCTTTTCTGGTTTTTAGGACATCCGGAAGTTTACGTTCAGATTCTGCCTACCATGGGGATCGTGGGTGAGATCTTTGCCAACAATACCCGCAAACCACTCTGGAGCTACAAGGTTTTTGTTTATTCACTCCTGGCTATCGGCTTTCTATCCATGGTCGTTTGGGCTCACCACATGTACATGACGGGAATGGGCCAGGCCGTTACTTCATTTTTCCAGATTTTTACGACCATCATCTCCATCCCATCCGTTCTTTTGGGCACGGTTCTCCTCCTCTCCCTGTGGGGGGCTTCTATCCGATTTAATGTCCCGATGCTTTTTGCCCTGGCATGGCTTCCCATGTTTGGAATAGGAGGCTTGACGGGATTACCCCTGGGTTGGACGGCCTCCGACGTTGTGCTGCATGATACTTATTACGTCATTGGTCATTTCCATTACATGATGGCTCCGGCCTCCCTGCTCGCCCTTTTTGCAGGTATTTATTACTGGTTTCCAAAAGCCACGGGCAGGACCATGAACGAATTCTTAGGCAAACTCCATTTTTGGCCGACGGTCATTTTCTTTAACGGGATATTCTTTCCCATGCTCGTTCAAGGTTTTGCCGGGGTTCATAGGAGGTGGTATGATGGAGGTGCGGGCTGGCAGATGGCCCAGAATGTACTTTGGCTGAACAACGTGATGAGCTTTTCGGCTTGGGCTTTAGCGGTTGCCCAGATCCCCTTTATTATCAATTTCTTCTGGAGCTTGTGGGCAGGGAAAAAGGTAACCGATGATAATCCTTGGCAGGCGACTACCCTTGAGTGGGCTACTCCTACGCCTCCCGGGCACGGCAATTTTCTGCATCCGGTAGCGGTTTATCGGGATCCCTATGAGTATAGTGTCCCGGGGTACAAACAGGATTATTTACCGCAATGGGAACCAGAGGAAAGATTAAAAAAAGAAGGAAAATTATCCCAGCTTCCTTCTTAAGAATAAAAGAGATATAGACAAAAAGAAAAACGAGAGGATTGCGGAATGGAGATTCCTTATACAGTTACAGCAAGGCCTGATACCGGCCTTTATAATGCAAAGGTCGGCATATGGTTGTTCTTGGCATCGGAAGTCATGCTTTTTGGAGGGCTCTTTTCAGCCTATATATTTTTAAGGCTTGGAGCATCGCATTGGCCCCACCATATCCTCAATGTGCCGATGGGGCTTTTTAATATAATGGTGCTTATTAGTTCAAGTATCACCATGGTCTTGGCATGGGCTTCACTGAAAATGCGGGAATTTGCTAAATATAGGCAGTGGTTAGGGGTTACCCTTTTTTGTGGCGTTTTGTTTCTCAGTGTCAAATCGGTAGAATACAAGGATAAGTTTCATCACTATGGGGTTATTCTTAAAACCGGCCAGGAAATAACGGGTCACCTAGCCATGAGCGAAGAAGAAGCCGTCCGCTCGGATGTTTTGAAAATCAAACCTGATCCTGAAAATGCCGGAGATTTTATTTACCAGCTTAAATCCATATTTTCCAAGCCCGAGGCTGAAGAGAAGGTCTTGGAGATTCCCAAGAGCGAGATCCGTTGGTGGTCGAACTTTGTGCCCAAGTACAATACTTATTTAGCCACTTATTTTACGATGACGGGCATCCATGCCCTCCACATTCTCGGGGGGCTTCTCGTTTTGGGCTATTTCTGGGGGCCGGGTGCTTCCCTTTACCGCACCAATCCGGAACACTTGGCAAACAGGGTGGAGGTTGCCGGTCTTTTCTGGCATTTTGTCGATCTGGTATGGATCTTTCTTTTCCCCACCCTTTATCTCTTTTAGGGATGAAAATAAGAAGCAGAGATTAAATATAAAGGAGCTTGAGTTCCATGAGTGAAGAAATACACGAGGAAAAAAAGCGAATTAAGTCCTATTTTATCGTTTTTGGCTTTTTGGTTGTTTTAGCGATAGTCAACGTGGCGGTCTCCTATCTTCATTTAGGCGGAGGGAACATAGCGGCTGGACTGATTATTGCAGGGGTCCAGGCCCTTTTAGCCTTGGGTATCCTGATGCACATGTTTTGGGAAAAAAAGACGATCCATCAACTTATAGGCCTTGCAGTGCTTTTTGTCTTGGCTTTATTTTTATTATTGGTTGCTTCGTATTTCGATTCTATTGGAAAATAAAAAGGAGAAAATATGTCACTGAGGCAATTTCACCTGGTTTTTATCACCTTGGCCACGCTTTTGTTCCTGACTTTTGGTGCGTGGGCCCTTTATAGCTATGTAGGCAGTCATGAGGTTCTCTATCTCTGGTTGGGGGGAGGATCTTTTCTTTTTGGGATTTTAGCCGTTGTGTATGGGATATGGTTTATTTTCAAGATGAAGAAGTTGAAAATTTCTTGAAGTCATGAAAAAAACGGAAGAAAAGCCGAAAAGGAATGGAAAGTTGGGTGCTGTGGGGATGGCCGTCATCCTTCTCCTTTTTCTTATCCAGTCGTGGAATCATGACAAGGAAATATTTTCATTGACCGGGACGACTGTGACGATCCAGAGGGAGGATTGGGTAGGGTTTTTCTTGGCTTTCTTTGTTCTCTTGATATGGCTGTCCTTGGGCGGTTTTATTTATTACTTGGTTAGAAAAACCAAGGAGCCGCCCCCCGACTACGCGCAGTTTTTAAACTTGCAAGAAGAGGAAAACGAAGAGGAAAAGCTGTGGAGAAAGTAAGGTAGAAAAAGGGAGGGAAGAATACAAAAAAGAAAACTTAAAAAGGAGCGGTTATGAAAATCGGGTTGTATAGTTTCTTGTTATTAGGGCTTTCATCGATCATGGATAAAGCCTTTTCTTGCGGGATATGTTCTCTTCCCAATTCTAATGCGACAAAAGGAATGTTGCCGGCTGTCCTTGTGTTACTGGCCTTGCTTGGGCTGGTCTTTGGACTGTTCATTTCCTTTTTTGTAAAAATAAGCCGCAAGGAGGCCGCTTTGAATAACGAAAATAGTCCTCTTCAAGCTGAAAAAACCGAAGAGTCCAATGTAGAACTCAATGTATAACAGGCTTAAGAAAGAATAGAGAGAGGCATTATGATTGCACTTTTACTCGAACTGACGGGGATTTCTCCCAATGCTGCCGAACATGGACACCAGGTTGATCAATTCCTAGAATTGATTCTTTGGTTTATGCTCATCCTTTTTATGATCTGGTCCTCTTTTTTCGTGTACTCTCTTTTTAAATTTTCAAAGAAAAGAAATCCCAACGCCAGTTACGAAGGACTGAAAGCGGATTGGCCTAAGCACCTGGAATGGGGGGTAATCTTTGTCGAAATGGTCTTGCTTTTTGGCTTTTCAATCCCCTTATGGGGAAAGAGGGTTTTAAATCCTCCCTCCGTCTCCGAGGCGATCGTCGTGGAAGCCATAGCTCAACAATTTGGATGGCTCTTCCATTATCCAGGAGCGGATGGGAAACTGGGGAGAAGAGACAATTACTTGATCGATCCGATGAATCCCATTGGATTGGATAAAACTGATCCCGCATCGAAGGATGATATCGTGACCATGAATGAAATGCATGCTCCCGTGGGGAAGCCTCTTTTAGTCCAGATCGGATCTAAAGATGTCGTCCACAATTTTTATATTATCCAGATGCGTATACAAAGAGACGCCATCCCCGGGTTGACCATTCCCTTGTGGTTTACGCCGATTAAAACGGGCCGGTTTGAGATTGCCTGCGGTCAGCTTTGTGGAGTCGGTCATTTTGCCATGAAAGGCTACTTGGTTGTTGAATCCCCTGAAGAATATAACAGTTGGCTTAAGCAGATGGCTGAAATGAATGCAGTTAACGGCCCTGCGGACAAAAAGGTTGTTGCCGAAGTAGCCCATCCCTAAGAACGCCTTAAAAAACCTTTTTCAACATTCTTTTTGGGTGGATGTCCAGCTATGACCTATGGCCTACGATCCCTACGACCTGACTCAACATCCTCCCCGCAGCCCTAGGGTAAAACTGGGAGGTTTTGTCCTTTTGCCCCGGGCGATTGATAAAGGAAGAGCCTTCCTCGCGGGAAAAGTTGGTGAATACAAGTTTAATTGCCCGATGGATCAAAGGCTTTTTTCTTTTATTGGCATAGGGGAAAAGCAATTTTTGGATATCCTGTCCCGATCCCGGTCAGATAGGGAAGTCCTGGAAGAGATTTTAAAGCTTTCTTCGTTGCCCGCTTGGCAAATAGAAAACTGGTCACAGTTCCAGCAAAATAGTGGTCCTACAGACTTGGAATCTCAAAAGTTTTTTATGGAAACCCTTCAAAAAATGGCTCCACACCGGAGGGATATTTCAAGTTGGTTTGATCTGCTTGATCTCGACGATTATGCCAGTTTCGGTGGGCAACCTTGAAAAATCTTCTCCTATCCGCCCAATCTTCCTGGAGGTTTAAAAAACTCCTCCTTCCCTCGATTTTTTTCCCCTTGTTTTGCCAGGGTTCGCCGGCTAGGGGTCTGTATGCCTTTAGGGAGCTAAATTCTAGTATAGCCTGCGCATGAATGTATAATAATAATTATGGAAAGGGCGATGAGCACAGGCAAGGGATGAACGCTTGAGGCTTGCGATTGGACTTGCCCGCAATGCGGGACACTCCACGGCCGTTACCTGGATTCGGCGCGCAAGCTTAAGGGGCTTACAACCGCAACTACCATAGCCGTGGCGAGTCCGCAGCAAGCAATTGTAGCGTTGCATCCGGAATTGCTCCGGGTATAGCGGGGAAAGTGACCTCTCTCGGATATGCATGTCTTCGGCAAGACACTTCAGGGCAGGAAGAAAACTCTGCGCATAATTGCGGCCGTTTTTGATAGCAAGTCTAAACAGTAAGAGAGTAAATTCCGGGTTGGTCGGTTTGGAAGAAAGATGGCTTCGCAACAGAAAAAAGGGATATTTTCTTTAATGCCTTAAAAAAAAACTTGAGGGGTATGCCTATACCCGGAGGTCCTTTTGCGATAAAAAAAAAGGTCAACCGCCCAGCTGAAAAAAACTGCATCCGTCCCGTGGAGGATAGAGGTCGTTTTCCGTTCCGTCAGGCTTACTCATTGCTGCTCAAACAGGAACAAAGATGACTTCCTGCTTCACGGAGGCGGATGCAGCCAAGCCTTGCGACCCAAGCCAGAACCTTTTTCTCTGCAGGCCTGCCTTCCGGCCGAACTCGCCGTAGAGCCGGTTAAGAAGGCCGGTATAAGATAAAATATACAGGAAAGATCAACTGATTAATCAACTGTTCCAACCCTGCCGGGCGGTTGACCGGCAAAGGCTTGCCTTGATTAAGGAACGACGAAGATTTTTCCTGTATAGGGACACCTAACCTCCGTCCCTGGAGGGAACCCCCTGACATCGACCAACCCGGCATCCGGTGCATAGGGGCTCTTCACGTACCCCGGTTTTCCTGGGACTGAAATCCCTTTTGGATACTTGCTTGCGGCTTGTTGGCCGGAGGAGCTTCCCGAGGACCCCCATGGCTTATATTCTCCAGAAGCAGGAGGATTCGATGTCGAAGGGCTACCGGCTACGCTTTCGCCAGATGTCCCAGAAGTACCGCTTGGCTGGGGCTCGTTTGCTTTTTCAGGCAATTTCCCCGCTTTAGCGCCTCTGGAACCCTCCGTTTCAATTTTCTTGGATTTATTTGAGCAAGCTAAAAAAACAAATGAACAGGAAATGAGTAATATGAGTACTTTTTTCACCTTGTGAGGAAGGCTACGAAACTTTTTTAAAAAATTCAATCTAGGAATTTACAAATTTTGAAATTATTTTGAGTTCCATCCTTTCTTTAGGATAAAGGTGGAAAGGTTTTAAAATTTCGAACGTAGATCCCTGGTAATCTTTGCCAAACAATCCCCTTTCATACGATACGGTATATAAAGGGAAATGGTATATGTCCAGGGGGCCCTCGGCTAAATACCACCACCACTCTAGCTGCCTGGTTTTATCCACGATCGTCCATTCCCTCACTTTCTGTTCTTCAAAGATCATCCCGGGATTAAGTTTCTTGCCATTGATCAAGATGTAGCGGTCGGATGAATCCACGGAAAGGATGGAGTAGTTGATTTCACAACAAAAAAGAAGTTCTATAGGGATGTTGTCTTCGTTGGTTATCGTGTAGTGGACGTGGAGTTCATCTCCGGGAGTAAGGAGATATTCTTTCCTGGTCGTAAAGCTAAATTGGTTATTTGTAAAATACAAGCCCCCTTTTCTTTCAAGAACGACCGAATAGCCTTTTTCGATCTCGCCCACGTGGATTATTTTGTAGGGTTGATTGACGAAATCCCCGTATTCCACAAAAGAACCGCCTACGAAATCATAGGGAGAGGTGCTTAGGGGGACAAAGTGATCCAAGAAAGCCGTTCGTTGGTGCCAATCTTCCACGTACATTTCAGGTGGTATGGGTTCAGGGAAGTAAGAGGGATGTCGTCTCAAGGTATTGGTAAGATTATAGGCGGTGGGTAAAAAATTCCATTCGGTTATTGAACCTCCATAGAGAGGCTTGATGCACAATGAGCAGAGAGGAGAGCGAAGAAAAACTTCCGGGTGTTTATCTGCATCGAAATCTTCTTGCTCAATGGGGGGAAAAAGCTGGGCCGATTTTTCCATGATCTTCTTTTCGGTGCTCAGGATATGGTAAAAGGCGTTGTCACGGATGTAGTTTCCAAAAAGACCATCTTTATAAGCATGCCAGTAAACGGTGTGCCCCTGGCTTGCCAAGAGACTGTCATAAATATCTTCCCGGAGGTTCCCGGGTAGCGATCGGATTTTTTCGCTGACCTGCAGCATTCTTTTATGGATGTAATTGGCTTCAGGGTACTTGGAAAGAAAAGACAACCAGTTCCCTCCCTTGAAATACTTCAGGAACCTGTCGGCATCGAATCTCAGCTTGAGATCGTTTTGAGCGGAAACGAAATCTAAAGCAGCCCGGTGAGGCAAACAAAAAGGCTGGAGATCTTTTCTCCCTCCAGAAGGCAGGGAAACGATGGGCCAGTAACCATCGATGAACTCGGAAGGAAAACGCGTTTGAATCCAACTTGAATTTTCGTCCAGGTAACGCAACCAATCTTCAAGTCTATGCCTGTGGTAGACCTGTTCCCGGGTATCCGGCCAGAAACCGTAAAGTTCTCCACTCTGGGCAATGCAGACGAGCTGCGTTCCCTCTCTATGGCTTACCTGCACAAAGGAAGAATGGATATCCTTGATCTCTTTGAAAGGGATCTCTTTTGAAAAGAGAGAGTGGTAGGCGAAGACATAAATAGAGTGCCGGTTGAATTGAGTAAGGAAAGGATGCCTGATTTCTGCAGGGGCTAGTCCAGCATTTTCAAAAAGGCTGTCTTCCAAAAGGGTATATTGATAGCCGGATTGGGCAAGAAGTTCAACGAAGTAAGGTTCCCAGACAGATTCAGCAAGCCAGGCTCCCTTGGGAGAAAAGCCGAAATTGTCGGATAAAAACCGGTGGAGTTTTTTGAGTTGCAGCAAGCCATCGTCGTGGGAAAGAAAGCACAAAATGGGTTCATAAAAACCTCCTCCTAGAAGTTCAACCTGGCCCTGTTCGACCATTTTTCGGAGGAGATCGACGACTTCCTGGCTTTCTTTTTGGAGGTAGACCAGGTAGTTGCCGCTGAAATGGAGAGAGAGTTTAACCTGGGGATGGTTTTTTACCGAGAAAAGAAAAGGAAGGGTAGCCTTTTGGGTAAATTTTTTATAGGTTTCCGGGAAAACCCCCACCGGTTGATGGAAATGGACTATCCAGAGAACGTTGACCTGTTTTAAATGAACCATTGTTGCAATTCAAAATCTTCAGAAGGAAAAATAAAGTCTATTGTCCCTTTCTCAGGATATCTTTCCAAGCCGAGGTGGTTCCGGTCAAGTATTCTCACAAAAAAACTAACTTGGTCGTTTTTTTCCCACCCTAGGGTAGCCATATCGGCGGAGAGGATGAAAAAATCATCCCAAAAAACCTCAACCGTTCCCTGGAGGGGTTGAAAAGATCCACTTTGGTCAATGGCTTCAATTTTCTTCTCCCATTGTTGATCCCCTGTGGCCTGGCATTCAATGCGACGCCATTTGGGGGATAAGAAATCGACGACGACGATATCGGGCTTTACGGCTAAATCGAGCCTCAGGTAAAAATGTTTTTTATCAAAACCAAAAAAGAGTTTTTTGCCGATGCGGTTAGATTGATACATGGCGGTTTGTTGAATGGAAATATCCAGGAAACCTGAGCCGACCCAATCGAAATAGTTTTCTAATCTTCCCGTGAGTTTGGGGCTGATGTACAGTCTTGGGCAAACATAGGGAACGGGAGGAGAGGGAACCTTGATGGGAAGATCAAGATAAGGGGGAGGGGTGACCCCTAAAAAACCATAGACATTTTTGAGATGCGTGCGAAAAAGCTCATCGAAAATCTGGTCAGAGTCGGTAGAAAAATCAGGTCCATACCACCAAAACCAATCGCTTCCTTCCGCGGCATAAAGGCAACTCCAACTTTTGGCGAGCTGCTCAATGGTCACGTTCTTTTGTCCCGATTTATGGATTAAAAATTCTCTTGTTTTACCCAGCCATTCCCAGGCCTTGTTTTCTTCACTGTCCCCTATCCAAATATCAAAATCGGCATTGATCCAGGAACCCGTGTAGAGTTTATGAACGGTATTCAGGGGAGGATTTTCATCAAAATAATCTTTGGCCCGAACCGTTCTTAAATTGCGGTGGTTAACAAGACCTTGGTAAAAATAGCTTAAGAAGGCTTCTCCTCCGTCATGAAAAGCCTCCCAGGCATTTTCCCCGTCAAGGGCTAGAAGAATAGCTCCTCTTCGGGGGTCGATATACTTGCAAGTATTTTCTAGGTTATGCAATAAGAAATTTGCAGCTTGGGTTGGATCGTTCTGGGAAGCCTTAAAGCCGATGAAGTCCGAAAGAGGTCGTTCCCTGAAAAGGGCGAATATAGAGCTTTCCGGTAGTTCTACGCGCCAACCTTGAAAAAGAAGCAGGTGCTCTTCATGCCTTCCTCTCCAATGAGGATCGAGTTCAAGGCTGCGAAAAAGAATAGATTCGTCGGTGAAGAAATAATCGAACCCGGTTTCTTTAAAAAGAGGGATGAGTTCGGGGCATACCGAACCTTCTGAGGGCCAAACACCCCGAGCCGGTTGTCCAAAAACGCTTTTCATTTTTTCCTGCCCTTGCTTGAGTTGGTTCAGGGCATCTTCAGGCGCTTTAAACTGTGAAGGCAAGCTGACGTTGGGCATACACCTTCGTGCAAAGTTGGTGTCGTAGATGAGGGGCAGGATCGGATGGTAGTAGGGGGAAATCGTTATTTCGATCTGGCCTCTCTCCAGGGCTGCCTTGTAGCTGGGAATAATCGAGGCAAGAATCTCATGATGAACTTCAAGCAGTTCTTCTTTTTGCCCTTCGGTATAATGACCTCCTTGTTTACGCAATTCTTCTATCAGGGGATAACGCTTGCGGGCTGTATAACCACACCACACCAGGTTATAGAAAACTTGGATATCCAGGTAATCTTGGGTGCTAAAAAGAGAGGTTAATTCTTCGAGTTTGGCAAAATTAACAACTTTTCCTCTTCTTTTAAGAAGATCATAATAACGGGGAATAGGGCGTATGAGGGTATCGTAGTTCGCTTTAAAGAAGTTTTCTAAAATTTTTTGTTTTTGGACCTGGTTGAGTTCGTCGGCGGGTATCCGGGTTAAGATTTCGATAAAATCCTTGGATTCTTTTTTGACCAGTTTTTCTATCTGGTCTAAAAGAACCGGGCTAAAGTTAAAAATGGCTTTGAGAGCGGGAAATCTTCCCACCATTTCCACCATGTCAAGATAACCGTGAACGGCATGGAGTCTTACCCAAGGCATAAGGGCTACATTGCTGGAATGATCGGTATACTCGGGTTGGTGCATATGCCAGAGGAGGAGGATATTCATACCTATAAAAATCCTTTAGCTGTTAGCATAAAAAACTATAATTTTCGTATTTGTCTAAGAAAATCGGCCGCTTCTTCCGGATAGACCGGGTTGATAAAAAATTCGCTTCCCAGTTCAAAACCGGCGAGGTATGAAATCCTGGGTAATATTTCGATATGCCACCTGAAATCCACTTCTACAGCGCTCATATAGTCTTGCCGTGAACTTCGGAGAGGTGCGGTTTGGAGCACCATGTTGTAATCGGGATCCTGTAATCCTTTTTTTAATCGTCGGAGCAGGCTTTGAAGGATGTCGCTCAAAAGCATGATCTGGTTATCGTCAAGGGTAGAAAAATCCAAGGATGAAAATTTGGGCATAATCCAACTTTCAAAGGGGAAACGGCTCGCCCATGGACAAAAAGCAGCAAAAAAAGAATTTTCCATGATCACCCTTTCCCCTGAACGCAATTCCTCGTGCAAAACGTCGGCAAAAAGGCCTCTTTCTTTTATATCGTAATGTTTTCGGGCTTGGATAATCATTTCTTTAACTTCCCTTGGAACCACGGGCAAGGCAATGAGTTGAGAATGGGGGTGCTTGAGGGTTGCCCCCGCCAATTGGCCCTTGTTTTTAAAAATGAGGATGTAGCGGAAACGGATATCTTGTTGCAAGTCGAGAATCCTCTGGCGGTAGGCTTGGAGTACGCCGGCAATGCCTTCAACGGTTTGATCTTCGAGTTCCACGGTTGGATTGGGATTTTCGATGATGACTTCATGGGCTCCTATCCCGGTCATCCGGTCGAAAAGGCCTATACCTTCAGCCTGGAGATCCCCTTCAATCCGCAGTGCGGGATACTTGTTTGGGACGACGCGTACAGACCAGCCCGGAGAGTCTGCCGAACCTCCTTTTGGTCTTAACGCAAAGACTTCATGAGGGGTAAGCTTTTCTTTTCCCCAAGAAAATACATCAAACGGTTCTTTCCCCTCTTCATGATCCCTAAAGGTGTATTCTATTGGTCTCTGTTTTCTTTCTGGAGAAAAAATTATCCACCGATTAGAGACAAATGGATCTTTACGCAGTTCAGGCATAAAATTAAATATCTTCTTATCATTTCTGTATGAATAGCCAACAAAGGTTGCTACCGGATTAATCCAATAGATTTTTTATGTACCTGTTGCTCGATTCAGTTCTTTTTTGTACCCAGAATTGGATTATGAGCAAGAATAAAAGTATAGCTTAAGATTCGGTCTTGCAAGGAAGGCTTTGCCCACCGGGAAGCATAGGGCGGTAGAAAGGCTGAGAAAAACATGAAATTTGAAGTGATTCAAAAATCAGGGGGATCGAGGGCTAGGTTAGGCAGGTTATTGACGCCGCATGGAGTTGTAGAAACTCCCTGTTTTATGCCCGTGGGAACATCCGCCACGGTGAAAGCCATTTTTCCCAAGGACCTTGAAGAAGAGGGCATAAAGTTGATTTTGGCTAATGCTTATCACCTTCTTTTTCGGCCGGGAATTTCCGTGATCAAAGAATTTGGAGGACTGCATCAGTTCATGGGGTGGAATGGGGCTATTCTTACCGACAGCGGGGGGTTCCAGGTTTTTAGTTTATCGCCTTTTTGCAAGATTTTTCCCGAGGGGGTGCGTTTTAAATCGCCTGTGGACGGCTCTTTCCTCATGCTGACACCTGAAAGTGCCATTCATGCCCAGATGGAACTCGGTTCGGACATCGTCATGAGCCTTGATCACTGTCCTCCTTGGCCATCCAAAGAAAAAGATCTTTTGGAGGCAACCCGCCGGACGATCCAATGGGCTAAAAGGGGAAAAGAAACTTGGATGCAGCAGCAAGAGAAACTGTTCTCTAAGCCCTCTGCTTCATATTCTCTATTTGGGATCATCCAGGGTGGGACGGATGAAAGATTGAGGTTATATTGTTCAGAGGAGCTCATGAAGATCGGTTTTGACGGCTATGCAATCGGGGGCTTAAGCGTCGGAGAACCCCATGAGGAAAGTTTAGCGGTCGTAAAAACGGTATCTTCTTTTTTGGATGAAAAAGCTCCAAAGTATGTCATGGGCATGGGACAACCTTGGCAGATCGTCCAGATGGTGGATTTAGGGATAGATCTTTTTGATTGTGTTTTACCCACCCGGTTGGCTCGGCATGGTTCAGCTTATGTCGAAGAGGGAATTATCCACATCAAAAATGCGCGTTTCAGAAAAGATGGATCCCCCTTGGATAGCCGTTGTTCTTGCTATGCTTGTCGAAAATTTAGTAGAGGCTATATCCATCATCTGTTAAAATCAAAAGAAATTCTTGGCATTATGCTTTTGTCAATGCATAACCTCTTATTTTACAATCGATTGATGAAAGAAATAAGATCATTTCTCGCCCATGGGCAATGGGTTGATTTTTTAGCTCGATGGAAAGATAAAAAGGTAACAAAATAGACGAGGAAAAAAAATTATGAAAACAGGAACTGAGTTTTGGTTTAGTATGGCTCCACCTCCTCCCCCTCAACCTCGCGGTCGAGGCGGGGTAGCTCAACAAGCTCCCGAAGGTCCTCCACCGATGACCTTTTTCATAACGACGATTCTTATTTTTGGAATCTTCTATTTCCTGCTCATTCGACCCCAGCAAAAACAGAAAAAAGAGCAGGAAAAGCTTATTGCAAGCCTCGAAACAGGCGACAGGGTCATCACTTCCGGGGGTATTCTGGGTGTAGTGACGAATGTCAAGGAGAAAACCGTGGTTATTCGCGTAGCTGAAAATGTCAAGATAGAGGTGCTTAAAAGCGCTTTGACCACGGTGACTAAGACCGTCAAGGAAGAGCCCAAAGAAACGAAAGATTCCAAAGAGGCTAAAGGGAAAAGTTCGTGAGAAAACACTTGCCGGAAGGCTTTGCAAGGACAACTGTTTAAGTAATAAGGGAGGGTGTCAAACTTAAAAGATCGTTAGGGATAAAATGTTATTTGTTTCCTTTTCTACAGCCCTTTTATTCCTTGTTACTCTCATCTGGTATTTTACCGCCTCCGATGATAGGACAAAAAGATGGGTGGGTTTGGCTTGCAGCTTTTTCATCCTCATCAATGCTGTTTTTTCCCTTTTTCCTCCTGCAGAGAAAATAAAGCTTGGATTGGATCTCAAGGGAGGAACGGCTTTCCTGCTGGAACTGCAAGGTGAACCCTCGGCCGGGGCGCTTGACCAGGCCATCGGGGTGATCCGCAAAAGAATAGATAAATTTGGGCTTTCTGAGCCGATCATACAACCGATGGGTAAAAGGCGCATCAGCGTCCAGATTCCCGGGTTATCCGAATCTGAAAAAGCGGCGGCAAAAGAACAGCTTTCCAAGGTAGCCAAGTTGGAATTCCGCCTTGTTCATCCCGATACGGATAAGCTGCTGGCGGCTATCCAGTCCGGCCAGGAAAAAATACCTTTAGGCTACGAGATTCTCCCCTTTTCCCAGGCTGAGTCAAAGGAAGGCAAGTCAGAGAGCTTGATTTTGGTCCGGAAAAGAGAAGAGATGGGCGGCAAGTATGTCCGGCGTGCTTTTCGAGGCTTTGATGAAGTAGGCCGGCCGACGGTGGTGATCGAATTTAATGAAGCCGGGGCCAAGCGATTTGGAGAAATCACATCGAACAATATCGGCAAAAGATTAGCCATCGTGTTGGATGGTGAAGTCAAGAGCGCCCCGGTCATTCAAACGGCCATTTTTAAAAATGCGGTTATTTCTGGAGGTAATATGACTCCAAAAGAGGCGGAGGATCTTGCCAGCGTTCTTGAAAATCCGCTGGAAACCCCTGTCAAGATCTTGGAGGAAAGGGGAGTCGATCCTTCCTTGGGGAAAGACTCGATCATCAGTGGAATTAATGCTGCTTTAGCGGCATTTGCCTCCGTTGTTCTCTTCATGGTTTTTTATTACAGGCTTGCCGGAATCGTCGCCGTGGTAGCCCTTCTTGTCAACCTGCTCCTGCTCTTGGGCTTGCTTGCCCAATTTCATTTTACCCTTACCCTCCCGGGTATAGCGGGCATTATTTTGACTATCGGGATGGCCGTCGATGCCAACGTTCTTATTTACGAACGGATTCGAGACGAACTCGAAGTAGGGGTAAATGTCAAAAATGCGATTTTTATCGGTTTTAACAAGGCCTTTAGCGCCATTTTCGATTCCAATGTGAGCTTGATCATTCCTTCGATCATCCTCATGGAACTGGGAAGTGGTCCTCTCCAGGGGTTTGCCGTGACCTTGGTTTTGGGCATCGTGGCTAATCTTTTTGCAGCCCTTGTGTTCAGCAGGAACTTGTTTGAATGGCTCTTGTCTTGGGGGATGCTGAGAAAGCTTTCCATGATGAAGTTTCTGCATAAGCCCAATTTTGACTTTATTAAATGGAGTTGGATAACCGTTCCCGCTGCCGCCATCCTTTTAGCAGTTGGGATCGCTACCTTTTTCCTGAGGAGCGGAGAACTTCTGGGAGTTGATTTTTCTGGTGGGGATTCCCTTACCGTTGCTTATAAGCAGGCTGTGCCCGTAGCCAAAGTCAGGCAAGCTTTGGAGGAAGAAAAAATACATCCTAGCCTGCTTCAGTATAGTAGGGAGGGCAACCAGCTCGTTTACCAAGTCCGTTATGGAGAGGGTGAGAAGAGTGTAAACGTTCTCAAGGAAAAGTTCCCTCAAGCCGGTTTTAGCCTTTCGAGAATGGATAGCGTGGGGCCGGTGGTTGGAGATGAATTGAAACATCGTGCCGGCTTGGCCCTATCTCTAGGTCTTTTAGCCATTCTTATTTACGTGTCTTTACGCTACGAGTGGTCTTTTGCGTTGGCTGCTGCACTGGGCCAACTGCATGACGTGTTGCTGGCCATCGGCATTATGGCCCTTTTGGGTAAAGAGTTTGACATGTATTTGATTGGAGCTTTCTTGACTATTCTCGGTTATTCCATTAACGAAAAAATCGTCATTTCCGACAGGATCCGTGAAACATTAAAGTTCAAGGGAGCAAATCTTTCCTTTAAGGAAATTATAAACGAGGGCATTAACAAAACCCTTGCCCGAACGATCATGACCGGGGGAACGGTCGTTTTGGCGACCATTTCTATGCTCATCTTGGGGGGCTTCGTTATTTCTGTTTTTGCCTTGGCCATCCTGATCGGCGTATTGGCAGGCATGTTTTCTTCCCACTTGATTACCCCAGCCTTGCTTTACTGGTTCCATGGGTTAGCTGAAAAGAAAAGAAAGAAAATATCCATCCCCACCCAAGCTGTTTAACCTCTCTTATTTTTTGATCCTGGCTTTATGATCAATGCTCGAATAGGTTGCGTTCCCTATCTTAACGCCAGGCCCTTGATCTATGGCATCGAAAAGCAGGTTATTTACGGCTCTCCGGTAGATCTATCCCTGATGCTTAAAAGGGGAGAACTCGATGTCGCCTTGTGTCCTGTTGGCGCTTCTCTCATCGAGAAATGGAGTTTTTTTATTGACGGGATGGGTATTGTTGCCGATGGAGATGTCTATAGCGTCATTTTGGTGCCTAAAAAGCCTCTTGAGCTCATTCGATCCGTAACCGTTGACCCGGAAAGTCGAAGTTCGGTATTGCTTCTGCGGGTTATCTTAGAGTGTTTCTATGGGAAAAAGATCCGGTTTGTTTCCTATGATGAACCCGCCGACGGTTTCCTTTTGATTGGAGATAAAGCCATCAACTACCGGAAAAGCCATCCCGAACACCCAGTGATCGATCTGGGTGGAGCTTGGAAAAAGTTGACGGGTCTGCCTTTTGTTTTTGCCCTTTGGACGTTTGGTCCGGTCGGAAAGTGGAGTAGAGAAGAGATAAAAGAGCTTTTAACAAAAACTAAAGAGAAGGGACTCTCTGCAAGAGAAAAAATAGCTGCAGACAGCCATCAACTTCATTATCTTACCCATTACATTCGCTATGAAGTGGGAGAAAAAGAAAAAATGGGCATTGAAGAATTTTTAAAAAATTTGATAAAAATAGAAATAATTGATCGATCCTTCCCTTTTTATTGGGTATGAATATAATCGGAAATACGAATTCAAAAAGCTTATTGGAATACGCCAGGAAAAAGATAGAAAATTTTGAAAGGTTTACCGTCGAAGAAGCCAGGGATCTTTATTTTCTTCCTTTAGCCGAACTGGGGCTGCTGGCCGATTTAAGGAGACAGAAGATCAAAGCTTCAGCTTATGGGGGAAAAGGAGCTGAAATCGTTACCTATATCATAGACAGAAATATTAATTATACCAATGTCTGTAATACCTATTGCAAATTTTGCGCATTTTACCGGACGGAAAGAGATCCCGACCATTACGTTCTTTCGGTCGAACAGATTGAAGAAAAAATCAGGGAACTGGATGCCCTTGGAGGCGTTCAAATCTTGCTCCAAGGTGGCCATCATCCCAAGCTTGGCATTGAATATTATCTCAACCTCCTGCATTCCATTCATGAAAAATTTCCCCACATTAATATCCATGGTTTTTCCCCACCCGAATTTCTCCACTTTTCCAAGCTTTTTGATCTTTCCGTCGAAGAGGTCATTAAGCGGTTTATGAAGGCGGGCTTAGGATCCATCCCGGGGGGAGGGGGAGAGATCCTCGTGGATAGCGTCAGGAAAAAAATCGCTCCCCTCAAATGTTCTTCTGCAGAATGGCTGGGAGTGATGAGAATTGCCCACCGGTTAGGTTTGAGATCGAGCGCAACAATGATGTTTGGGCATGTCGAACAGCTTGAAGATCGGCTGGAACACCTTGAAAAAATCAGGGATCTGCAGGAGGAAACGGGTGGATTTACCGCTTTTATATGTTGGACATTCCAACCCGATAATACGAAGCTTAAAGCCGAAAAAAAGGGTCCTTCGGAGTACTTGAGGATGCAGGCTTTATCACGGATATTTCTCGATAATATAGAAAACATCCAGTCTTCCTGGGTCACCCAGGGGGTGGAAGTGGGACAGGTTGCCCTCTATTACGGTGCGAATGATTTTGGAAGCGTGATGATGGAAGAAAATGTTGTTTCTGCGGCGGGAACCACTTACAGGACAACTGTTGAGGAAATTGAAGAAGCGATAAGTCGAAGTGGTTTTCAACCGAGAAGAAGAAATAATGGCTATCAACTTTTAAATTGAGTGAATTTTTCACTCAGCGGTTTGTATCTAACCTGGCAACGGGATCGACTTGTTCGTTCTTGTTTAATTGGACAAAAAGCCCTGGCTATACTCCCCGTGGAAAAAAACAATGGGTAAAAGAACAGATATAGAATCCATTTTGGTCATTGGCAGCGGCCCTATCGTGATTGGGCAAGCCGCGGAGTTTGATTATTCCGGTGTTCAAGCCTGCAAGGCTTTAAAAGAGGATGGCTACAGGGTCATCCTCATTAACAGTAACCCGGCGACGATCATGACGGACCCTGAGTTTTCAGACAAGACCTATATTGAGCCTATTACTGCGGATATTCTTGAAAAGATTATCAAAGAGGAAAAGCCCGATGCCCTGCTGCCCACTTTAGGAGGACAAACCGCTCTAAACATGGGGGTAGAGCTTGCCCAAAGGGGAATCTTGGATGCTTTGGGTATAGAAATGTTGGGGGCAAAAATAGAGGCCATTAAAAAAGCCGAAGACAGGCAGCTTTTCAAGGAAGAAATGATAAAAGTCGGCCTGGATATTCCGCGCTCGGGGATTGCCCGGAACATGGAAGAAGCTAGGGAGGTGGCTGCCCAAATCAATCAGTTTCCTCTCATTATCAGGCCCGCGTTTACCCTGGGGGGCCAGGGGGGAAGCATTGCCTACAACCGGGAAGAGTTTGAAGCAGGGGTGATTCGGGGGCTGGGTGTTTCACCTATTGGAGAGATTTTAATTGAGGAGGGCTTGTTGGGTTGGAAAGAATTTGAAATGGAGGTCATGAGGGATCGTAAAGATAGTTGCGTGGTGATCTGTTCGATCGAAAACATGGATCCAATGGGAGTCCATACGGGAGACAGCATCACCGTTGCTCCGGCCCAAACCCTTACCGATGAGGAGTATCAAAGGATGCGTGATTGGGCCTTTACGGTGATCAGGCAGATCGGGGTCGAGACCGGAGGGTCTAATATTCAATTTGCCGTGGATCCAAAAACCGGAAGAATGGTGGTGATTGAAATGAACCCGAGGGTTTCCCGTTCTTCAGCCTTAGCATCGAAAGCCACGGGATTCCCCATAGCTAAAATTGCTGCCAAATTGGCCGTTGGCTATACCCTGGATGAAATTGCAAATGATATTACCCGGAAAACCCTGGCTTGTTTTGAGCCCGCTATAGATTATGTCGTCGTTAAAATCCCTAGGTTTACTTTTGAAAAATTTCCGGAAGCCGATCCTACTCTTTCCTCCTCGATGAAGAGCGTTGGAGAGGTGATGGCTATAGGAAGAACGTTCAAGGAGTCCTTGCAGAAAGCCTTGCGGTCACTCGAAGTCGGCGCTCATGGGCTTTCGGGAGGAACCCATGGGCATGACCAAATTTTGCCCCTGGAACAGATTCGCCATTTTCTCCTTACTCCAAGGGCTGAACGAATTTTTTACATCCGTCATGCATTTCGTGCGGGGATGGATGTAGAAACGATAGCTTCGTTAAGTGGGATAGATCCTTGGTTTTTGAGCCAGATCGAAGAGCTTGTCCAGGAGGAAGCAATCTTGAAACAATCCAAGGATCCTGCCTTGTTAGTTGAAGCCAAGATGAACGGGTTTTCCGACAAGCAGCTTGCCCATTTTTGGAATCTTCCAGAAGAAGAAATAAGGGCTTTAAGGAAAAAGGAAAATTGCCTGCCCACTTATCGGCTGGTGGATACCTGTGCTGCCGAATTTGAAGCCTATACCCCATATTATTATTCTACCTATGAACCGGGCATAAGCGAACTCGAACCCAAGCAGGATGACCCAAAGATAATTATTTTGGGTGCCGGACCGAACAGGATAGGGCAAGGCATTGAATTTGATTATTGTTGTGTTCATGCCCTAATGGCTTTAAGGCAGCTTGGATATAAAACCATAATGATCAATTCTAATCCGGAGACGGTTTCCACCGATTACGACAGTTCCGACTTTCTCTTTTTCGAACCCTTGACAGCCGAAGACGTTATCCAGGTTTATGAAAAAACAAAAGCCCATGGATTGATCATCCAGTTTGGTGGTCAAACTCCCCTGAACTTGGCCATCCCCTTGAAAAAAGCTGGGGTGAGAATCTTGGGGACTTCGGTTGAATCCATTGAAACGGCCGAAGATAGGAGGCTTTTTTCCCAGCTGGTATCCAAGCTTGGGTTACGACAACCCCAGAGCTTAATCATCACCGGCGTTCAAGAATCGCTGTTAGCGGCAAAAAAAATCGGCTTTCCCCTGCTCTTGCGTCCTTCTTACGTCTTGGGAGGCAGGGCGATGCATATCGTTTATACCGAAAGCGATCTTGTTCGGTTTGTGGAAGAGGCGATCGAAGCTGCACCGGAGAAACCTATTTTAGTTGATCATTTCTTGGAAGATGCCATCGAGGTGGATATCGATTGCGTGAGTGACGGTGAGGATATCTTTATTGGAGCTATCCTGGAACATATTGAACTGGCGGGAGTCCATTCCGGGGATAGCGCTTGCGTCCTTCCCCCTTTTAGCCTTTCAGAAAATATCAAGGAAGAGATCCGCAGGACGGTTTTCCTGCTGGCCAGGGAGTTGAACGTCGTGGGATTGATGAACGTCCAATTCGCCGTCCAAAAGAACAATCTTTACGTCCTTGAAGTTAATCCTCGGGCTTCACGCACTGTGCCCTTTATAAGCAAATCTATAGGTGTTCCCCTGGCCAAGCTAGCTGCTCAAGTCATAATGGGTAAAAAGCTCAAGGAATTGGGATACGTGGGTAAAGAAATCGTCCCGGCTTATTACTGTGTCAAAGAAGCGGTATTCCCTTTTGATCGGTTCCCCGGGGTCGATATCCTCCTTGGACCGGAAATGAAATCAACCGGTGAAGTGATGGGAATAGATGATGACCTGGGGATAGCTTATGCCAAAACCCAGATTGCCTTGAATGCTCCGTTGCCCCTCAAGGGAAAAGTTTTCTTGAGCGTTCGTGACCAGGATAAAAAGGAGGGGGTGGAGATTGCAAGATCTCTTGTCGATCTGGGGTTTGAAATCGTTGCAACCGAGGGGACGGCGAGGGCTCTCAATGAAGCAGGGGTAAGATGTACGAAGCTTTATAAATTGTCTGAAGGCAGACCCAATGTTCTCGACATGATTAAAAACGGAGAAATTTCCCTTGTGATCAATACTCCTTCGGGTTCCTGGGCAAGAAAAGATGAAATTCGGATCAGAACGACTTCTCTTTACAGCAAGATACCTGTTATGACGACTATGGCCGCTGCCCGGGCAACCGTTGAAGCGATCAAGTCTCTCCAATCCAAGGAGATGCACGTAAAACCCTTGCAGCATTATCATGTTGAATTGAATTATTCGAGGAAAAAAACGGATGAAAAAAAATAGGAGAGCGTTTTCAACTTTGCTTGATCGCCTTTTTCAAACTTCTTCCACCTTTGCTTTTTTCCCCCTGAGGATGGTTTTGGGCCTCATCTTTTTTGCCCACGGTTCCCAGAAGCTTTTCGGATGGTTTGGGGGAAAAGGACTAGAAGCTACGGCAACCAGTTTTGCCGAAAAGTTCCACCTGGTGCCGGGCGTTCTCTGGGCAACCCTTGCAGGGTGGGGAGAATTGTTGGGAGCGGTTTTTCTTTTCCTGGGCTTGGCAACCCGTCTTGCAGCTTTAAATTTAATGATCATCATGACCGTTGCCATCCTCGTTGCGCATCGAAAAGCGTTTTTTGTCCACGAGGGAGGAATGGAATACGCACTTTGCCTATGGGCAGCGGCTTTTGCCCTGCTTGTTGGGGGTGGAGGATCTTTTTCTCTAGATAAGATGATGGTAGGCAAAAGGAATTTATAGACCCGGATTTTTTGAATAGAGGATTTAAGGCCAAGATCGCCGTGACAGGCAAATTTCCCTCCCTTTTTTTGAAACGCGTTTAAAAGCGGTATTTTTTTATCCATCATGCAAGCCGTATTCAATCCTTTTGCCAGCGTTTACAGCAACTCCGGGAGAGCGGTTGCAAGCCAACAAAAGGAGTAAAATTAAACAACGAAAAAACCTTTTTTTAAGGAAAATGTTTCCAGCTTGCCGGTAGGTTGGGTCCTGAGCGAGCAGATTAATGGACCATCCGGGAAGAAAGTTCCGGCTTGAGCGGTGGCGGAAAAAAGTTTGAGCGAGCTGTGCTGAAAAATGAGAAGGGTGTTCTTTTTGGCCCTTTATTATGGGCTGAGTGGTTATGTTGTTTTAAGGGGTTTTTTGGTTCTTCCCCACCTATGGCTTTTCCAGGGAGCTTACCTGTTGATCTGTGCCTGGGCCGTTTTTGGGTATTTTCTTTTTTCTTACCTCAAGGATTGGTTTTACATGCCCTTGATCAACGGCCTTTTGGCCATCTCAAGCCTTTGGCTTCCCGGGGTTATCTACCTTTTTGTTGGGATATGCCTTGTAGATATGGGTTGGTTAATTACGCCGGGCTCTTTTCATTCTCTTTTTTCGGGTAGGTCCTGGATCATAGCCCTAGGGATGATTGGAACAGTGGGAGGGGTTTTACTCAAGGGTTATTTCAATGCCCTCAACGTCGAGATAAAAAAGATCGAGCTGCACATAGAGAAAAAATGTCCGCTTGGTTCCCTGCGCGTTGTCGTGGCTTCAGATATTCATGCCGGGGGAACTATTGGCAAAAGAAGGCTTTCGATTATTTTGAAAAAAATTCTTTCCCTAGATCCGGATCTTATTTTGCTTCCCGGGGATCTGCTTGATGGAAGCAAGAGGGTGTTGGAAAAAGAAGGGATTGAGCATTTTTTCAAAAGCCTTTCGGCCGGCTACGGCGTTTATAGTTGTATAGGCAACCATGAATGTTTTTACGATTCCGACAGTCTATCCTCTTTCCTTGAAAATTGCGGTATCGCCGTTCTGAGGGACGAAACGAGACGGGTGGATGATTTTTTCTATGTTGTTGGAAGAGATGATCAGGCCGTGGAAATAATCGAAGGGAAGGCAAAGAGAAAAACGCTAAGAGAAATTCTCAAGAATTGCGATAGGAGCAAGCCTATACTGGTCATGGATCATAGGCCGACGGCCATTGACGAAGCGGTAAGAGAGCAAGTCGACCTTTTGGTTTGTGGGCATACGCACCAAGGTCAGTTTTGGCCGATCAACCATATCGTGGACAGGCTGTTCCCTTTGAGTTACGGCTAT